>DATIKE010000160.1:0-19147 GCA_035477895.1 Phycisphaerae bacterium
AGACCGACCGCTTCGCCGCAATGCAGAAGCACCAGCAGGATCAATACCTCGACCTGCAGCAGCAGTACACCCAGCTTCAGCGGCAGATGGCGGACCTGACTCTTACCAGCGACCAGCTTGCCCGCAGCCGCGACGACTGGGAAACCTCGGCCCGCCTGCTCACCGCCGAGATGACCGTCAAGACCAAGCACAACCAGGAACTGACCGAGACGAAGGAATCCGCCCTCAGCCGAGAGCGCGACCTTCAGGCCCGCAACCTGCAGTTGGCCGACCGGGTCAAGGAACTTGATGCCGAGGTGATCGTGCTCGCCCAGCAGTTGCGGCAGAAGGTTGAGGAACTGGCAGTCATGCGCCAGGAGAACCTCGACTTCCGCAGGGAGACCGGCCTGGGACAGGCCGGCACTCCGCTGACCGCCGGGCCGACCCCTACGGCCGTGGCGGCTTCGCCCGCGACTGCCAGCCCGATCCGCGGCACTGTGACCCGCGTGGAGGGTTCCCTGGCCACGGTTGATGTCGGCAGCGCGTCGGGCATCCGCCCGGACATGGTGGTGGTCGTTCTGCGGGACGGGGCGTATGTGTGCGACCTTCAGATCACCGCCCAGGTCACGCCGACGGAGGCCGTCGGGAAGGTGGTCGTCGAGACGGATAAGCGCATTCGCCCGGGCGACAAGGTCGAGGACGCCGCCAGCTTCGCTCGCCGGTAAATAGTCCGGCGGCTGACTCCAGGAGAGACAACGCATCATGGCCCAACCCGGCATCAGAAATAACCAGGTCGCCCCCGTGGATGGCCTTTACGTCACGCTGCTGATTGTGGCCGCGGCCATCGAGTTCCTGGCCATCGTCTTCGTGGCCGCACGTGCGATCCAGCAGTTCGACTCCCTCTGGCCTGCCGGCGGGGCCTGAGAGCAGGGCGAGGCGTAACCGGACAAGAGCCCCGGGCGGATCTGCCCGGGGTTTCGCTCTTCAGGTCTAAACGACTCCTGCCATGGCCCTCGTCTCGCGGAAAGTCGCACGGGATGGTAGAATCCCCCCCGCCTCTTCCGCCGGCCGGCGCGGTTGTCTGAAGCGCCGGTGGCAGGGGCACACGTATGGAAGGTTTGAGCCGCAACCATCTGACACCGGATACCCGGTAAAAGGGTGACCTGTGATTTTCAACTCCCTGCTTGGTCTGTTCAGCGTGGACATGGGGATCGACCTGGGCACGTGCAACACGCTCGTGTGCGTGCGCGGCCAAGGGATCGTCCTCAACGAACCGTCCGTCGTGGCGGTCAAGAAAGGCACGAACCGCGTGATGCAGAACGGCAACGCGGTCGGGCTGGTGGCCAAGGAGATGATCGGGAAAACGCCCGGCACGATCACCGCCATCCGCCCGCTGCAGGACGGCGTGATCGCCGACTTCGACATCACCGAGGCCATGCTGGCGTATTTCATCCGCAAGGTTCACGGCCGGCGGGCCTTCGTGATGCCGCGGGTCGTCATCGCCGTCCCGTCGGGCATCACCGCGGTCGAGAAACGCGCGGTCAAGAACTCCGCCGAACGGGCCGGCGCACGCGACGTGTACCTCGTCCCCGAGCCGATGGCCGCCGCCATCGGGGCCCTCCTCCCCATCGCCGAGCCGCGGGCCTCGATGATCGTCGACATCGGCGGTGGCACCACCGAGGTCGCCATCATCTCGCTGGCCGACATCAGCGTCTGCGAGTCGATCCGAGTGGCCGGTGACGATATGGACGACGCGATCGTCAACTACATGAAGCGGACGTATAACCTGATGATCGGCCCGCAGACCGCCGAGCACGTCAAGATCGAAATCGGATCGGCCGCCCCTCTGGAAAACGAGATGACCCTCGAGGTTCGCGGCCGCGACATGATCAGCGGCCTGCCGAGAAAGACCGTCATCAGCAGCGAGGAGGTCCGCGAGGCCATCAAGGAGCCGATCAGCCTGATCGTCGAGGCCGTCATCCACACGCTCGAAAAAGCCGAGCCCGAGTTGGCCGCCGACCTCGTCGAAGACGGCATCTGTCTGGCCGGGGGCGGAGCCCTCGTCCGCGGGATCGACACGGTCATCAGTCAGACCACCGGGCTCAAGACCCGCATCGCCGACGATCCGCTGACCTGCGTGGCCCGCGGTACCGGAGTCTTCCTCGAAAACCTCAACGAGTGGAAGGATACGATGGAGTCCAGCGAGGACGACCTGTAGGCCACCGCGCGGGCTCTATTCTGGTTTTTTGACTTTTTGACTCTTTCAAGATGCCTGTCTCAAAGCGAACCGTGTTCTTCCTCCTGATGGCCGGCTCGGCCATGACGCTGGCGGTGCCGACCGGATTCATCGGGAGACCGGCCGGCGAGATGACCCAGCTCATCGCCTATCCGCAGTGGGCCGTCCATCAGGCGGCCATCAAGGCCACCGAACCGCTCAAGGCCCTTGCCCGTCAGCAGATGACCGCCGACCAGCAGGCCCGGCTCGATGAGGAGAACAAGGGGCTCGAAAACGAGAACGTCGTCCTCCGCCAGCAGCTTGAATCGCTTCGTCAGACGCTGGCCGAGTTGACGATTCTGCGGCAGAACGGCTTGGGCGGGCACGGGGCGATCATCCCTGCCGAGGTGATCGCCGGCGATGCCGCCCCGCGACAGGATTCCTTCCTGGTCAGCCAGGGACAAGCCCGCGGCGTCAAGTACAAGGATTGGGTCGCCTCGCGTCTGTTCATCCAGGCCGGACAGCGCGACGGCGTGCGTAACGACGCCGCCGTGCTCAGCCGCCAGTGCCTGATCGGCTGGGTCGAGCAGACCGCCACGTTCACCTCACGAGTCGTCCTGCTGAGCGATCCCGTGGCCAACCGAGGCATGCGCGTCCACATCGCCCACTACGACCCGCGGACCCGTCAGCCCCGACAGGTGCTTCTGGACGGCCGGCTCGCCGAGTTTGTCCTCCGCGGCGCCGGCGGCGGCAGCATGATCATCCGCGACATCAAGAGCGATTTCGTCGATGCCGGCGTCGTCGCGGTCGGCGACATGGTCCTCTCCGACGCCCACGATGCCAGGCTCGGTCAGTCGCTGGTCATCGGCGAGATCGAGGAGGTCCGCCACAACAAGAATCAGCCGCTGCTATACGACGCCGTCGTGCGCCACCGCTTCGACCCGACCGCCCTGAACCAGGTGCTCATCGTCGACCAGTCCCGCGACGGAACACCCCGCTGATGTGAATGAAAAAGCCACTTCTCGCTGACGCGAACGGAAGAACGATACTTCACCGATATGAATGAAAGAGAGAGTGTGTGTGTTGCACGTCGAACGCCACGCAACCGGTTACACTCACCACAAAGCCCACGGCAAGCCCGCCGCGGGTCTTATCTTTCTTCCCCTGGATTCCCGCGTGATGAGGATCAGTACACGAAGGCTTCAGCCACGGTTTCGGTGAAACGGTAGAGGATGATGTCCCCGCACTCGAATTCGCCGCGGATGAAATTGAAGGCCTCGTCGCTGCCGTTGAAGTTCCGGCCGCCCTGAAAAAAGCCCTGGGTGTCGGTACGCCGCTCGGAAATCGCGATCACCTGCTGCGGGCACTGGGGCAGCGGGAAGTCGCACACATGCTCGGTAGCCGAGCAGACCAGCGGCGCGGTCTCGCCGTCGACCTCGAGCGTCACTTCCTCGCTGATGCCGCTGCCGGCCTCGTTGACGATCCGGATGGTCAGCGTACTGGCTCTGGCCGCGGCCGCGCTGTCGCCAAGCAACATCCGCAGAAGCGACTCAAAATCGCCGCCGCTGGGGGCAAAGCAACCCACACAGGGCAGGCCAATCAGAAAAGCCAGGAGCAGGTTCTTGGTTCCGATGCTTCGCAGGATACCCACTGAGACGCCCTCGTTGTTGCAGATAGCCGGCGATCCGCCATCCCCTGGCCCGGGCAACCCGTTGCTCTCCCGGGCACCCGTCGACCGGCCGCTAACACTTTACCTGCCCCACGTGTCCCCGGCAACCGCCATGCGAACAGGCCTTCTCCGACAGGATGGGCTCACCGGTCGGCGGCAGGCTCCTGTGTCACCTTCGGCCGGAAAAACAGCAGGAACGCCACGCAGCAGACCGTACACAGGATGGCCGGCACAAGGAAGGTTTTGTGCCAGTTGCCCTGGAAGTAATCATTGATGCCTGCCGACAGCGACCCGACCAGCATACCCAGTCCAATCGTCACCGACGCCAGAAAACTCTGAGCACTGGCCTTGATGTCCTTGGGCGCCACCGCGTCGGCGAACATGAAAATGGTCGTGAAGAAGAACGCGAAGCCTACCCCATGAAGGGCGACCGCGCCTATGACCAGCGGCTTGGGCTCACCGATGGAAAACACGAAATCCCGAAGCGCCCACGCGGCGATGCCCAGGGCCATGGTCACGCGGAACCCCAACCGCCTCAGAACCAGCGGCAACAACAACATCATGGCCATCTCGCAGATCTGCCCCAGCGTGAGCACGCGCGGAATCCACTTGGCGGGAAGCTCGAGACCTTTCTCCAGGAAGCTCTGGGTCCACACGAAATAACACTGCATTTCAGCAGCCACGAAGAAGGCCACAATCGCCATGGCCGCGAACGCCGGATTCTTCATCAGGGCGAACGCGTCGATGAATGCCCACGGGCGGCCCGGCTTCTTGGACGGTGGCGTGTGCGGGAGCATGAGCGACAGGAATCCCAGTACGAACGAGATGGCCGCTGCGAAGTAGAGGCAGTCGCCCATCGCCGGCTTATAGTCCCCCAGGGCTCCGACACCAAGCCAGGCTCCGAAAGCCCAACCGATCACAATCCATCCGATCGAGCCCCAGACGCGAATCTGCGAGAACTTGTCGTTCGGCCAGTGGTGGAAAACGATCGAGTTGGTCAGCGCGATTGTAGGTGCGTACAGAAGATTGTAGATTAGCATCCCAACAAAGACTTCCGCGTAGCCCGTCAGCCGGGCCACCACCAGCAGGATGATGCCGCCCAGGAAATGGCTGACAGCCAGAAACCGTTGTGATGCAAACCACCGGTCCGCGATCTGCCCGCCGAAGAACGGGGCGATGATCGACGCGATCGGCATGGTCATGTAGATCAGCCCGATCTTCGACTGGCTCACCAGCCCCGCGGCGTCCCTGAACCCGTCCAGGCTGGCCAGGTGCAGCCCGAGAATCGGGGCCCACACACCCCAGATCGCATACTGAAGAAACATCATCACGCCAAGTCGAATACGAGCAGGCGGCATAATCTTCTCCGTTTCTGGTGCTCACCCCTGGACGAGGGGAGTTGTTCGCGGAGCAAGTTAGCAGAAACATCGGTCGCTGGAAAGTGGATTCCCGGAAAACCGTGCGCCCGAAGGTCTCGATCCCTGGCCGACATCACACCCGCACTCAGTGCGGTACCGTCACTTCGAGACAGGTCAAAGATCCCTCGGCCCGGACCTGAATGTTGCCCATCGCCGCCGGTAGCAGGATCACGTCGCCCCTGGAAAAAGCGGCCTCGGGCGGGCCTTCAATCGAGCCGCTCCCGTCCAGGACGATCCAGACGACCGGCTCGCCGCCGGCGATCGTCCGCCCCGCCCCGCCGACCATCTCCACGCGATCGATCAGGAACGACTCGCACGTCGTGACCCGGCTCACGCTCGCCCCCTCGGCCGCGACGGGCGACAGCGGCTGCGTCGGCTGGGGCTGCGGACCGCCGAAATCGATGCATTCCATCGCCTGGTTCAGGTGCAGCGCCCGCGGCCGACCCGTGGATGGATCGACCCGGCCCCAGTCGTAGGTGCGGTAGGTGATATCCGACGGTGTCTGGATCTCGGCGACCAGCACGCCCGCGCCCAGCGCATGCACCGTGCCGCTCGGCAGGTAATAGCACTGCCCCACCCGCACCGGCACCCGCCGCAGCACCCTCTCGACCTTGCCGCTCAGCATGGCCTCACGAAAGACCCCGGCGGTCACGCCCGGTTCGAGCCCGTGGTAGATCGCACCATCCGGCTCGGCCGCCAGCACATACCACGCCTCGTGCTTGACCCGCACGTGTCCGCCCAGCTTGCGGGCCACCGCCTCGGTCGGGTGCACCTGGACGCTGAGCCTGGTTTGCGCGTCCAGGAACTTGATCAGCAGTGGAAATCGCCCCTCGAACAAGGGCACGTCGCCCAGCAGTTCGCGGCCGGCCTCCGCCCGCAGTTCGCCCAGCGGCCGGCCGTCACGCGGGCCGCCACGAATGCGCGACTGGTTCTCTTCCAGGTCCGCCAGTTCCCATGATTCGCCGATCGGCTCCGCGGTCGCCGGCCGTCGCGCGAAGTGTGTGAAGATCCGGTCCCCGCCCCATATCCTGGGCTTGTAGATCGGATGGAACATCAACGGTCCCAATGTCATCGGTGATTTCCCACAGTGCGCCGCGCCGCAATGACTGCGCCGTCCAGCGTGGCGCACGAATAAACCGTCAACGCGCGAACGAGAGCCCCGACATATCGAAGATGACAGTTTACTCGACCCCGCGCGCACCATCCACAAAGCCCGGGGCTACGGCGGTTCGAAGCAAGGATGCCGCGAGCAATACGCGCGGGTATCTCCGAGTTGACTATCTCGACGAGGTCTCACTCTACACGGGATGATCGACAGTCAGTGCAGCCGGGTACGCACGTGGTGAACGACGACGCGCTGGACCGTGGCCGGCGCGGCGGCGGGCGAAGGCGCGGCCTTGGCCGGCGAGCCCATTCGGCCGCTGATGACTTTAGGGTGAGGGTTGGCATCCTCCTGCTCGGTCGCCTCGTTGAGCCAGCGCAGGATGTCGTCCTCGGTCGGGTGAGGATTGTGCTCCTCGACGCGGAACCGCGCCTGGCACCGCTTGCACCGGGCGATGTTCCCGATCGCTTCGGGTATCACCTGGTACCTGGAGCGGCAGACAGGACAACGGGTCCAGATCTTGACCGGTGTGGCCGACATGACGACGACCTCCACGAACCAGGGGCCGTGGATCGATCAGCCGATCTGCCGTACGCATGGGCGGCGCATCGGCGTCGATCGTCAGTGGGGCATCAATGGCGACGCAGGCGACTCCGCGATCCCGCCGACCGGCATCTCCGCGACAACCCGCCGGCGCTCATGCCTTCCACTGAATACTATGCTCATGACATGGCTTAGTTCCACCGCGTTCTGATTTGTGTCCACCGGCCGTCAGGTCCGGCGAGTGGTGCGGACGTGGACACGCGGCAGTTCCGCCACGCTCATCAGCCATTCTTAAGCGTCGGAAACAAAGGGGTTGGACTTTCGTTCATTCCCGATGGTGGTGGTCGGGCCGTGGCCGGAATGGACGACCGTCTCCGGCGGGAGGACAAAAAGGGCTTTCCGTATGTTCTCGATCAGCCGGGCATGATCCGAACCGGGGAAGTCCGTACGCCCGATACTGTCCGCGAAAAGGGCATCCCCGGTGAAAACAACCCCCGCCTCGGGGCAGTACAGGGACCGGCCGCCCGGGGAATGGCCTGACGTGTCCAGCACCTGCCATCTGGTGTCAGCCAGGAGTATTTCCGTTCCCGGTTCAAGGTCGCCGTCGGGGGGTGTTTTCAGGATCACCTCGAAGCCGAACTGGGCGGACAGGTTCTCCCAGGGGTCGGACATCATGCCCCGGTCGCCCGCCCCGATCACGACTCCAGCCGCCGGGTGGGCATCGTGCACTGCGTCAACGCCCGCCAGGTGATCGGCATGGCCGTGGGTAAGGACGATTTTCTCCACGGTGATGTGAAGGTCGCTGACGTGCCGCAGAATCTGGTCCACCTGTCGGCCCAAGCCCGGGTCGATGACCCACCCCACGCGGAACCCGGCCTCGCCGGCCGCGCTGACCACGTAGGCGTTTTCGGCAAACATCGAATCCACGAACACTTTGATTGTCAGCGGGGAATCACTCATCTCAGCCCTGCGGCCCCTCGGGCGGCAGGGGCAGCGCACAGCGGAAACCCACGTTGTTCAGATGGGCGTGCGGACCGGCGGCCCAGCGCGAATCCACTCGGCAACGGCCGATCGGCTCGGAGAACGAGCCGCCACGAACGACCTTTTCACTGCCACGCAGCGGACCGATTCGGCTTTCCCGCAGGATCTTGTGAATCGGGTTCGGATAGTTCTCGTCGCCGAAGGCCCTGGCTCCGCGCTCCAGACCCGTGGGCAGGTCCTCGTCGCTCGGGTAGGCGTAGCGGCCGGGGTCGTACCAGTCGGCACACCATTCAGCGACGTTGCCTGAAAGCTGGAAGACGCCGTAAGGGCTGACGCCCGCGGCGAAGTTCATGACCGGGGCGGTGTACTCGTACCCGTCGAAGTTCGCCCGGTCGGTCCGGTGATTGCACAGATACCGCGCGGCCTCGACCTGCTCCTCGTTGCCCCACGGATAGATACGGCGATCGTCGCCGCGGGCGGCGGCCTCCCACTGGGCCTCGGTCGGGAGGACCTTGTGGATCCACCGGCTGTAGTACCGGGCCTCCAGCCACGAAACGGCGCGCACCGGGTGGTCGTCGTTCAGACCGCGCACCCAGTAGTCGCGGTAGCAGTCCACGTCGCCGGGGCCGTGCCTGGTGCAGGCCTTGCGGAACTTGTGGAACTGGCCGTTGGTGATCTCGTGAAGGTCCATGTAGAAGTGGCTGACGACGACCTGGCGGCTGGGCACTTCGTCGGGGGCGATCCCGCCGCCCATTGTGATGGTCTGCGTGGGCACGTAGGCCATCACCATGTTGTCGCGCTCTGAAACGATGTACCGCGGCCAACCGTTGTACTGGTCTTCCGGGTTATCCGGGTCATAGTGACCGGCCAGGGGATAGAAACCCTCGGGCAGGATCACGTGGGACGGCAACACGGCCGTCCGGTCGACCAGAGGGGACGAATGCGAGCAACCCAACCCGCCGGCCAGCGTCATGCCGACGGCGGCCGAGATCAGCGTCAGACGAACGATCCGTTGCATCACAGATTACTCCTGTTCCTCCGCGATCGCCGGCAGACCCGGCCGAACATCCCGTCGCGACTCAGTCCTTCCCGCTGGACGCCAGCTCCCGTCGCGGGTCGCCCCACTGCATATGCCGCCCGCCGATCCGCATGATCAGCATGATCTCGCCGAGATCGTCGGCGGCCGACTCCATGTCCTTGTGCTGCTGGACGATTTCCGCGGTCGCCAGGGCGAGCATGCCCTTCCGGATCAGCACGGTGTCGCCCTTGAGCAGGTCCTGCGTGCGGGCCAGCCGCTTGCGCATATGCTCGTACTTGATGCCCAGCTCCTGGCGCTCCTTCTCCCAGCGGATGTATTGCCTGTCGGTGCCCCAGAAGTTGGCCATGGAGTCGCTGACGTCGATCCGGAAGTCCTGGTAGGCGTCGCGGAATCGGGCGTCGGCGTACTCCATCTTGCGTTCCATGACCCGCAGGTCGCGGGTGAGCTTGTCGCGAGTGCACGCGGCCTTCTCGAGGTCGGCCACGAAAAACACCTTCTCGACCACGTCGCCTTGCTGAAGCCGCTGGAGGTCGTTCTCATCGACGGCCGTGCGGTAGGCCTCACCGCGGTACGGGAAAATCTCGTTGCCGTTGATCTCGACCTTGCGATAGTACTCCGAGGGCAGGGAGATCGGCACGAAAGCCAGCTTCTGGAAATAGGACGCCTCCTTGGAGTTGGCGTACTTGACGTCCAGTTCACCGTAAATGCTCGCGCCGGGCAGTCCCTCGGCCGCCGTGTACTTGAACAGGTATCGTCCCGGGGGCAGATTGAAGGTGCAGAACTCCTCGGGCGCCTGTTCGAGGCGGTTGCCGTAAGGTCCGTAGGTCGCGATTTCGTGGCTTCGCGGCGGGCAGTCCTTGACCGTGACGGTCGCGCCAGGCGGCGCGAAGAACTGCACCTGCGTTCGCCCCAGATCCGAAAAACCCGGCTCCATCGTGTGCTTACTGCAACCGGTCGCCATTCCGAGCGTCACGACCGCCGCGAAGATCGCCGCAGCCCCAATCGGGTAGACTCGCTCTCTCCTGAAGGACACGATTCCATTCCTCCATTGGCAGGGAACACAGATCACAATCAACAACCGGAAAGTCTCCCGTCGGCGCCGGCCAGGCTCCGCTTTCCACTTTCCACCGGGTTCGCCGCAGAGGCAAGCCGAGAGGCGGAACCCGCTCGGCGCGGAGGTCGCGTTTCAGCCGCGACCTCTGATCAATGTACTCGACCCGCCGACCATGTCAACCCTGAACCCCGGTTGCCACGAGGACTTAGGAACGCTGGCCAGACCACGTGCGGGACCGGCCATCCTGCCGATCCGATTGACCGGTTGCAAGCCGTCCTGCAAGCTCCTTTCGTGACTGTTCACACACGCCGCCCCCGACGGTCAGGCGGCGGGGCCCAGCCCCACCCCTGCGGCAGCCAGTCCGGCCTCAGGCCGGCGTCAGCCAGGCCTCAGCCTCGGCCCGGGTCCGAAAGACCATGACCGCGAAAGCCTGTTCGTCGGCCAAGGATCCGTACATGCGAAATACCCCGAAATCAACGTCCCTCGGCGCAACCACCGCCACCCGATAGTTGACCCCTCGCTGCGCCCGATGCCGGTCGATCGCGTTCAAGTGTTCGCGCAGGTCGGCCGGCCTCAGACCGCCCGCGCCGCCCTCGGTCAGGTCCAGGAGAACGTCCATCCCGGGCTGGAAGTCCGGGTGGGCCAAGGTGTCCAGGAAGGACGCCCGCAGATCCTCCAAGGTTATTTCGCCGCGTGCCACAACCGTGATCACACCTGTGGCGGCATCTACGGTCACTTCGACCGGCATGGTTGTCATGTTTCCCCGAGCAGTCGTGCCTTCGTCCCCGATGTCGCGATCATTCCTCGGTCGCGCCGTTCAATCGCTCGATGTCGGCTCCCAGCCCCCGCAGCCGACGTTCGATTTTTTCATACCCGCGGTCAATGTGGTAGACCCGGTTGACGATGGTTTCGCCCTTGGCGACGAGGCCGGCCAGGACCAGTGCCGCCGAGGCCCGCAGATCCGATGCCATCACCGGCGCTCCGATCAGCTTCTTGACCCCCTCGACGATAACCGTCGGCCCCTCCTTGCGAAGCCGGGCCCCCAGGCGGTTCAGCTCGGCCACGTGCATGAACCGGTCGGGGTAGATCTTCTCGGTGATGATGCTGTTGCCGTCGGCCAGACAGAGCAGAACCATCATCTGGGCCTGGAGGTCCGTGGGAAATCCGGGGTACGGCTGAGTCGTGATCGTGGTCGGTTCGAGCCGTCGCGAGCTGGACACGACCACATCATCGCCCTCGCGCTCGATGTTCACGCCCACCGTCCGCAGCCGATCCACCACCGCCAGGAGGTGCTCCAGCCGGCCGTTCCGCACCCGCACCTCGCCGTTGGTGATCGCGCCGGCGATGATGAACGTCCCCGTCTCGATCCGGTCGGGAATAATCGTGTACTCGCTCCCGTGAAGCTGCTTGACGCCGTCGATGGTGATCCGTGGTGAGCCCTGTCCGGAGATCCGCGCCCCGCAGGCGCTGAGGAAATTGGCCAGATCGGTAACCTCCGGCTCGCAGGCGGCCGACTCGATGACCGTCCGCCCCTCGGCCAGCGTCGCGGCCATCATTATGTTGGCCGTCGCGGTCACGCTCGAGCCGAAAGGCCCGCCCAGGAATAACTCGCTCCCCGTCAGCCGCTTGGCCTTCAGCATCACGTCGCCGCTGACCAGGTCGGCGTCGGCCCCGAGGGCATGGAGCCCGGCGACATGGAGGTCGATCGGCCGATCACCGATCGCGCAACCGCCCGGCATCGACACCTGGGCCTTGCGCCGCTTGGCCAGCAAGGGCCCCATCACGCAGACGCTGGCCCGCATCCGCCGGACCAGATCGTAATCCGCATGACAGTTCATCTCGTCCTGGACCTTCAGCCGGAGCGTCCCACCGCTCTCCCAGGACGTCGAGACGCCCAGGTTGTTGAGCAGCGTCTCCATCGTCCGGATGTCGGCCAAGTCGGGCACGTTGTGAAGAGTGATTTCCCCGTCGCAGAGGATGGATGCGGCCATGATCGGCAGGGTGGCGTTCTTCGCCCCGCTGATCTCGACCGTTCCCCTGAGGCGTTTTCCCCCGGCGATTCGAAAGTAATCCACGGCTCCGTCCCTCGTAACAGGTGGGCTTGTGAGATCCGTCCCACGGCCGCAATCATCGCTCAAAAGCCACCGGCTGGCAAGACCCCTTTTTCGCCGCTCCGACAAATGTTTTCGCCTGTCCCCATGCGAATCGCAATCGTGTCGGCTCGGGCGCTGTCAGTGTGGCCGGTTGCCCCCGCCCATGGCTCAAGCTCTGGTAGACTTGCCGGGAAAAGGCGGAGGAAATGCCAGACAAGCTATAATCCAGCTATCAAACGCAATGGGCAGGCAGTTCTACGTCGCAGCCGAGTTATCCGGGCGAGGGTACACAATCGCTCTGACACTTGGGAATGTTCCGCGAACCGACCCGATTGCAACAAGCCCTTCAGGACGCTGCTTTCGGGCCGAAGTGAATCCTCAGGAGGGTCATGATGAATCGCTGGTCAAGGATCGTATCGACAGGCGCGTTCACCTTACATATGTGTGACGACGGGTTGCACCAACCCGCAGCCCGGTCAACAGGTGAGTCGGCATTTCTCCGGACAAGCCGTCAAGGCGGTCCGCTACGACTACCTGTTGTATCTGCCTTCGGATTATGGCACGCCCGGCAAGCGCTGGCCGCTGGTGCTGTTCCTGCACGGCGCCGGGGAGCGCGGCAACGACCTGGAGAAGGTCAACGCCGACGTGAAGCTGACCATCTACCCCGAGGCCGGTCACGATGCCTGGACCGCCACCTATGACAACCCGGAAATGTGGGATTGGCTGCTCAGCCGGAAGCGACGGACGACGACGGCACCGGCTTACTGATCCCTCAGCTTGATCATCCGGGGGCCTCGCCCGGTGCGGGACCAACGATGAGATAGAGGTCCCCTTCCCGACGTAAGGACAGCCCCGCCGGCGGTTCCGACACCAGCGTGGCGGGTACGAGCACGACGGATCGCCCAGCCTGGCCGGCCTGGGCGGCGTCGGACAAGACCGCCTCGCGTTTTACCTTGGCCGCCGGGGTATCCGGCGCCAACCTCCTGACCTCGATATCGCTCGACCCGCCGCGCAACGCTTGATATTCGACCGCCGGCATGGCCATCGGGTCCTCCACGAGAATCAAGCCGTCCGACCCTGCCAGTCGAACAGCGGTTTCGCTCATCACCTGGGCCGAGTGGTCGAGCACGCCCCAGGGCGAGAAGATATACACATAATCGTCGCGATAGGGCTTCGCCCGTTCGACGTTCCTGAGTACCTGGAAGTGCCGGGCAATCGCAGGCATCACCGCGTAAAAGGCCGGCGTGGCCAACAACAGAACGATCGCCGCGGCGATCGCGCGCCGGGCTGTCTTGTTCGGCTTCGCGAGGGTCTCTAACGGAACTTGTGGGACCGGCTTCCAGCCGGTCCCACATAAGGTCCTGCTAGAGCTTTTTTGAATCCACGCCGCCCCAAACCCGCCGAAGATCGTCAGCAGCACGTACGTCGGCAGGAAGAAGGTGTGCTGATCGACGACGTTGTAGCGGCAGACAAAAAGGGCATGCAGGATCAACCCGGCCAGCAGCGCTTTGATGGTGGCCGACTCGACGCCCAGCCGGCCGGCCCTGGCCAGACCGACACCGGCAGCCGGGAGCAGCAGGTTCGGGAAACACAGGATCGTGAACCCGATGCTGACCGCCAGGATGCGCAACGACGGGTGGACGTTCAGCACGTTCCCGCCGTATCGCCCGCTTTCGCCCAGCAGCGCGGACCGCAGGGTGCTCGCCCAGTCGCCGCTGACGGTCAGTTCCCCGACCACCAGCGCTGTGTACGGCAGCGAACCGATGACCCAGACCATCACGCCGAAGAGGATATCGGCGAGGCGAATCCGCTTCCGCCGCCAAGCCCACAGCGCGACGACGATCAACACCGGCGTGGTGAGAATCGCCTGCATGTGGTTGGCCAGACCGAGGCCGTTGAACAGCAGCATCGCCCACAGGTATTCGCGTCGCCGGCCGCGCACGAACGCCGCCAGGCACCAGCACTCCGCGGCCAGCAGCCCGGCCGACAGGGTGTACACCTCGGTGCAAGTGGCCAACCGCCAGAACGTGTGGGCGAGGCCGATCGACACCGCCGCGAACAGTCCCGCCGCCCGGCTGCGGGTCACACAGGTCACACAGCCAAACACGCAGGCGACACACGCGGCCGCACCAAGCGAGCTGACCAGCGTGACGGCGTGAGCCGGCTCGAACGCCCCAAGGCGGACCATTGCCCGGCCCAGCCAGTGATGCAACGGATGGCTCAGCGCCAGGCCGAGCGGATTGACGAGTTCTTTCGTGTAGATGGCGAGAATGAACTGCCCGGAATCCTGCCACTGCGGGCCGCGGTTGGCGGTAATCGCGTAAGCCGCTAAGCTGACCGCGAACACGAGGAGGAAGCCGGCCGGGATTGAAGGACCGTGCGTCGTGCCGGCGAGTGTCAATTGGGTTTCGTCCGGGGACGTGCTCATGCCCGAACATCTTAAGCGAGCCGCCACAACCGGCCAACCGGCCAAAGCGGCCGGTGCCGCAACGACTACGGGCAAATCAAGGCGTCGCGGGCCGATCGGGCGGCTTTACGTTTTCATTCGCGGGTTGCTCGCGCTGGGCATGCTGGCGATCGTGCTCGTCGTGCTGACGCCCGTTCCCGAGCGGATCTACACCTGGCTCGATGTGACCGGCGAGCCCGTGGCTGCGGACTATATCGTCTGCCTGGGCGGCAACCCGTCGCGACTGTTGTGGGCGGTCGAGGACTACAGAGCGGGGTACGCGCCGAAAATCATCGTTACCAGCCTCCCCGAATCCGCCAAGTGGATGCAGGACAAGCTGGTCCAGTGCGGCATCCCGCGCAGCGCGATCCTGGTCGAGAACCAGTCGCGGACCACCGGCGATCATCCGGCCGCTGTTGCCAAGCTCCCAGGCGTTGACCCCGCCACGCAACGCCTCCTGCTGGTCACCGACTTCGAGCACAGCCGGCGGGCGGCGGCATGTTTCCGCCGTTTCGGCTACACACACATCAGCGTCCACGGCGCAGGATTCAAGCTGAGAGAGAATCCCGAGCAGCAGAAGTGCCTCCGCTGGCGAATTCGCGAGTTGCCGACGCTGCTGTATGAATGCTCGGCCCTGGTGCAGTACTGGGTGCAGGGGAAAATCTGACGCGGGCACCGAGTTCAAACAAGGAGACCGAAATGAATCGGCCTGACACGTCGAAAACGACCGGAAATCCGATGGGAAGCTGCGGGTGCTCCTCCGGCTGCGGACCGATACCCGAAGCGACGCTGGGACGACGGACGTTTCTGAAAGTGGCGGGACTGGGTGCGTCGGCGGCGGCGCTCCCGACGACGGCATCGGGCCAGACCGCGACGCAAGCGGCCAACATCACGCATTTCGTGCCGGCGGAGAAGAACCTGCCACCCGAATGGGTGCGGAGCCTGACAGCCAAGGGCGAACCGGCGGTCTACCGCGGCGAGGATCTCAAGACGCTGGCCATGCCTATCGGCGGCATCGGGGCCGGGCAGCTCTACCTGCTCGGCGACGGCACGCCGGCAGGCTGGTCGATCTTCAACCGGAACGAGTTCTCCGGGGTCGGCGAGCGGAACTACAACTCGGATCGGCCGATCTCGCCGGTCGCCCAGGGCTTCGCGGTCATCGTCGACAGCAAGGGGAAACGCGCTGCCCGGCGGCTGTGCGCGGAGGACTTCCCCGAAGTCGCGTTCCGCGGCGACTACCCGATCGGCAAGGTGACTTACGAGCGCGCGGACTTCCCCGTGCGGATCGAGATGGAGGCTTTCTCGCCGTTCATCCCGCTGCAGACCAAGGACTCCGCCCTGCCGGCCACGGTGTTCAACCTGACGGTGGAAAACACCGGGGATTCCCCGGCCGAGATTCGGCTGGTCGGCTGGCTGGAGAACGCGGTGTGCTGTCATTCGGCCGAGTACGTCCTCGATCGAGCCAGGCGCGTCACCGAGATCGTCGGACAGAACGAGTCGACGCGGATCGTGCACGGCGCCCGCGAGGTGCCGGCCGGCGATCAGCCGCCGAAGCGGCCGGACGTGCTGATCGCCGATTTCGAGGGCGATTCGTACGGCTACTGGAAGGTCGAGGGCCAGGCTCCGGGCACGCGGCCCGCGACCGGGCCGATCGCAAACCAGTCGCCGATCGAGGGCTTCGAGGGCAAGGGTTTTGTCGATACCTATCCCGGCACGGACGAGGCGACCGGAAAGCTCATCTCTCCGCCGTTCGAGATCAACCGCCGATTCATCAACCTGAAGGTGGGAGGCGGCAAGGACAACTCCGGAAAGCTCGCGGTCAATCTGGTCGTCGACGGCAAGGTCGTCCGGTCGGTCACCGGCGAAAACGAGGAGCGTCTGAAACCAAAGAGCTGGGGCGTGAGCGAGTTAGCCGGCAAACAGGCGCACATCGAGATCGTGGACGAGCGCGGCGGCGGCTGGGGTCACATCAACGTCGACCACATCGTGCTGTCGGACGAGTGCGAGACCGGCCCGAAGGGGCCGATCCCGAAACTGCCCGACTTCGGCACGATGGCGTTGACGCTCGCGGGCCGGGGGGCGACGAGTGAGGCAACACGACAAGCGCTCGACCTGCTGGGCGATGGGTTCAAGGAGTGCATCGTTCACGGTCAAGAAACCTACGGCCTGTACGACAAACGCACCGCGGCCATCGGCTCGTCGGCGATCAATCTGCAGCCGGGGGCCTCATCCACGATCACGTTTGTCCTGAGCTGGCATTTCCCGAACCAGGTGACACAGGAAAGCGAGGTCGGCCACGCATACGCCGACTGGTTCAGCGATGCGAGTGACACGGCCCGGTACGTGCTCGCCAGCCGCAACCGTTTGTTCGCCGACACCCGAAAATGGCGCGACACGCTCTATGACAGCACCCTGCCGTGGTGGTTGCTCGATCGGCTGCACTCGACGATCTCGTACCTGGCGACCAACACGTGCCAGTATTGGGCGGGAGGGAGGTTCTGGGCATGGGAGGGCGTGTACTGCTGCTTCGGCACGTGCACGCACGTGTGGAACTACGCCCACGGGGCGGCCCGGCTGTTCCCCGAACTGGAACGCAGCGTACGGGTCATGCAGGACCTCGGCGCGGCCCTGCAGGATGACGGGCTGGTTGGTTTCCGCGGCAACAAGGCCTACGCGGCCGACGGGCAGGCCGGCACGATCCTCAAGTGTTACCGCGAACATCAGACCGCGGCCGACGACTCGTTCCTCAAAACCCATTGGCCGAAAATCCGCAAGGCCCTCGAATACTCGATGACCCGCGACGGCAACGACGACGGGCTCATCGAGGACAGCCAGCACAACACGTACGACATCAATTTCTTCGGGCCGAACACGTTTGTGGGTTCGCTGTACTTGGCGGCGTTGCGGGCAGGCGAGGAAATGGCCAAGGAGGCGGGCGACACCGCGTTTGCCGAGCGCTGCCGAAAGGTGTTCGAACGCGGCTCGAAGCAATCGGCCGAACGGTTGTTCAACGGCGAGTACTTCATCCAGATCGTGGACCTGAAAGAGCACCCGAAGCACCAGTACGGGCAGGGCTGCCTGTCGGATCAGCTTTTCGGGCAGGGCTGGGCCGATCAGGTCGGACTGGGGTACATCTACCCGCGTGAGCAGGTGCTCGAGGCCCTGCGGTCCATCTGGAAGTACAACTGGGCGGTGGACATCGGACCGCAAAACGATAAGCACAAGCCGTGGCGGTGGTTCGCCAGGCCGGGCGAAGCGGGATTGTTCGTCTGCACGTGGCCGAAGAGCGAGCATCTCGACCAGGGCGTGCTGTACCAGAACGAGGTCTGGACCGGCGGGGAATACCAAGTGGCCGGGCATCTGATCTGGGAAGGCATGCTGACCGAGGGGTTGGCGATGGTCCGGGCGATCCACGACCGGTACCACCCCGCCAGGCACAACCCGTACAACGAGGTCGAGTGCGGCGACCACTACGCCCGGGCCCTGGCCAGTTGGGGCGTGTACACGGCGTTGTGCGGCTTCCGCTATCACGGGCCGCGCGGCTTCATTGCTTTCGGGCCGCGAATCACACCCGAGGACTTCCGTGCGGCGTTCACGGCGGCCGAGGGCTGGGGAACATTCAGCCAGAAGCGCGACGGCGACACGCAGGCCGAACAGATCGACGTTCGCTGGGGCAGGCTGCGGCTCAAGACGCTCGCATTCGACGTGCCCGCCGACTGCAAGGCCGAGAAGGTGGCTGTCTCGATCGGCGACACGAACGTCGACACAACGCACCGGTTGGCCGATGGCCGGGTCACGATCGAGCTTAGCCGGGACGCCCTGCTCACGGATGGTCAGTCGCTGCACGTGGTGATTGCGTAGCACCAGGAAACGATACCGACGGCGGGCCGAGCCCTCCCTGCCATTCGCCCTTTTCACCCATATCACCTCCCGGCGCCTCAAGTCCAGCCCGGACAACCGCATAAAGCAAAAAAACAATTGACAGGAGATATGGGAAAGTGCTAAGATTGCTAAGATAGGCCTGACAGGGGGCGCATGCGTTCCCCCCCCCCGGCCATGCGTGACTCTGCTGTGGCAATATTCATCTTGTCCCGATTGAGCACAAGCCAGGGGGAGATTGAGGTGCATGTCATGTCGCGCACAAGGCGGATCTGGATCATCTGCTGTCTTGTCGGTCTCAACATGACCTGGCTGCTGTTCGCACTGTCGGTGGCAGGTACGGCGAGGCTTTCCTCGGATCCGATCCCTGATGAGGCACTGAAACGGTCGGAGATCGCCCGGGCACACATGAAGCAGATCGCACAGGCTCTGGACGCGTATGCTACAGCGAATAAAGGGAACTATCCGCCTGACCTGAGAATGCTATACCCGAAATATATTTCCGACCCGGCGGTGTTCTGGCATCCGGGCGACTCGGACCCGAAACCGACAACGATCGACAACAACGAGCCCAACCAGCCGAACAGCACACGGATCAGCTATGAGTACACATCAGCGTTGTACAACACCCAGACCTGCCGGTTTTATGAGCCGATGGTATGGGACAACTCCGACTCGAACAACGGTGGTTTCTTGATCAACAAGGTCCCATCCTACGGGATGGTCATG
>DATIKE010000161.1:0-1907 GCA_035477895.1 Phycisphaerae bacterium
CGCGGGTAGATCTTGAACGCGCAATCCGTGTCCCGCAACCGCAGGCCGAGCACGATGTTGCACAGCACCGTCCACGCCCAGCCGTTGAACCGGCGCACCGCCGAATCCTGACGGTCGAGCCGATAGGCGCTGACAATATCGTAGCGGTCCAGAAGCTCCAGCAGCTTGGGCAGTTCGCGGAAATCGAACTGCCCGTCCCCATCCGTGTAGAACACCCACTCCTTGCTCGCCGCCCGGAAGCCGGCCTGCAGGGCGCCGCCGTAGCCGCGATTCGGGCGGTTGTGGACGGCCCGCACCTGCGGCAGCTCCGCCGCCAGGCGATCCGCGATTTCCCCCGTCCGGTCCACGCTCCCGTCGTCCACGATGATGATCTCGAAGTCGTCACTCACCAGCGGGCAAACCTCCAAAGCCGCGCGCGTGGTCTGTTCGACGTTCGCTTCCTCGTTGTAACACGGGAAAAACACGGAGAGGCTCAGTTTTCGGATCGCCGGACCTTTCATTCTCGGTTGCCGCCCTCTTCCGACAGGCCGGATTCGCCGAGATTTCAAGGTCTCGACGGGCAATTGTCAAAGATCGGTCCATGTGGGGTTCAGCAGCTTTCCGCGGCCAGGTCATCTTCAAGCCATCGAGCCTGCGACGGGCCCGCGGGCTGCCGCGTGCCGACGGCATCGCCTCTTTCTATAATGACCTGTGGACTTGCCCGTTGAACAGGAAATCCATCAATGCCCGAGCCGTCTTCCGATCCCGATGCCCGATCACTCAGGCAACTCCATGCGCACCACCCACGGCACTGGCTCGAGAATCTGTACGTCTACCCGGTGATCAGTCGGCGCAGCCGGGGCCTTTCCATCGGTGTCAACCTCAACCCCGACAAGGCGTGCAACTTCGACTGCATCTACTGCCAGGTCGATCGCACCGTGCCGCCGACCGTGCGCAAGGTGGACCCTGTCCGGCTGCGGGTCGAGCTGGAGAGCATGATCGATCTCGCGGTAACCGGCCGGTTGTTCGAGGAGGATGGTTTTCAAAACGTCCCCGCGGATCACCGGCAGGTGCGCGACATCGCCTTCAGCGGTGACGGCGAGCCCACCGCAAGTCCTCATTTTCCGGATGCGGTCGCACTGGCCGCCGAGGTCCGGCGATCCCGTCACCTCCTGGACGCGCAATTGCGCCTCATCACCGACGCCGCCTACCTGACGCGGCCCGCAGTCCGCGACGCCCTCGCCGTCATGCACGACAACAACGGGGAGATCTGGGCGAAGCTCGACGCCGGCACGGAGGAATACTACCGGCTGGTGAACCGTCCGAACGTCCCGCTCGAAACGGTGCTGGCCAACATTCTCGATGCGGCCCGGCAGTTCAACGTGGTGATCCAGTCACTCTGGATGAATATTCACGATCTGCCTCCGCCGGAACCCGAGATTGACGCGTTCGCCGACCGGCTGTCGGCGATCCTCGCCGGGGGCGGCAGGCTTCGGCTCGTGCAGGTCTACACCGTCGCCCGTCAAACGGCCGAGCCGTATGCGAGCCCGTTAAACGATGCGCAGCTTCAGTCCATTGCGGAACGGGTGCGTTCGCGCGTCGATGTGCCTATCGAGGTCTTTGGTTCGTAAATGTCATCAAGGCGTGCAACAGGGTTTTCGAGTTCCACGAACGAAGCAGGCGCTCAGCATCGGCTTCGCCGCGAGGTGTGGCGGAGCAAGTACGCCATCCGGGCCTGTTATCGCGGATGGTACGAGCGTCTTCGGCCGTTCATCGTTACGGGCCCCAGCCTCGAGATCGGTGGCGGCTTCGGCGGGTTCAAGGACTTCTGGCCGGAACTGCTGGCCAGCGACGTGCTGGCCGTTCCGGGCCTGGATCTCGTGGCCGACGGCATGCGCCTGCCTTGTGCCGATGGTTCTCTCGGAAAC
>DATIKE010000162.1:0-1910 GCA_035477895.1 Phycisphaerae bacterium
TGCCGATCAGTTGCTCGCGCAACCCGTCGATGAGGTCGGCGTTGCGACGCAACTCGGCGGCATCGGCCCCGGCCAAGTCGATCACCGGGTTGTGGACCATGAGCCACGAGTTTTCGGCGACCTCGATTTCGTCGCCGGCCATCGCCACAAACGACGCGGCGGAGAGTGCCGTGCCGTCAACATGCACGATCACGCGGGCCGAGTGCTGTTTGAGCAGGTTGTATATCGCCAACCCCTCAAACACGTTCCCGCCTTCGGAGTTGATCCGCAGGTGGATTTCTGACACCTCGCCCGCGGCGTCCAGCTCCTCTTTGATCTGCTTGGCGCCCGTGCCAAATACCGGGTCGATCACGTCGTAGAGCACGATCTCGGCCACGCCGCCGGAGACGTTCACGCGGAATGACGGGCTTGTGAGATTATCGAGTAGGGACACTGGCGGCTCCTTGCGTCTCGGGGAGTTGCGGGACGCGGTTCGTCTGGTCCATGTAGACCGTCACCCCTTCGGGCATCGACCACTGAGCAAGGTCTCGCCAGGACAGGGGCGGCTTCAGGCCGAGCTTCGCGTTGATGGCCTGCGCCGCAGCGTGGGCCTGCTCGATAATTTGCGTGCGGTCTTCGATGATCTCTTTGAGCAGGTCGTCAAAGGCGATGCCGCGTTGGGCCGCGAGCCGACGCTTGCTGTTGAGTAGGCCCCGCTCTTGAATCAGGTCGCCCATCGCGTCGGCAGTGGGCTCGATGTACGGGAACGTCGGCGGGTGCCACACGTGCCGGAACACGTCGAGTCCGGCGTCGGCCACACGCTGCAACGCGGGGTCGCTGGCCAGCAGTCGGCGGATTCGCCACCGCAAGATCGGACGATGGAACGAGCCGACGAGCCAGCGCTGAATCGCCCGGAACCGCTGGCGGGCCTGGTCAATCGCACCACGCCAGCCCGAGAAGTTGGTGAGCGACGGGTCCAAGAGCAGCACGGCGACGGGCAGGTCGAGGTTGATCGCAAGCACCGTGAGGATCAACTTGGCGTGCTCGAAGAACTCGGGATTGGGAATGTTCGGCGAGAAGCCCTGTAGCTTTTCGCCCGCGTACCCAAACACCTCCAGCCCCGGCTCCCACTTACCAAGCGTTCGCGTGGTCCCCGCCGGCCGCGTTTCCGTGGTCTCATCGAGCCCGCCGGCCAGCCCGATTCGTGTTCCACCTTCCATTTCACGGAAGATGGAAATGCACGCGGCCATCTGTGCCTTGGTGAGCTGCGCGAAGAAGAGGTCGTCAATCTGCCCGGCCATGTCCGCGATGGGCGCGAACATCGTGTAACCGCGGGTCTGACTCACACGGTCCGGCATGTAGTGGTGAAGGACGAGCGGGTTGCCGTCGTCGTCCTTGGCCGGGTAGAGCGTCATCCCGTCGAGCTTGGGCACGGGCGACATCGGGTCGACGTCCTCTTTCGTGACCCAGTAGCCTTGCCGATGCCGGAACTCATCCAAGAGCACCCCATGCACCACGTCGCGTTGCCGGCCCTTGGGAGTCCGCAGCCGATGGGCCTCGACCGTTTGGAGTTGCCCCGACTCCACCAGCAGCGTCAGAATGTCGCCGTCGCTGATTACCGATTGGAGCGTCAGCCGCTCCAGGCTACGGAAGTCGTGCTCGCCCGACAGGTCGCACTGCTCGGCATCTTCCGACCACGCCGACCAATCGTCGATGATCGCAGCATCGACGCCGGCATCGCCCGTCCGCATGTCGAGCGTGAACCCGTCGCGGAGCACGTTCGCCACCAGCCGGCGGACGGCCTGCCCGACGAATGGATTGTTCCGCATCAGGTCGCGGGCCGTCTCCATCGCGCCGAAGAATGCGGCCTCGGTCCGATAGTGGTAGTCGTGACCCGAACCCGTCGCCAGCGTGCCCGTTCGCTTCCTCTT
>DATIKE010000163.1:0-5685 GCA_035477895.1 Phycisphaerae bacterium
GCGCGCGGAGGACCTCGACACGAGCCATTCATATTCCAGTTGCCTCGTGCATTATGTGTTCAGTGTTCAGCATCAAGGAAGATCGCGTTTGAGGAGCCGAACACCGCGTCGTGCGCATACAAACCGCCCGCCGTCGCACCAGCGCGGATCGGAACGGGGATCGCGGATAGTTCTTACCATGAGCGGAGTGCATGACGACACAACAAGATCGGTTGCCCGGCCGGACGATGACTTGAGCTTGTCGGCAACCATGCCCAAAAACCTGTGAACGGTTACGCCGGCTGCGTGTTTGGCGTGCCTTCTTGTACCAGGGTGTTTGTTGACAACAGGTTACGTCGCCATTGCCTGCCGGCCGGGCCTCGTGGTATCATTCGCGGCCTGATGTTGACGTGTGGGAGATTTCCACTTCACGAAAGGATGAGCAAGCCATGGCCAGACCGGTGACTATCTTCACGGGACAGTGGGCGGACCTGAAGTTCGACGTACTGTGCAAGAAGATGAAGAAATTCGGGTACGACGGGCTTGAGCTGGCCTGCTGGGGCGACCACTTCGAGGTCGGGAAGGCCCTCGAGGACCGCGGCTACTGCAAGCGCAAGTGGGAGACGCTGAGCAAGAACAAGCTCGAGAGCTACGCCATCAGCGCCCATCTCGTGGGCCAGGCGGTATGCGATCTGATCGATCCCCGGCATAAGTCGATTCTGCCCCCGCACGTCTGGGGCGACGGCAAGCCGGAGGGCGTCCGGCAGCGGGCGACGGCCGAGATGATGGACACCGCCCGGGCGGCCCGGAAGTTTTTCGACGCGGCGCCGCCGGCGGTCCGCAGGAAAATGAAGCGCGCGGTCGTCAACGGCTTCACCGGCAGCAGCATCTGGCATCTGCTGTACTCGTTCCCCCCGGTGCTGCCGAATCAGATCGAGGACGGCTACAAGGATTTCGCCCGGCGGTTCAAGCCGATCCTCGACGTGTTCGAGCAGGAGGATGTGTACTTCGCCCTGGAGGTACATCCGACCGAGATCGCGTTCGACATCGCCTCGGCCGCCCGGGCCATCGAAGCCGTCAAGGGCCACAAGCGGTTCGGCTTCAACTATGACCCCAGCCACCTCGGATATCAGGGCGTCGACTACGTGCGATTCATCCGCGAGTTCGGCGACCGGGTTTTCCACGTGCACATGAAGGATGTCGGCTGGTCGGCGGTGCCGACCCGGGCTGGGGTGTTCGGCGGACACGTCGAATTCGGCAATCCCGACCGGTTCTGGGATTTCCGTTCGCTGGGTCACGGGCGAATCGACTTCGACGCGATCATCCGGGCGCTGAACAATGCCGGGTACGACGGCCCGCTGTCGGTCGAATGGGAGGACGGCGGGATGGATCGCGAGTTCGGCGCGGCCGAGGCCTGCGAATTCGTCCGGCGCAGCGACTTTGCCCCGTCGCGGGTTGCTTTCGACGCGGCCTTCGCGGAAGATTGACGCATGGTTCGGATCGGGCTCATCGGCTGCGGGTCAATCGCCCGGAAGCACGTCAGCGGCCTGAAATCGATCCCGGATGTCTCGGTCGCCGCGGTGTGCGACGTGCGGCCCGAGGCGGCCGAGTCAATTCTCAATTGTTGTCTTGGCCGGCGGCCAACCCGCGCTGCTGGTGCACCCAGGCGGCAAGGTCCGCCGGTGGTTCCGGCGATTCCAGCGCTTTGTCGAACCATGTGACAGCCTCGCGGTCGCGGCCGAGGCGGCGGTTGAGTTCTCCGAGCAGGTAAAGGGCGGTGCAACGGTTTGCCGCGGCGATCTGGTCGGCCAAGAGGGCACGTTCGAAGTGGTCGAGAGCCTCCGCCTGATGCCTCCTTTCCTTCTCGATCGATGCCTGCATTCGTTTGATCGCGTCGCGCAGCGTCGGGGAGAACTCGGGGTATTCCGCCAGTCGGTTGATGCGCGGGCCGGCCTGGCGGTTCTCGCCGTGTCGGCGGAGGATCATCGCCAGCGCCAGCTCAACGTAAGGTTTCTGATAGCGGTTGAACCGGCCGTATTGCGTCGCCTCGGCTATGCTGGTAGCCAGTTTCATTTCGAGGTCCGCCTGGTTTTCGACTTCGCGGGTTTCGGGGCGCCACCGCTCGACGAACCGCATCACCCGCGCGAACGGCGGGTCCGGCGGCAGGACGGACCCCTCATCGCGGGCGATCCAGGAGGCGCGGAGGTGGAGCCAGGCCAAGGCCTCGTCGGACCGCTGCCGCCATTGGTAACAGGTGATGGCCAGCTCGTAGCGATCGGCCGCATCCAGGTCCAGCGGGTCGCTGGCTGGTGTGAAACCCTGGGGCAGCTTCAGTTTAGGTTTCTTGAGGATCTTGTCGCGAACGTCGGGTGGAATGATCACCGCGGTGTCGAAGTCCGCGTCATATCCGCTGTAGCCGCACCTGGGGCAGGTCGAGATGCGGTAGTATTCCGGCTGCGGACCCACGGCCCGGGCGAACAGATCGCGGTCGGTGCCCTCGCGGGTGTTGGCCTCGATACAGGCGACCGTCATGAACGACTGCCTGCAGACCGGGCACTTCAGCTCGAAGCGTCCCAGACGCGAGGGCACGGTTTCACGGAGCGGCTCCGCCGCACACAGTCCGCCGCCCTGGAGCAGAAGGATGAGGCCGATACTGTGAATGCAGGTCGAACGCACGCCGGCGGATTATACCCGTCCGGTGCGGGCTCTGCGATCAGACATGGCTTGGAGTCTGTTAGGACCTGGCCTGAAACTGCGGGTGGAACATGAACAAGGCCAGGGCCAGCAGGCCGATCGTGGTCGGCTCGGGCACCGGCTGGGCCCATCGCATGGTGTCCTCCGAGAGACCGTCCATCGGAAGCAGGTCGTTCGGCAGGATCAGTTCGTTGAGCAGGTTGGGGCCGGGGTCCTGACCGAGCAGCGCGGCGACGATCATGTTGTTGATTGCCTGGCCGACCTGGTCTTCTGAAAGCGTACCGGCGGCCAGCCCGTTCAGGTCGACCGCGTCGGTCAGTCCGCGGGTGGCTTTCTGGCTGAACTTGGCGAAGGGGTTCTCCGTGCCGGCGGCGGTGAAGAACGGCTGGGCCAGGGCGGCCAGAATGTCGGCATAGATGTTGCCGGACACCACGATCGGGCCGGCGTCGAAATCAAGCGTGCCCTGGTCGGTGGGTCCGAGGCCTTCGGTCTGGAAAACGCCCCGGTTTGAAATATGGAAGGCCATGTCATAGAAACCGAGGGCGTTGATGTTGGTGTCGACGTCGATCAGGATACTGCCCGTGGCGACGAGATCCTGCATGCCATAATTGGCGTTCAGCGTATAGGCCAACGGATTGGTCGTCTGCATGGAGAAACGTGCCGAAGGCAGCCCGCGGAGGGTGTACCCTGCCGAAATACTGACCGGAGTGGCTCCGCCGCTTCCCAGAGTCAGATCCGCCAGACCGAAACGATAGGTCTGCCCGCTGTAGTATGCGGTCGAGTCAAAGTCCCAACCCTTGCCCAGGTAGTTCTTGGTGAATTGCGAGTTGTAGTCCAGCAGGTTGAGGCCGATGAGCAGGCTCTCGGTCAGGTCGGCCCGCGCGGCCTGGGGTGGGCAGAGCATGGCGGCGGTCACAATAACGGCTGATAGTATCCCACGTCGCATTCGCCTGATCTCCATACCTCTAATCTACCCCGAGGCGTCCACAGGCTGCGGTCGCCGGACAGGCTGGTTCGTGGCCCCTTATCTTACTCAAGTCTGCCGTTCCCCACGTCTTCCGTCAAGGGCCGGCAGTTGGGCGACCACGGTCCCGACAGAGGGCGGTCCAGCCTGAAATTCATCGGCCATTGTAGGATCGGCATTCAGCCACAGTTGGGGTTCAGGGTATGAATCCAGCCGTCTCATGGCCCGATCCGTATTCTTATAATTATACATATCAATGAGTTATGTTGATTTCTCCCATTCTGCTCAGAAAGTGGAGAATGCACCGGGTGCCGTTGTGAAAATCACTGAGATGGAAGAACTCATTGGGGCTATGGAGGTTACAGTCGGGCACGGCGAAACCGAGCATGATGCTGTCCGCCCCGAGAATCTGTTTGAACAGGGGCAGGATGGGCAGGGTCCCGCCCTCACGGGTGAACACCGGGGGTTTGCCAAAGCTGGCCGTCAGAGCGGCGGCCGCGGCCCTCATGCCGGGCGAATCCGTGGGGGCCAGGTAGGCGGCGCAATGGGAGTGGTCGGCGATTCGGACCTGGACGGTGGGCGGGCAGGCGGTCCGGACGGCCCGATCGAAAGCCTGGGAGATGTGCCGAGGGTCCTGGTCGGCGACCAACCGCATCGACACCTTGGCGGTGGCCCGGGCGGGGATGACGGTGGCCGCCCCTTCGCCGGTATAGCCGGCCAGCAGGCCGTTGACGTCGAGTGTCGGTCGGGCGGTGCATCGCTCGGCCGTGGTGTAGTCAGCCTCGCCCGCCGGAGCCGGGCAACCGGTCGTGGCCAGCAATTCGTTGTCCGTCAGGCCGGCGCGGTCCAGACTGCGGCGTTCGTCCGGGCTCAATGGTCGAACCTGATCGTAGAATCCGGGGATGGTGACCCGGCCCCGGCCGTCCTTGAGAGACGAGAGAATATCAGTCAGGGTGTTGGCCGGGTTGGCGACGGCTCCGCCGTATTGGCCGCTGTGAAGGTCGCGATTGGGGCCTTCGACGATGATTTCCTTGTAGACCAGTCCCCGGGTGGCATAGGCCAGCGCGGGTGTTTGGGCGTTGAGTTTGGCGGTATCGCTCAGAACGACGTAGTCGCAGGCCAGGTCCGCGGCATGCTTGCGAAGGACATCGGGAAGATTGGGAGAGCCGATTTCCTCCTCTCCCTCGATGATGAACCGGATTCGGGCCGGCCAGGGTTGTCCGCTCTTCCGCCAGCAGCGGACGGCCGCCAGATGGGTCATGACCTGGCCCTTGTCGTCGGCGCTGCCGCGGGCATAGATCGCGTCATCACGGATGGTTGGCTCGAAGGGAGGCGTTGTCCATAGCTTGGGATCACCAACGGGCTGTACGTCGTAGTGGCCGTAGAATAGAAGGGTGGGCGCGCCGGAGTTGTCGATCGGCCCGGTATCGGCGATGACCACCGGATGGCGGGCCGTTGGGACGAGGCGAGCCTCGATCCCCGCCAGCCTGAGTTGAGCGGCGATCCATTTCGCACAGTCGGCCATGTCCACGGCGTGATCGCTCTGGGCGGAGATCGACTGGAAGCGAAGGAAAACCTTCAGGTCTTCGAGAAAAGTCTCGCGGTCGCGGTCGAAGAGGGCGAGGGCGGACTCGGCGGACATGGGATACTCCTTGTTGGACTTCGATTGGCTGTCGGCCGGCCGGGCATTATACGCGGGCGCGAGCGGGAGTGAACGGCAGCAAGCCGCCCAATGCGGAGATAACGATTGTGATGGTGAACGAATCCCTTCGTGGTGTGTTGGACGATGCGGGTGCCCGCATGGCGGATCGGCGCGGGCTCGAAGTCGTGGCCGACTTCGGAGACATGTCTGCGGAGTACGCAGCCGCGGCCGGCGGGGCGGGCCTCTACCCGGCCATGGACCTTGGCTTTACCCACACATCCTGCTTGTTGGAGTCCCAGCCCGTTGAGTCGAAGCATGGGCATGGCAGGCCGCCACGTCCCGCCCATCAGTCCCCGCAGGAAACGAGGGCGCTTCTTGGTCCTGGTGCCTGTTTTTGAGGCTTTCG
>DATIKE010000164.1:0-1535 GCA_035477895.1 Phycisphaerae bacterium
CTGCCTGGACAGCATCTACACCGATTTGGGCCAGATCGTCTACGTCCAGCACCCGGCGCTGAACCGGGCGGTCGGTGGGCGAATCCTGACGGTCTACTCCGACGGAATCCAGCTCGATAAGCCGGTCGTCATGCTGGGGACGGGCCTTGTTGGACACTGGCGGCTGAACGACTGCGCGGCGGATACGGACGTGGTGGATTCCAGCGGCAATGGCTGTCACTTCGCCGCCGCCCGCCATACGGCCCAGATCAGCACCCCTGGGAAGATTGGCCAATGTCTGGCCTTCAACGGTTCCAGTGACTCCCTGATTCGTGCGCCAAGTTCGGCGTTTGCCACGCTTACCGGCTCGGTATGCGCCTGGATCAAGCCGTCGTCGGTATCCGGCAGCTATGCGATTTTTGCGTCTTGTGACGAAGGATCAACGACCCGCTTCTTTCATTTTGGGCAGCACACTTCGTATCTGGTCTATCAGGCAGCCAACGGGGGCACCACGGACAACATCAGAACCGATGCCGTCCTGACCGCAGGGGTGTGGCATCATGTGGTTCTGACGGGCGACGGAACGACGATCCGGTGTTATGTGAACGGTGTGGAGAAGCCCTTCACCTATGCGTATTCCGGGTCCAACGCGGGCCGGTGGATCGGCGGTGTGGACAGCCGGGACAACGTGACGGTGGGGGTGCTCAAGCGCACGGCATCGGAACGGTGGTTCCCGGGCCTGATCGACGATGTCCGGGTGTACAACCGCGCCCTGTCGGTAAATGAGATCTTGGCTCTGTACAACCGGGGGTTCGGCACGGAAGAGGAAGGCGCAGCAGACCACGCCTTGCTGGTCCGCACGCACGACGGGACGGCGGAACGATTGAACCTGTACGAAGTGGCGTCCGTCAGCGGGCCCAATCTGGACGTCATTACGATCAACGGGGCATGGGAGTACACGCCGAACGAAAACGATCTGGCGACGTTCGGGGTCGAGGCCAAGGTCATCGACCTGTACCGGGTCAAGGCGATCGAGCGGGATGGAGCCGGGCGGGTGCTGATCCGCGGCACGCAGTACACGACCGACTTCTATTCCGAGGACGAAGACGCACCGAAGGTCCAGGCTCAGGTCTACAGCCAGACCAAAGGGGGCCGGAGCCCGACGCTGCTGCCGACGACGGCGGAGGCGATCAAGGCGAGCCGGCCGGACGGGTCCAGTACGCTGGACACGCTGACGTGGGGCGGGCTGACGTTCACGGGGAACGGGGTTGATACCGTCGCCTGGGCATGCACGGGGTCTGGAATCAAGTACCAGGGCGTATGGGTTCCGATCGAAAACGACGCCGTCGGGACCACGGACAAGTACATCTACTTCGACCCGAACGCGGGCGACCCGCGATACCTCCAGCACACGGACGATCTGGCCGACCTCCGGGGCCAGGAGCGGTTCCTGATGTGCCTGAACGTCGCGGGCGTCGCGTACCCCAAGGGCGGCATGCTGATCGGGGCGGACGGCAAAGCGATCGACGCGGATGATCTGGCGGACGGCAGTCGCG
>DATIKE010000165.1:0-2930 GCA_035477895.1 Phycisphaerae bacterium
CCCATCGCGTCAGCCCTGTCTGCCCCTGGCACAGGCAGGCACGCAGACAGGCGGGCTCGCACAGGCAGGCTTATGGGTAAAGCTCAGCATGGACCGTGGGTCGATCGAGGTCAGCGGCGCCGACCGGCCGGAACGTGGGGCGGCTGATGAGTTGCTGTGAGTCACCTGCGGTTCAGGCGGCCATCAGACTGGGGTACGCGACCGCGGCCTGTGCCGAGCCGGGATCGCGGGTGCGGGGCATCGTTAACTCCTCGCGGTGGCAACGAAGGCTTTCGCAAGGCCGGCGTCAACGGGCGCGGTGGTGACGCCGCCCTGCTTGATGAAAGTGCCGACGATTACGCCGCAGCCGCAGGCCAGGATGTCGCGGATGGTGGTGGCAGTCGCTCCGCTGCCCACGAGCACCGGCCGGTCGGGAACGGCGGACCGCACCCTGCGGAGGTCGTCGAGATCGGTCGGCCTGCCGGTGGCCGATCCGCTTACGATCAGACCGTCGGCCCGGCCGCGATAAGCGGTTTCCTCCGCGGCCTCGGCGATGTCGGTGCACGAAAGCGGCCGGGCGTGCTTGACGTGCACGTCCGCGATAATCGCGGTTGTTGTTCCCAACCGATTGCGGTAGCGCAGCGTCTCGTCGGCGCGGCCTTCGATGATGCCCTGGTCGGTGGCGTAGACCCCGACATGTACGTTCACTCGTATGAACGAGGCGTTGCAGCAGGCGGCGACGGCCAGGGCCGCCCGCGGGTCGTTACGCAGCACGTTAATGCCGATCGGCAGATCGATCGCCTCGCGCACCGCCCGGGCCGCCACGGTCATGGCCGAGACGGTGTGTGGATCGACGCGAACGGCCCGGAACGGCGAATCCCCGAAGTTCTCGATGAGCACGGCGTCGAACCCGGCTTCGGCCAGCGCGCGGGCGTCGGCGATGGCTTGGCCGATGATCTCGTGGAGGCTAAGAGCCCATCCAAAAGCCCTGAAATCCGACCGGCTGGAAGCCGGTCCCACACGGGTTTTGGGATAGGCTCTTAGTCTGTTCCCCGGGCTGCCCGGCAGCGGAGCCAGGTGGACCATGCCGATGATCGGCGTGTCCGGCAAGGCGGGAACGGTGGCGGTGGATGCCTTCATGTCTCAGGTGCGAAACCGGAAGACGGCGACCACGTCCTCGATGGGGACGACGTAGAGCTGGTTGCCCGGCTCGAAGTCCACGGGCACGGAGTTCTTAGGGTTAAATAGAATCTTATCGTACTGCCGGATCGGGAAGTTCTCGTCGGCGGCGATCTGTGCGGAGACGGCCACCACGCGCCCGGTGATGGTCGGGATCTCGATCGAGTCCGGCAGGGCGATGCCGCCCTTCGTCGCTTTCTTGTCCTCGTCCTTGCGGATCAACACGCGCTTGCCGAGCGGTTCCACCGTCTCGAATTTGGTCCTTTTCCGCTGGGTGTCGCGCTGCATGGTTTCTCCTCGCAAGATAGTTAGCCGAGGGTCGCCCTCAACGGAAGCGGATTATAGATCGTCGCTTCCCGCGACGCCAGTGCGGCAAACGGCTCTCATCCGACGCGGCGGGTGAACGATCTGGGCGGGTGTGAGTTGTTTACGGGTAAGGTCCGAAAACCGACTCAGGGTTGCCGGGGCTTGGCCGGCGCGGGCGGCGATTTCCGGTCGCCGGGCGACTGGCCCGCCTTGGCGTTCTTGGCGAACTCGATGAAACGATCCTTGGGAATGAAGCCGGCCGCCGTGTAGTAGGTCCCGTCGGGCGCGACGATCACGAACGCCGGCGGGCTGGTGACGCCGTACTTGGTCATGTAATTGGCGTACTCGGTCGAGGAGTCTTTCTCCAGAAACAGATTGATCGTGTCTTGAAATTGGGCACCGACGGCCGGATCAGAGAGTACGTCCCCGTGCATCCGGTTTGATTCGTTGTTGAGCCACCATTTGTAGAAGATGAACAGGTGCTTGCCCTGCTGGCGGGCGTCTTGCTCCGCCTGGTTGAAGTCCCAGCGCCACTTGTAGTCCTGGCAGCCGACGGAACCCAGAATGAGCGGGGCCGTCAGCCAGGGCAGGAGGGATGTCATCACCTTGCGGCTCGAAGGGGGGTTTCGCCTGATCATGGTATCGCATCATCCTCGGGGCCGGGGGTTTACGCGGCGACGATGGTCCCGGACAGCCGATTGGCCGGCTTGTTGGTCATGAACACAATCTGGAACAGGTCCACATTGTCCAGCTTGTAGCGGAAGTCGACCTCCATCCCGGCCCGCTGGGTGAGTTCCTGCAGGCAGAGGTCGCTGCGCCAGCCCAGGTGCTGGCACAAGGGGCACAACCACTTCTCCAGCAGTCCGATGAGCCGATTGCTGGAACGGAAATGGTTGATGATGACGATCTGTCCACCCGGGCGGGCTACCCGCCGGGTCTCGGCCAGCAGTTGAATCGGGTCGCTGACCACCGTGACCACGTGGCTGAGCAGGACATGATCGAAGGTGCCGTCGCGGAAAGGCAGTTCCAGGGCGTTGCCCAGCGTGAGATTCACCCAGTTGAGATTCCGGTGCCGAACGCGCTGGCGGGCCTTGCGAAGCATCCCTTCGCTGAGGTCGATGCCGACGACCTTGGCGTGCGAAGGATAGAAGGGCAGGCCCAGACCCGTGCCGACCCCGACGTCCAGGACCCGTTCGCCCGGGCGGATGTGCATCTGCTCCATGGCCCGGGTGGTGCGGCGGTGGACGATCGTCGGCCACAGCCAATCGTAAAAGTGCGCCCAGATGTTATAGATGCTGCGGGTTTTTTTTTCTTGCATGGGACCGCGCCTTCCTCAACGGGTTACTATCCTACCGCCGAGGGTCGGGGGTCGCAAGCGCTTTTTCCAGGCCCACTTGCGGGGGCCGTGACCGTTTAACCGGGGTATCGGAGCCCCCGGACGGACTTCGGCGAGCGTCCTTCGGTCT
>DATIKE010000166.1:0-15024 GCA_035477895.1 Phycisphaerae bacterium
AGCCGGGGCAAACTCTTCTACCGCCTCGTCCAGCAGGCTGTGCAGGTTTCCCCGCAGCCCTATTCGGCCATCGTCACGAAGAACCGCCGCACCGTCCCGCCACCCATGGTGGATGGTTGAGCAAAGGGGATACCCCATTAACCCTGAAAACTGGCCGGCTGCCTGTCTGCCGCAGGCAGGGAAGCCGGTCCCACACGGGTTTTAGGATGCACTCTCATTCGGACATCATCTGTTCATTGAAACGGGACGCCCGCGCGCCGGAACGCCGCCCGCAAGTCGGACATGCGCATCACAGGCTCGAGCTCGCCGCTCATCGTCGCGGCGAAGCCGAAGCTGCCGGGGAGGCGCAGGTTGCCGTGGGTCGCCTGCATGTGGACGAGCGTGGTCATGAGCCTGCTGCCGACCGCCCAGCCGTCCTCGATGCTGACAAAAACGTCCGGCACGTGCTCGAACAGGCCGTGAAACGCCCGCCACAACCGGGTGACGGCATCGGGGTAGGTATGCGCGAGCGTCGCCTCGAACAGGGCGTGATCGGAAACGAAGCCGTCTTCGTCGACCTTGCCTTGTTTGTGAAGATCATCGAGCACACCGACCAACCGCAGCGGGTCGCCGGTGAGCGTCTCGTACCTGAATCCGGCCTCCGACCGCGTAATCCGGGCCCGGGCGGTGCGGCTGACCACCACTACGCCGTCCGTCCCGTCATCGGCCTGCTCGCGGTAGGCGCTAAGCTCGATGCCCTGGATGTGTACGACGTCCCGGGCGACCTGGGCCGGCTCGCGGGTGTACAGGGCGGCACAGGTCACGACGCCGAACTCCGGCACGACCAGGTCACCGGGCTTTTCGAGCACCGGACCGACGCGGTAGCCGAGCCGGGCCATCTCGTCGGCCAGCGGAATCCGCTCGGTGGGCACGAAGGCGTGGCCGTGGTCGCTCATCAGCGAGATGCGGACCCGGCCGCGGGTGTCATGCACCAGTTGCTGACAGAAACGATCCAGCCAGACCAGCCCCATCGCGTGCCCGTCACGGCCTTTTCGTGAACCCAGCGCGGAGGTGCTGACCACGTAGGCCACGGTCAGTTGCTCGCCGCGAGTGAACCGCTCGTCAAAGACTTCCCGGATTCGCCGCAGCTCATGGCCGTACCACTGCGGCTGCGTCAGATAGGCCACGGCGTGAGCCACCGGATCGAGAAAGTAGTCCGCGTGGTCGTGCCAGGGTGTGTTGGCGCCGCCGGCGTACACCTCATAGCCGTCGCGGAGCCGCTTGCCGTCGTAGTGGGCCGCCTCGACCACCGGGGCGGGGGCCATGCCGAAGAACTCGACCAGCGCCGGGTCGGTCATCACCGGGAACGGGCTGATCACCTGCGTCAGGCGGGGGAACAGCAACAGGCGGCCCTGGGCCTGAAACTCGCGGGCCATCGCGACCGGCACGCTATCCAGGATGATCAGCAGGTGGCGAAGTTCCCCTGGCGGGATCTTGTCCAACGCGATTTGTTCATCGATCGATCCGTCCTCATCGCGGTCGTAGGCGATGGAAACCACCCGGTTGGCGAGTGAAAGCGTCTCGCAATAGTCCGGCGTGCCGTCGCGGTTGACGTCGTACCAGCGTTCGACCTGTCCGCCCGGCCGCTGATCCATTCGCATCGCGGTCACGGGAAACAGCGTCGGCCAGGCACCGGCGCAACCCAGACTGCCCGCCAGGGCGGAGCCGGAAAACAACCACAACGCCCATGCCCATCGGGAACGCGTAAACCTCATGTCATGCTCATCCAAAAAACAACCGCCACGCGGCAGGGTGTCACCATAGTAAACCAGTGTGGGGCTCGTCAATGAATAGGCGGGCGGTCGTTACGCCCCCTATTCAACCAGCGTGATGGGGGCCGGTTGTCTGAATCCTCCCTCCTCGATAGAGTGTCAGGCATCATGAGCAAGCGGCGGTTAGTAAGCTACAAGGACGCGGGCGTGGACATCAACGCCGGCGACGAGATGGTCGAACTGATCAAGCCGGCCGTGCGGAGCACCTTCGGCCCGCGCGTCCTGGGCGACCTCGGAGGGTTCGGCGGCTTGTTCCGGCTGGACTACCGCGAGGACCTCTTCCGCCGCAACTTCAAGGAACCGGTGCTCGTCGGCTGCACGGACGGCGTGGGCAGCAAGATCCTGCTGGCCCGCGACTCGGGGCACCTGGACACGGTCGGCATCGACCTGGTGGCGATGAACGTCAACGACCTGCTCTGCTGCGGGGCCGAGCCGCTGTTCTTCCTGGATTACGTGGCTGTCAACAAGCTCGAACCGAAGCGCGTCGCGGCCATCGTCGAGGGTATCGCCGCCGGCTGCCGTGAGGCCGACTGCGCCCTGCTCGGCGGCGAGACGGCCGAGATGCCCGACCTGTACGCGCCGAACGATTTCGATCTGGCCGGCTTCGCGGTCGGGGTGGTCGAGCGCGGCAAGATCATCGACGGCTCCGAGGTCGAACCCGGCGACGTGATCATCGGGCTTCCCTCCAGCGGGATCCACTCGAACGGGCTGGCCCTGGCCCGGCGTCTGGCGTTCAAGGAAGCCAAGCTCACCTACGACACCGTGGTGCCAGGTATCGGCGCGCCGATCGGCGACGAGCTGCTCAAGCCGACCCGCATCTATGTCCGGCCGGTGGTCTCGGTGCTCCGGAGATACCGGGTAAAAAGGGTCGTGCGGGCAATGGCCCACATCACCGGCGGCGGCCTGGTCGGCAACGTCCCCCGCGTCATCCCCGACGGGCTGTGCGCGACCATCGACACACGAAGCTGGAATGTCCCGCCGATATTCAAGTTCCTGCAGTCGGTCGGCGTGAAGCGCGACGAGATGTTCCGGGTGTTCAACATGGGCGTCGGCTACACGCTGGTCGTCCGTTCCGCGTTTGCCAACGCAGTCGTCGGTCACTTCCGCCGCCAGGGCCTCGACGCCGTCGCCATCGGCCGAATCCGCAAAGGCCCCAACGACGTGGAACTGATCAAGTAACACCCCCGTTTGACCCTTCGCGCGCGGCAACACTATACTCGCCCGGACCCTTGGTCGATCGCGCGACGCGCACAGGACACACGATGCCCCGGATACAGATTCTGTCCGACCTGCTGGTGAACAAGATCGCCGCCGGCGAGGTGATCGAGCGGCCGGCCAGCGTGGTCAAGGAGCTGGTCGAGAACAGCCTCGACGCCGGGGCGACCCGCGTCGAGGTGGCCGTCGACCAGGGCGGCACCAAACTGATCCGGGTCAGCGACGACGGGGCCGGCATGGACTCCGACGACCTCGGCCGATCCGTCCTGCCGCACGCGACCAGCAAGCTGGCCGGCGAGGACGACCTATACGCCATCCGGACGATGGGCTTTCGCGGCGAGGCGTTGGCCAGCATCGGGGCGGTATCGCAGCTTCGCATCGTGTCCCGCCAGGCGACGGCCGGGCAGGCCCACGAGGTGCTCGTGGTGGCCGACCGGATCGAGCCGGCGCGGATCGCCCCCGCTCCGCCGGGCACGACAGTCGAGGTCCGCGAGTTGTTCTTCAACATGCCCGCCCGCCGCAAGTTCCTGCGCACGCCGCAGACCGAGATCGGGCACATCACCGAGCAGCTTACCCGGACCGCCCTGCCGAACACGGCCGTCGAGTTCCGACTGACGCACAACGGCCGGCTCGTGCACCACCTGCGGCCGTCAGAGTCCATGCGTTCGCGGATTGCGGACCTGTACGGGGCCGACCTGGCGGACCACCTGCTGGAATTCTCTCGCGAAGAGCGCGGCCTGAAGATCTCCGGCTTCGCCGGCCTTCCGGCCGACAGCCGCTCGTCGACCAAGTGGCAGTACGTGTTCATGAACCACCGCTATATCCGCGACCGGTTCATCTCACACGCCATCCGCGAGGCCTACCGCGGCCTGATCGAGCCGAACCGCTACCCGGTCTTCTTCGTCGCCCTGGAGCTGGACCCGTCGGAGTTCGACGTGAACGTGCACCCGACCAAGATCGAGGTGCGGTGGCGGGACTCGAACCTGATCTACTCGCAGGTGCTCAGCGCGCTTCGGGATCGGCTGCTGAACGAGAACCTGACGCCGGACTACCGGACGGACCGGGCGACGCCCGGCGGCGGGCCGGCGGCGGACGCGGAATCCGAGGAACTGGAAGCCTCCCGGCGCCAGCAGGTGCGGCAGTCGATCGCCGAATTCTTCAAGCGGACCGCCCCGACGATGGGCCCGGGCGGCTCATCTTATCGACCAGCGGGCATACCGGGCTTCAACCCGACCACTCATGCCCCCCTGCCGTTGCCGGTCCACCCGGAGCCGTCGGTCTTCGATGTTCCGGCCGGCCCGGGCGAGCCGTCGATCGCGCCGCCGGCATCACTCCCGCCGGATCGGCCGATGTACCGCAACATCATGCAGGTGCACAACGCCTTCCTGGTGGCCGAGACCGACGCGGGACTCACCATCGTCGATCAGCACGCCCTGCACGAACGTATCCTGTACGAGGCCGTCTCCGGGCAGATCACCCGCGGGCCGCTGGAGTCACAGCACCTGCTGATCCCCGAGACGATCGACGTGACCGCCGATCAGGTCGCGCTGATCGAGTCGCACGGCGACGCGTTCGCCAGGCTCGGCTTCGAGCTGAGTCCATACGGGCCGACCACGATCGCGGCCCATGCGATTCCCAGCCTGCTCAAGCCCGACCGGGTCCGCGACTTCCTGCGGGACGCGCTGGATCGGCTGGCCGACCGGGAGGCGCCCGCATCGAGCGAACTGCTGCTCAATGATCTGATCAGCATGATGGCCTGCAAGGCGGCGGTGAAAGCCGGCGACCCGCTGGCCCCCGAGGAGATCGCCCGGCTCATGTCCCAACGCGACCTCGTCGAGCGTTCCTCGAACTGCCCCCACGGCCGACCCACCTCCCTCAGCCTCAGCCTGGGCGACCTGGAAAAGCAATTCAAGCGGGTGTAATTCGGGATGGGAATGTCGGTCCCAAGGGCGCGGCTTCTACCTCGACGAGGGCCGCGCGGGTTCGACGCCCGCCGGTCCTTGAAATGGATGGCTGCGCTCGTACAAGACATCCGGGCAGACATCGGCGCCGTTCAGCCAGATGATCGTGCCGACATCGGGATTCACCTCAACGCGCCGAAAGAAAGCGGGATCAGCCGGCGGGGCGAAGATGCCCTCGAATGCGAGCAGATCCGCCATATCGATCTCGCGGCGCTCGCCGCCCTCGAAAACCAGGCTTAGTTGATGTCCATCGGGGCATCCAACAGAAATGACGTCTTTTGACATGGCCCTACTCCAGCGGAACGATCGGCACCAGTGGCCGATCCCCAGAAAACGACCGATCTCGGGCTTTTGGATGCTCCGTTGAAACAATCTGTCCCGCCCCAGGCAGCTCGATGCGGAACAATGTGCCGCAGCCGGGCTCGCTGGTCACGTCGATCGAGCCGCCGTGGGCCTCGATGATCCGGGCAACGACCGACAACCCCAGGCCCGTGCCCTTACCCTTCGTGGTGTAAAAGGGCTCGAAGACATGCGGCAGGTGCTCCGGAGCGATGCCGTGGCCCGTATCGCTCATTTCCAGGATCGCCAGGCGTCCGTCATCCGCGGAACGGCAGCGAACGACAAGCCTGCCGCCGTCCGGCATCGCATCCGCAGCGTTGATCATCAGGTTGATAAGCACCTGCACGAGCTGGACGCGGTCGGCCTTGGCGAAGACCGGCTGCCCGGGGAAGTCGGCCAGGAATTCGACGCCGTGTCGCTGGAAGCGCGGCCGCACGAATTCGACCGCGTCCTGCACGATCTCGTCGAGCCGGATGGGGGCGAGGTTCACCGGCTCGTCTCGCGACATGGTCAGCAGCCGGCGCACGATCATCTCGATGCGAAACAGACCGGATTCCATCAGGTCCAGCAGGCGGCGAGTCTGCTCGATGATGGGCTGGTCACCCTTTTCGACGTCAGCCAGGTTTCGGCGGATGATTCGCGTGCTGTTCTGCAGGCCATCGAGCGGGTTGTTGATCTCGTGGGCAACGCCGGCGGCCAATTCGCCGATCAAGGCGAGTTTCTCGCTGCGGGTCAGGCGTTTCTGAAGATGCTCGCGCTCCCGCAGGGTCTCGCGGAGTTGCTGGACCATGTGTTCGAGCGATTCGGCCAACTTGACGAAGTCGTCGGCGCCCAGCACGTTGAGGTGCTGGTCGAGATCGCCGCGGCTGACGGCTTCGGTCGCCTCGCGCAGCTCGTGCACCCGCCGGCGCAGGGCCCAGGTCATCCACCGGGCGACAAGCCAGGCGGCGGCGATCGTGATTGTCAGCGTCGCGACGATCGCGCACCAGCTCGAGGGCCAGATGATCAACGCCGTGGCCGCCGCCGTGCAGACGATTCCCGTATACATCCACAGGAACTTCTGACGCAGACCGAGATGGCCGAAAACCTGCATCGCCGGGTATTGTAACCGACATTTGTGCGGGCGTCCCGCGTTTTTCCGGAGATGTGTCGGCGCCGCGGGCGGCGTCAATCACTCGACGCCAATGAGAGGGCTAACCCATGATCGTGGCACAACATACGAATACCGCGGGTTGCCCTGTGCGGTGGTACAATCCGACCCCATGAAGCCGCACCGCGCTAACCCGCCATCCGGCAAGACTATTTGGGTCCGCGAGGATCGCATGCCCACGCTGGATGAACTGACCTGGCTGGCCTCGGCGGACGGACGGGCGGTCTGCCGGGAAATGGACCAGGAGTATCCGGCGGACAGCCCGGCGCACATCGCCCACTGGCGCGAGCGGCTGGAGCCCGGCCGGGTGGCAGTCGCGTGGGGGCAGGTACTGCTGCGAAGGCAGGCCCGACACAAGTTCGCACAAGCCGACGGGATGTTGCTGGACCGCGTCGGGCTGGAGCAGGCAACCGACGAGATCGTCGCCGCCCACAAGGCCCGGCGGTTCGAGGGCCTCGCGCGGGTGGCGGATCTGTGTTGTGGAATCGGCGGCGATGCGCTGGCCCTGGCCGCGACGACCCGGGTGACGGCGGTTGACTGGTCGGAACCGCGGACTTTCATGACCAGGCACAATGCGAGCGCGTACGGACGGCAGGTTGAGACGCTCGCCGAGGACGTCGCCTTTTGTCGACCCGAGGTAGACGCGATCCACATCGACCCGGATCGCCGGCCCGGCGGCCCGCGAAGGCATGAGCCCGAGGCCGGCTCGCCGAATCTGGAGATCCTTCGACAGATCGTCGGGCATTATGCGCACGCGGCAATCAAACTGTCGCCGGGAGCGGATTTCGGCTCGCTCGGCATCAACGCGGAGATCGAGCTGATCGGCCTGGCCGGCGAGTGCAAGCAGGCTGTGGCGTGGACCGGACGGTTTCAGCAGGCGTATCGTCGGGCGACGGTGCTGCCCGGCGGCGAGTCGATCGCCGCCACGGCCACCGACGACCTCGCCTGGCCCGCCAGCCAACCTGTCGAGCCAGGGGCATGGCTCTTCGAACCGGACGCGGCGGTGATCCGGGCCGACCTGGTGGGCCGCCTCGCCCGGAAGTCTGATCTGGCCCCGATCGATCCGCTGATCGCCTATCTGGTGGGGAGCACGCCGGTTTTCAGCGGTCTGTTGCGGGCCTTCCGGGTGCTGGAGGTGGCCGATTTCTCTGCCGCCGCGGTTCGCCGGCTGCTGAAGCGGCACGAGGTGGGCCTGCTGGAGATCAAGAGCCGCGGTTTTGCCTGCCGACCCGAGGAAATCCGGCGGTGGGCCCGGCCGAAGGGCCGAAGGGCCGGTACTCTGATCCTGACCCGGATCGCCGGCCGGCCCCGGGCCATCCTGGCCGAACGCCCGGAACCGGCTTGCGGCTCGCCTTGCAATGCATGCAGTCTGCCCTTATAGTACCGGGCTGTGAACAGGTAGAGTGTCAGGGCAATGTTCGGTCCGGCGGCCAACGGAGTGTTTCCAGTGGCCGTGGGTAAGGACCACTGGCGAGGGCGACGGCAGGTAGACATGGCAATCGCGGCTGAGAAAAGACTGGAACTGGTCGGCACGTATCGGCTTCACGAGAAGGACACGGGTTCGCCCGAGGTTCAGGTGGCATTCCTTACACAACAGATCAACGAGCTGACCGAGCACCTCAAGCAGCACGATAAGGACGAGTCTTCCCGCCGCGGGCTGCTCATGATGGTCGGCCAACGCAGCGGCCTGCTCAAGTACCTCGCCAAGACGGAACGGCAGCGTTATCTGAACCTCATCGGACGCCTTGGGCTGCGGAAGTGACGCCCGCGGTATCCGATCGGGTTGAGTGAGGCTTCCCGCTCGGTCCAACCCTTTCTCCGGACACAGGCACGGGACTGCTCGTGGATTGTTTCCCCCAGCGGAAAACTGCTTCTGCCAACGCGGCGGAACCTTGGCGACGGTCAACCCGCACCACCCCGGTTGTCGGGCGGTTCTTGCGTGCTTTCCTGAACATGGCGGATGGGGTCGCGAACCGCTCCGGCGGATTTTCTGCCTGCCCTCACGCTGAGTAGCAACGGCCTTCGCAAAAACGGATGCGAAGCCGACTTCGGAAATACCGTAACGAGTCACAAGAGATTGAAAAGCGGAATCAAGACATGCCAGTAACCAGAGTCGAAACGGAAATCGGGGGACGAAAGCTCATCCTTGAAACCGGCAAGATCGCCCGCCTGGCGGGCGGGGCGGTCATGGCCTACTACGGCGATGGCATCGCGCTGGGCACCTGCGTGCGGGCGGCGCCCAGGCCGGGACTGGACTTCTTCCCGCTGACGGTGGACTACCGCGAGAAGGCCTACGCCGCCGGCAAGTTCCCCGGCGGCTTCTTCAAGCGTGAAGGCCGGCCCAGCAGCAAGGAGATCCTCACCGCCCGGATGATCGATCGGCCCATGCGTCCGCTCTTCCCCGAAGGGTTCGCCGACGAGGTCCAGGTCCAGACCTACGTCCTGGCCGCCGACCCGACCCTCGACTCCGACATCATCGCGATCGTTGCCTCTTCCGCGGCAGTGGCACTCAGCTCGGCCCCGTTCGAGGGTCCGGTGGGCGCCGTCCGCATGGGCTACATCAACGGCCAACATGTGGTCAACCCGACCTACGAGCAGATCGAGCAGTCGGAACTGGACATGGTGCTCGCCGGCCACAAGGACGGCATCAACATGATCGAGGTCGGAGCCTTCGAGGTCACCGAGGAGGTCGTCTGCGAGGCGATCCGCGTGGGCTACGAGGCCATCCAGGCCATCTGTGCCATGATCGAGGACCTGCGAGCCCGGGCCGGCAAGGAACGCACCTGGACGCCGGTGGAGCCCAACGTGGAGCTGGAGCGGCTGGCCCGCGAGAAGTTCCACGACCAGTGCGTCCAGCGTCGCCAGATCCCCGGCAAGCTCGAACGCCAGACGGCGATGAAGGAACTCTACGACCGGGTCCTGAACGAGTTGTCGCCGCCGGATGCCGACAAACCGCCCTTCGAACGCAACAAGGTGATGGCCGCCCTTCAGAAGATCGAACAAGAGGTATTCACGGCCCAGCTCCTGGCCACGGGCAAGCGGGCCGACGGCCGGGGGCCCAGGGATCTCCGCGAGATCACCTGCGAGGTCCAGTTGTTGCCCCGCACGCACGGATCGGCCCTGTTCTGCCGCGGAGAGACCCAGGCGATCGTCGTGACCACCCTGGGCACCGCCCGCAACGAACAGATCATCGACGGGCTGGCCGAGGAGTACAGCAAGAAGTTCATGCTCCACTACAACTTCCCGCCCTTCAGCGTCGGGGAGGCCCGACGGATCATGGGGCCCGGCCGGCGGGAGATCGGGCACGGGGCCCTGGCGGAGCGGTCTCTGATCGCGGTCCTGCCCTCGCCGGAGAAGTTTCCCTACACGATCCGGCTGGTCAGTGAGATCACCGAGTCCAACGGCTCCAGTTCGATGGCCTCGGTCTGTGGCGGGACGCTGGCACTGATGGACGCCGGCGTGCCTATTTCCCAGCCTGTGGCCGGCATCTCGATCGGCAGCGTCCATGACGACGGAAAACGCATCCTGCTGACTGACATCCTCGGGGAGGAGGATCACTACGGCGACATGGATTTCAAGGTCGCCGGGACCCAGCGAGGCATCACCGGCATTCAGTTGGACTTGAAAGAGCGGGCCATCACCCTGGATCGCATCGCCGCGGCCCTGGCCGAAGCCAAGGAGGCCCGCATCCAGATCCTCCGCCGGATGCTCAGCACCCTGTCCAGACCGCGGAAGGAAATCAGCAAGTACGCCCCCAGAATCTTGACGATCAAGATCAATCCGGAGAAAATCGGTGCGGTTATCGGGCCGGGCGGCAAGGGCATCCGCGCACTTGAGGCGGCCACCGGCGCTTCCATCGACATTGCCGATGATGGCACGGTCACCATCGCCTGTGTTGAGATGGAAGGCGCTCAGAAGGCCTACGATGCGGTGGCGGCCATTGGTGAGGGCGTCAAGATCGGCCAGATTTACAACGGCCGGGTCAGCAGCATCAAGGATTTCGGCGCCTTCATCGAGGTCGCGCCCGGGCAGGATGGCTTGTGCCACATCAGCGAGTTGGCCGACGGCTTCGTCAAGTCGGTGACCGACGTCTGCAGGGTCGGCGACGAAATGCGGGTCAAGGTCATCCTCATCGATGACCAGGGCCGCGTGAAGCTCAGTCGCAAGGCGGTCCTCAAGGAAGAAGCCGCTGCCACCGCCGCCAACGGCAAGGAGTAGCCCCGCCCGAGCGAGCCCGGCGTCGATCCTTTCCGCGTGTTGTCGCGTCCGCGGGCACAGCCCACGGGCGCGTTTGCGGGCATCGGCCGGATGCCTGCTCCACATCTTTTCCCTCGCCGGCACCATGGAGGCACCCGCCATGGAGTTAGGTACTATCAAGTGGTTCGATAGCAAGAAGGGCTTTGGGTTCATCAAGGGCCAGGAGGAGGGCCACGATATCTTCGTCCACTACTCCAGCATCGAGGGCGAAGGTTTTCGAAGCCTGAAAAACGGCGAGAGCGTGGAGTACGAGCTGGTGCAGTCCGAGAAGGGCCTCCAGGCTCACCATGTTCGGCCGACCAGGCCCTCGGCCCCCGGGAAACCCGCAACCACCGGAGCCCCGCAATGCCAGCCCGCAGACAAGGCCGCCGTTGGAGGCCGAGCTTCGCTCGACCATTGATGCCACCAGAGCTGCGGCGGAGCCCGGAATGTCCTGCTTCGGAGCGTCGCACGCCAGGGTCCGCGTGAACGCTCATGCCTGACGTGTGACGCCGCTCCCGAAAAGGCAACCCGGACGGCAACGAGTGTTCGATCGCCGTTTTTTCATCCCCCCTGCCTTGACGTGAGCCGCGCGTATTCAAGGATGCGGCTCTGGCCATATAATGTCCGGGAAATGAGCGAAACCGCTTTCATCCTGATTCTGGGCGGCGACAACAGCCAGTCCGAGGCACTGGCTGAGCGCCTTCGCGCCGAGTCGCACGCATGCCGGGTCGTCAGCAGCCCGGCCGAGGCCGCGGAAAGTCTCCAAACCCGGCAGCCGGATGTCATCGTGGCCGACGAGGAGTTGATACAAGCCAACCCGAACGTCGATCTGGCCGCCCAGGCCGGCAGGCTGGCACCCGATGCCGAGCTGATCCTGCTGACCGGTGATCGCGTCCCGCCGGGTCGGACATCCTCCGCCCTGCAGCGGACGGCTTTCACCTCGCTGTCCCAGCCGGCATCGGCCGACGAACTGCGAGCGGTGGTCTCGAAAGCGGCGGAAAAGGCCAAGCAGAACCGGGCCAATCGCGTCCTCAAGGAACACGCCGACCGCAGGTTTGAATTCGAGGGCATCATCACCAGCAACGACCACATGATGCGGATCATCCGCATGATCCGGCGGGTGGCCAACAGCAAGCTGACCGTGCTGGTCCTGGGCGAGTCGGGCACGGGCAAGGAACTGGTCGCCCGGGCGATCCACCGGCATTCGCCGCGCAGCCGCAAGCCCTACCGGGCGATCAACTGTGCCGGGCTGAACGAGAACCTTCTGGAAAGCGAGTTGTTCGGGCACATCAAGGGCGCGTTCACCGGGGCGATCGCCGACCGCAAGGGATTGTTCGAGGTGGTGGACGGCGGGACGCTGTTCCTGGACGAGGTCGGTGACATGCCGCTGGCCATGCAGGCCAAGCTCTTGCGGACTCTGGAGAACGGCGAGATCCTGCCGGTCGGGAACACGGAGATCCGGCAGGTGGACGTGCGGGTGGTCGCCGCCACCCGCCGGGGCATCCGCGAGATGGTCGAGAAGGGTGAGTTCCGGGACGACCTGTTCTATCGGCTGAACCAGGCCACGATCCGCCTGCCCCCGCTGCGCGAGCGGCGCGACGACATTCCCCTCCTTGTTCAGCACTTCCTCAAAGAGGCAACCGAGGTCCACGACAAGGCCGAGGTGACCATGACCGCCGAGGCCGTCCGCAAGCTGACCGGTTACCAGTGGCCGGGCAACGCCCGCGAGCTGCGCAGCGTGGTCGACCAGGCGGTCGTCCTGGCCGAGAAACCCCAGATCGACCTGGACGACCTCCCGGAGCACATCCGCGGCACGACGGACATCATCGTGGCCGCCGGCCCCAGCACCGCCGGCCTGACCATGGAGCAGATGGAACGCATCCACATCGCCAACACCCTCAACCTCAACAGCGGAAACCGCGAGAAGACCGCCCGGATGTTGGGCATCGGCTCGCGTACCCTTTACCGCAAACTCCGCGAATACGGGCTGACGTGAGCGCACACGACCGCCCTGGGCCGTGGCAGGATGCCCCGGGCAATCTGGTTCTGAGAAAGTACGAAGCCGCGGCCATCCCTTCACCGCACGGCCGGGCAGCCGGTGCCGGAGGAGGTCCCGGTGCGGGTGGCGAACTGGGCCAATCCCGGCAGGGCGCAGTTGTTCAGGTCGTAGATCACGAACTGAAATGTCTCGCCGGTCGGCACGTGCTCGGGACTTCGGGTCACGCGGATGTTTCCGCCGAGGTTGACCATGGTGCAGCGGTACTTCGGGCCGTCGATGATCTCGGGCGTGGCCGGCAGCTCGCCCGGGCGGGCCACCTCGATGCCGAACGACTTGATGCTGGCGTCCTGGATGCGGACCTGCAGCGACTCGCGCGGCTTGAGCAGTCGGATGCCTTGGCCCTGGATGGGGTAGTTGAACGCGGCGGTGAAAAGATCCGGCCGGGCGAGCTGGAACTCGCCCACGTTGTAGCCCGGGCAATACTGCGAGGCGTCCTCCGGGAACCAGACCTGGGTCGGCGGGGTCCAGTTGCAATAGGTCAGGTTCAGGTCGTAGCCGTCGTGGATGAACAATGAGACCTCGGCGTCGACGCAGGCGGTGTTGACCACCGAGATGCAGACAAAGCCGGGATTGCACTGGGGGATCTGGGTGGAGATGTTCAACCGGTTCGGGGTGACCGCGATATAGAACGGATCCGCCGGCGGCGGACAACTGGAACCGATGATGATCGGCACGGCCGCCACAGCACACAACGACGCCATCACCCATGCGCGACTTCTGATCATGACCCGTTCCTTCTCCCTGAAGCCATTCGGCCTGTCGTTGAGAACAGCGATCGCGGGTTCGTCGGGCGATCCGACCTGCTCCCGACTGTTCGGCTCCTACCCCACCCGTCTCAGAGTGCGTCCTAAAACCCTGAAATCACACCGGCGAGACCCGTCTCTGCGTGCGTACACGCAGACAGGCCGCAGGCAGGGGTTTTAGGACGCACTGTCAATAGCCGGTCGCCTGCATCAGCAACTGCAGCCGCTGGAACGGATCCCCGCGACTGAAGGTGCCCTGCTGCGAACTGCCCGCGATGCGTCCCGGGTCCACCCGGATGTATGCCGGGCTGCGGCTGTCCTCGACAAAACGAAAGATGATCGTGTCACCCCGTTCGAAATCGACACCCGCCTGCAGCGCGTGGTGCCCGAAGAAAACGCCCGAGGTCGCCCCATTGGAATAATAGGCGACGATCTGAGGCAGGTAGGGGTTATCGAGGTCTCCCACCGCGACGCGCATGATCGGCCACTCGAGCACGATGCCGGTGTCGCGGCCCATGGGGGTCAGGGCCTGAATCAGATACCGATAGGTGGGGACGCTGCCGTCGTCGTAGACGATCGGGATGTCAAGTATGGACGACGTCTCGTTGATCACGCGCACGGCGACGAAAGGCTGGTCCCCGGGGGCCGTGGGATACAACCCGCCGACCGTCTGATTCACGAGTTCGGGACTCAGACAGCCCGCGCCCGGCGGCAACACGCAAACCGCCGCCCACACCATCATCCTGTGTATCGCTTTCGCCATCACGCTTTCACCTGACATCAGGGGTTGTTCTCATCCGATCCCGCCGAGCGGGCGTACGGCCCGCGACCCTCGAATCCTCAATACATGTTCAGCGTGGCCAGCAGATTCGGCGGCGTGCCCACGATGGTCACCACCACCGACTTTCCGCAACTGAGTTGGAGACCGTCCTCCAACGGCGCCAGGCCCGTGCCGAACTGCTGCACGCCGCCGGGCACCGACGCGAGCACCTCCGCCAGTCGAATCGACTGCACGTCGCAATCCTGTATCACGGTTCCGTGGTCCGCCTCGTTCGCGGGATTGTTGTCCGCGGGTTGAACCGGGATCACGAGGTTCAGGACGCCGCCGTTCTTCTTGGTGATCTCGAACCGGGCGGCGGCAATCGAGGTGGTGGTATTGAACACTGAAATCAGGATGGTGCCCTGCGGTGGCTCGAGGGTGCCGGCCGAGCTGCCGGCCACCGTGCCCACAAGCGAAGGGTTCAGCACGCCGCAACCAGCCATCATGGCCGTCAGCAGATGAATCAGGGCTACCCCCCAAAGCCGAGGGAGCAACGGACCGCGACACATCATCTAGAGGGTCCTCCACAGGTGGGGAACTCTGGCTATCCGCGACCCACCCCGCATCCAGTCCGCCGTTTCGGAGTGAATCCGGCTCGGACGAACCGCCCTCCGGCGATCCGCGTCCACGAGCCCCGGGCTTCGGTCACCGGGCGCCGCCGGCGCCCGTTTTCAGCCGCAGGGGCCA
>DATIKE010000167.1:0-4818 GCA_035477895.1 Phycisphaerae bacterium
GTCGATTTCGGTGATAACGCCCTACTTCGTGCCCGACGGCGCGATGATTCTGGCCCTGCAGGCGGCGGCATACCGCGGGGTGCGGGTCCGGCTGCTGATCCCCTCGTGCACGGACCACTGGATAACTCTTTGGGCTGGTAGAAGCTACTACCACGAGCTGTGCAGCGCGGGGGTCGAAGTGTACGAGCATCGGCGGACCATGCTGCACTCGAAAGTCATGATCGTCGACGAGGAATGGGCGATGGTGGGCTCGGCCAACATCGACGAACGCAGCTTCCGGCTCAACTTCGAGATCACGACCATCCTGTACAGCCGGGAGCTGGCCGAGGTCCTGTATGCGGACTTTGAGTCCCTCGTGGGGCAGTCGCGACGGATCACCCCGAAAGACCCGGCGACGCTGCCCCTGGCCGAAAGCCTCCGGCTCGGACTGGCCCGGCTCACGTCGCCGCTGCTATGAGACGAGGTTTGGCGCCGCGGAAGCTGAGATGTGAGGCGGACGAGAGTAACTGTTTACCGTCCCAAGGGATCCATCACGACGGCCGGTCGGCCAGGAAGCCGGCGGTACGATACCATCGCTTCATTTATTAAGCGCCAAGAACCTGTCACGGCCGATTTCAGATATTGAACCGCCCTATCGGGTATGATGGGTAGCGAGTCGCGCGGCGGAGCGCATCAGGGAAGCTTATCCGACAGATTGGTCGCCTCAGATCCAGGCGGAGTGGGAACATGACCAGGAACCTGAAACAAACCTCGCGTTGCGGTATATGCCTGTGGGCGGGTGTGGTGGTGATCGGCGTTGCCTGCGCCGCCGCAAACGGTGCGGTGACGCTGCTCGGCGTCCAGTACCAGCAGGACGATTGGTTTCCGGAGTTCAACTGCATCTGGAACGATAAGTACTACCCGACCTCGTGCAACGTGAGCCCCATCCCGGGCTGCAACGTCCACGTGTACCTGAAGAACACCGGCGGGGCGGCGGTGACGGTCAGCAGCGTGAACCTGGCCGGGTATAATCTGGGAACGGTCCTCAAGCTGGACTCGGGCGTGCATGACGCCCGTAGCATTTACTTCTATTGGGATAATCCGCCCCAGGACATCCTCAATGCGGGTGAACCGGTCTGGTACAAGGTCGACCCGTCCACGGCAATCCCGGCGGGCGGAGTCGCCCAGGTCGTGGTTCGGCTGCGGCAGGTCCCGGTGACCAACCCGATCAGCATGAGCATAGTGACGTCCGGCGGCACCGTGAACCCGAGCATTGCCGTCGAAGCCAACGCGCCCCGGTTGGCCAGTGTGGGTTTTTCGCAAGACCGCACGAAGGTCTATCTTCACTGGCGCCGGAGCGGCGGTGCCGCCCCGACCGCGATCACGATGGATGGTGTCGACGTGACCGCGAACGCGACCACGGTCGGCGACCCCGGCGTCAATTACGCCGCGACCGTTCTGTCGTTCGCCACCCCGCTGGCGAACATGTCCTACCACGTTTACCAGGGCCTTTATGCCGACGGCAAGACGGCGACGGCGTCGCTCCGGACGTGGGTCAACAAATTCATTCACAGCACTTACGGCCATTTTGACATTGAGTCGGACCCCAACTACACGATCGAGGATTGGATCGCCGAATCCTCGGACCACAGCATCAACAATTGTCAGGTGAGCGTGGGAAAAGTCGTCGGTTACATGAGCACAGCCGCCGGGGCGGCGGACTGCGTTGCCCGCGGTTATGGCTATACCTCCGGAGAAAAGTTTGATTCTCGCGGCATCGGCCCGGACATGTTTTTCATCAACGACGAGATCGATGCCGAGGACGCCAACATGGAGCGTACTTTCTGCGGAACGGGCCTGAAGCTGCCCTGCGGCAAGAGCCCGATGGGCATCCTGGCCATGCGCTCCATCGCGGAAGGGGAGGCGCTCCGGGCACTTTTTCCGAACACACCGACCTCGATCAACATGAACGGAACCTACAAGCCGGAAAACTACTACAGCTACGGGCAGGCCGTCGACATCCTGCAGGTCGATCCCTATTACCAGAGGCGGCTGCAGGATGTCTACTGGCGCGATCAACAGAAGATCCCGCTCTATCAAAAAGCCACGTATATCTATGCGGTTGCGAAAGCCGTGGCGCGGGCGGCCGAGCCGAACCCATCCAACGTCATCCTGTACTCGTGCTCGTGGAAATGTCCGAACGAGAATACGTGCGACCCGGAATACGTCGGTGACATCTGGCCGTACCCGACGCCGGAATCCAAGCGGATCGAGGCGTACTATGCGCTGGCTGCCGGTACCAAGGGGTTATGCTACTGGTGGTTCAATTACAGTGGCTGGCCGGCCCACGGCCTCGGCGACCAGTCCACACAGGCGGCCAGGAACCTCTGGAAGGAAATCGGCCTCTACGGCAACGAGATCAAGACGATCGCGCCGCAGTTGGTCACCAGCCATCCGGTGGATATGACCCTCCAGGGGTCCAGCGGTGTCTGGGCCAAGGCGTTGGCTTCGGGCATCGACACGATGATCCTGCCGGTGGTCAACGACGACTACTACAACGATTTCGCCGGCTGCCACTACACCCCCAAGACGAATGCGAGCCTGACGGCCACGCTGCCGTCGTGGATGCAGTCTCCCGCTCCCACGGCATTCGAGATCTCCCCGGGCGGACTGATCACCGTTCCCGCGCAGCTCAACGGAAGTCAGCTGACGCTGACTCTGGGCACGCTGAACCTGACCCGGATGATCGTCATCACCAACAACCCATCGTTACGGGCGACGATCCAGCAGCGATACCTGGAGAAGGTACAGCCGGGCGTATGCGCCTTTGCCCCGGAAATGTGTTCGCAGGAGGTCCCGCCGACGATCGCAGTCCACCCGCAGCCCGGCACTATCTGCATCGGCGGCAGCACGTCGTTCACGGTTGCGGCCGTGGGCTCCGGCACGATCGCGTACCAATGGCAGAAGAACAGCGCGAACCTGACAAACGGCGGGCACTATGCCGGCTGTACGACGTCAACCCTGGCAGTCTCGAACGTTGACAACACCGACGTGGCAAACTACCGCTGTGTGGTCAGCAACGAGTATGGTAGCGTGAACTCAAACCAGGCCGCGCTCACCGTGCTGGCGTGCAACCCCAACTGTCTCACAAACCTCGGGTTTGAAGCAGGCTTCACCAGCGGGATAGGCAACGGATGGACCAAGTTCATCAAGGTGGGGAACGTAACCTGCTCTGAGGAAACGACGGAAGTACACGGCGGTTCGCACTCTCAGGAAATCTACTCGCCCAACAAGAACAACGATGGCGGCGTTTATCAGAAGTTCCGGGCCACACCCGGCCAGCCATACACCGTCAAGGCATGGATCAAGGTCCGCTCACCGGAGCAGGCGGGTAATGCGGAAGGATTCTTCGGCATCGATCCGACCGGAGGGACGGACCCCAACAGCGAGCAGATCATGTGGGCGTCGAAACCCTGGGAGTACTGGAGCCAGGATACATGGACGGTCACGGCTCAGAGCAACCACATTACGGTCTATCTTCGCGGTCGCTCAACCCGACTGAACCAGACCGCATACGTGTGGCTCGACGATGTCGAGCTTGCCCCGGGCGCCCCCTCGAACAACACCCCCCAGGCCCCCGGCTCCACGAGTATACTGTGGCGGTGGACGGACCTGACCATCGAAACCGGCTACCGCGTGAGGGACTCGGGCGGCGCGGACAAGTCCGGCCTGCTCGCGGCAGACACGACGCAGTGGCTAGAATCGAGCGGCCTCGCCCCGAACACCCCGTACACGCGCAAGATCTACGCGATCAACGAATGCGGCGAGTCGGATGGGTCGGTCGGGCAGACGGCGCGGACGCTATCCGTTCCACCGGAAGTGGGGAGTGTGACGCCGAGCACCAGTTCCCCGCATCTCAATGAGAACATCGTCTGGACGGCAGTCGGCGGATTCGGGGCCGGCACGATCCAGTACTACCGCTATGCCTGGGACCAGGATCAGGCGTACGAATGGACGAATCTGGAGCCGCAATGGTCGAGCGGAACGATCACGACGTCGCCGACCGTGTCCGGCACCTGGTATCTCCACGTGCGGGGCTATAACGGCGACAACGTTCCTAATGGGACATATGACTACGAAGTAGTCGCCGGCGCAAGTGCGATCGTGGCTGCCGACCTGGATAACGACGGCGATGTGGACTTGGCCGATTTCGGTCTTTTCCAGGTCTGTCTCGCAGGTCCATACCCGTCGCCCATCCCGATGGACTGCGGGAACTGCGATTTGGACCGGGACAACGATGTGGACGCGGACGACTTAGGCAAAATCCTGCTGTGCCTCAGCGGCGCAAGTGTGTCTGCCGATCCGAACTGTGCGGACTGATGATTTCACGAGGATGACGGAGGCGCATCACCCTGCCGAATGCATGGCCCGCCGTGTGTTCACGACGGGCCGACATGGAACACGCGCGAAGACGAACGCAACCGACTGTCCATATGTCTTGACACCTAGGCGCGCCGACCGCACACTCCTTGCAAATACGTGAAAGGAGTTTGCCATGCCGGGCACCCGATTTCGGTGTTGGGCCGCTGCTTCGGCGGCCTTGGCCACACTGACACTCGTTGCCGGTCTCGCTCGCGGCGCGTCGGAGGCCCCTCGCAACGTGGTGCTCATCATCGGTGACGATCACGGGTTGCAGGTCGGCTGTTACGGCGACAAGGTGATCCAGACCCCCGGGCTGGACCGCCTGGCCGAGCGCGGCACGCGGTTCGCCTGCGCGTTCGCGGCGGTCTCCAGTTGCAGCCCGTCGCGATCGGTGATCCTGACCGGGCAGTTCAACCA
>DATIKE010000168.1:0-2570 GCA_035477895.1 Phycisphaerae bacterium
AAGATTCCCATCTGGATCGCCGACTACGTCATGATGGGCTACGGCACGGGGGCGATCATGGCCGTCCCCGCCCACGATACCCGCGATTTCGAGTTCGCCGCCAAGTTCAACCTGCCGATCGTGCAGGTGGTGCAACCGCCCGAAGGAATCGACTGGCACGGCTACGTCGGCGACGGCATCGCGGTCAACTCAGGCCGGTTCGACGGCCTGCCCACCACGGAGTTCAAGCAGAAGATCACCGCCTGGCTGGAGGAACAGGGCCTCGGCCAGGGTGCGGTCAACCACAAGCTGCGCGACTGGTTGTTCAGCCGGCAACGCTACTGGGGCGAGCCGTTTCCGATCGTCCACGACGCAAGGACCGGCGAAGTGTTCCCGCTCGACGAGTCGGAACTGCCGGTCGAACTGCCGCCGATCGACGACTACCGCCCGCAGGCGTCCGACGATCCGAACGCTCCGCCCGCTCCGCCGCTCGGCCGGGCCAGTGAGTGGGCGAGCGTCCGCGGCTACGTCACGCCGGCCGGCGCGGCGAAGCTCCTGCGCCTCGGCCAGGCCGCCCCGCACGGCTGCGAAGTCCGCGACCTCAAACGCGAGCTCAACACCATGCCGCAGTGGGCGGGGTCATGCTGGTACTACCTGCGATACCTCGACCCGGCCAACGATCGACACATGGCCAATCCCGACATCGAGCGTTACTGGATGGCACCGACAAAGCGAGAGGGGGCGGCCACCGCCGGCGGCATCGACCTCTACGTCGGCGGTGCCGAACACGCCGTGCTGCACCTGCTCTACTCGCGGTTCTGGCACAAGGTGCTCTACGACCTCGGTCACGTCAGCACACCCGAGCCGTTCGGCCGACTGTTCAACCAGGGTTACATCCAGGCCTACGCCTACCAGGACGAGCGAGGGATGTACGTGTCCGTCGATGACGTCGAGGAAAGAACCGAAGGTCCCCAGACGGTCTGCATCCGGAAGAGCACCGGCCGCCCGCTGACTCGAAGCCTCGGCAAAATGGGAAAAAGCCTCAAGAACGCGGTCGCCCCGGACGACATCTGCCATACGTACGGCACGGACACGCTGCGGGCCTACGAGATGTACATGGGTCCGCTGGAAGCGAGCAAACCGTGGAGCACGCGGGACATCGTCGGCATGAGCCGCTTTCTGCTGTCGGTGTGGAAGCGCTTCGTCGCGGAAGACGGCTCGCTCAAGGTGGCGAACGTGCCTGCCGAAGAATCCGTCCGTCGCCTGCTGCATAAGACCATCAAGCGCGTGACCGGCGACATGCAGGAACTCAAGTTCAATACAGCCATCGCCGCCCTGATCGAATTGAACAACGCTTTGAAGGGTAACACGGTGCCGCGAGAGGTGGCCGAGCCGTTCGTGCTGATGCTTTCACCGATCGCCCCGCACCTGTGCGAGGAACTCTGGCACCGGATGCAGGGCTCGAAGTGGCGCGGGCCGATCGTTCAGGAGCCGTGGCCTCGCTACGAAGATGCCCTGTGTGTCGACCAGGAGGTCGAGATCGCCGTGCAGGTCCTGGGCAAAGTGCGTTCACGTGTGATGGTCCCTGCCGACGCGAGTGAGGATACCATGCGCGAGATTGCCCTGGCAGACACGAAGATTCAACAGGAGTTGACCGGCAAGACGGTGCGCAAGGTGATCTGCATCCCCGGCCGACTGGTGAATATCGTCGCGAATTAACTGGCGAATGGAGAGTCGAGAAAGGTCCTCCGCTCCCGGGTGGTCTCCGCGAATCCGTGCCGCCATTCTCCATTCTCAATTCTCCCTTCTCAACTCCTGTCCGGAGAAGAGCGCGGTCCGCGATGTGATTGCAGGGGCATGTATGTCGGTCGAAATCGAAGCCAAGTTGAAGGTCGAATCTCACGGACCGGCGCGGGCCGCACTGAAGGCCGCCGGGGCCGGGCAGATTGCGCGGGTGCTGGAGGAGAACCACATCTTCGACAACCCGGACCGGGCGATGCTGGCGGCGGATTGCGGACTGCGGGTCCGCGTCTGCCGGGACGACGCCGGCCGGGTCGTCTCGGCCACGATGACCTACAAGGGCCCGCGATCCGACAGCCGGTTCAAGAGCCGGCCGGAAATCCAGTTTCACGTTGACAACGCACAAGCGGCACTGGACTTTCTGGGCGCGCTGGGTTTCGTCGAGGCCGTCTGCTTCGAGAAGCGCCGCGAAAGCTGGGAATTGCATGGCTGTCGAATCGAACTGGATGAATTGCCCTGTCTTGGCCTCTACATCGAGATCGAAGGCCCCGACGAGGAGGCCGTGTCGCTCGTCCAGAGGTCCATCGGCCTGGCCGAGCTGCCGCACGAACCCCGCAGCTACATCGCCATGCTTGCGGATCACTGCCATACACGCGGCCTGCCGACTACAAGCATCCGGCTTGACTCAGAACGCCGCTACCGGAAAAGGTACCGGAAAAGGGCCGGGTGGCCCTGGGTGATTGCTCACCCAGGGCTCCCACAGATCCGTACGTGCGCAATTAACGCATACGGTTCCTCAGGTCAGGGATTCGCTGCTGACGGCACACTGAGTGGACGGCGACTGCCGCTGG
>DATIKE010000169.1:0-1828 GCA_035477895.1 Phycisphaerae bacterium
GTCATCAGGTTCATCTCGTAGATCTCGGTGTTGCCGTCCTGCGCCAGGCTCATGATCACCTTGTTGCCGTCGGGCGAGAAGCGCGGCGCGAAGGTCATGCCCGGGAAGTCGCCCAACTGCTCACGACGGCCGGTGTCGATCTGGTAGATATAGACGCGCGGCGTGCCCCGGTAATAGGACATGTAGGTGATCTCGCGCGCGGTCGGCGAGAAGCGCGGGGTCAGCACGATGTCGGAGCCGTCGGACAGGAACTTATGGTTCTCGCCGTCCTGGTCCATGATCGCCAGCCGTTTCTTGCGGTCGTTCTTGGGACCGGATTCCGAGATGTAGACGATCTGGGTGTCGAAATAGCCGTCCTCGCCGGTGATCCGCTTGTAGACTGCGTCGGCGATCAGGTGGGCCATGCGGCGCCAGGTTTGCGGCGAGGCGCTGAACGCCATGCCGGTGCCGCCGATCTCGGTCTCGGAGAACACGTCCCAAAGGTGGAACTCCACCCGCAGGCGGCCGTCGGGGGTCATGCCGACGCTGCCCTGGACCAGCGCCTCGGCGTTGATCTGCTTCCAGTCGGCAAAGCGGACGTTGGTCTGCATCGAGGCCGGGGTCTGGATGAAGGCGCGCTGGTCGATGGGCTTGAACAGGCCCGACCGCTCGAGGTCGGCGGCCACGACGCGGGCGATGTCCTTGCCGTATTGCGCCTCGGCGGGGCCGGCACCAAACATGTCGGCGATCGCGATGGGCAGCGGCCGCATGTTGCCGCGGGTGACGTCGATGATCACCTCGGCGCGCAAGGGCGTGGCGGCCACAAGGCCGATCAGGGCCACGGCCACGACGGCGGCGGCACGGCGAAGGGTTGTCAGCATGGTCATCTTCCCAAATCTCGATTGGAATACGAACAGGGCGGTTTTCATGTCAGCGCCGATCCGGCTGCAAATTGAACTTCATAGTGAATTCACGGAAGCGGTCGTCCCCAAGCGGGATCGGCAACGGGCTCGCGATCTTTACCGCCCGTACGGCCGAGCCCGCTGCAGCGAGGTACAGACGGTCGTCCGCATGATCCGATGCATCGGGCACGGTCGCCGCAATGACGTTCCCATCCCGGTCGCATTTCACCAGCACTTCGATGGGCGGCGGCGTAGGCCCGGCGGGTGCAGCCCAATGTTTGCTTACGTGGCTGCGGACCGCCTCAAGGCTTCGCTCCGAGGGCTTTGGCGGCGTCCGCTCAGGCTTTGGCGGCGTCTGCGCGGAGCTTTTCTCGACGCTTTTCAGCAAGTTATCCAGCGGATCAAGGCGTGGCTGCTCGGCGGCCGCCGTCCCCACGCCACACGCAAGGATCATCGATGCCACAGCGCCAAATCCGGACCAATGCATGCGAACTGCCATCGTCAGCGCCCCCTGACCATATCCTTGGGGTTGAAACGCATCACGAAGTCACGGAACTGGTCGTACTTGTCGCGCGGGATCGGCAGCGGACTGGCAAGCCTTACCGCGCGACGGGCACTGTCGGCGGCTGCCTGGTAGAAGGAATCCATCACCAGGGGGGCGTTGACGATCTCGGCACCGGTGACGGTGCCATCGGGCAGCACGGTGATGCGGATTTGCACAACCAGATTGGCGGCATCCTTGGCGCCGGCCGGGATGTTCCACTGCTTCTCGACATGGGCACGGATGGCGTCCATCTCGGTCATCGAGATCGGCTGGTTCGGATTATGGGAATCCGATCCGCGCACGCCCTGCGGCTTGGTCTGGGAGCCCTGGTCGGTGGACTTGACCGCCGGCTTCGACTTGTCGGCCGATTTGAGCAGATCGTCCAGCGGATCGGATTTCGGCT
>DATIKE010000170.1:0-5936 GCA_035477895.1 Phycisphaerae bacterium
CATGGCCCGCTACATCGCCAAGAACGTCGTAGCCGCGAGACTGGCTGAGGAATGCGAAGTGCAATTGGCCTACGCCATCGGCGTGGCCGAGCCGGTCAGCGTCCACGTCGACACCTTCGGCACCGCCCGGATCGATGAGAAGTGCATCACCGGCCTGATTCGCGACTTCTTCCCGCTCACACCGGCCAGCATCATCAAGCACCTGAAGCTGCTCCGGCCGATCTACCGAGAGACTGCCCGCAACGGTCACTTTGGCCGCTCACTGCCCGGATTCACCTGGGAGAAGACCGACATGGCCGCCAAACTCGCCAAGGCGTCGGCCAAGTGGATGAAGTGATCTGTTTGTTCAAGGCGATAACGCCGCCGCAGATTCAATAGGCTGACTGAACCGCGATTCCAGCATCTGGAGGGTAGTCACCACGTCGCGCGGGCGCTCGGCCGCCCGGATCGTGGCCGTAAAACGGCAGGAGCCGAACGGTTCCACCGCGTCGCCCAACCGATACCGCGGAACCAGCGAGCCCGACTCGATCGTACCCTTCAATTCGCCCGTATTCCTGTCAATCTTATAGCTGATGAACGCCCCGCCGTCGTAACGCACTCCCGTCGGCGGCGTCAGCACCGCGTACACCGCCCGGGCATTGATCTGCGAGGACTCCACAAACGTCGTCCCAGGCTGCGGCCGCCAGAAACTCTTCACGTACAGGATCTGGGTGATCGTCTGCGTCAGGTCGACAGAACTCGGCCGCTCCGACCGCAGGACCAGTTCCAGTACCCCGCCGGGCATCGCCTGGTAACTGGCTTCCTGGAAATCCGCGTAATGCCGATGCTCCCGCCCGTTCGGATCGAACACGGTAAAATCGATGCGACTGATCCGGGGCCCCGTGCAACCACAAGCCATCAGGCCGCCAACCAACCCCAACAGCCCTGCCGACCGGAACCCGCCACGCCTGTTCGCCATCAGTGACTCCGCCTTGCCGCACCCCGAACCAAACCAATCCAACATCCCACGATCCCGACGGCAGTTTACTTGGCGCTGCCCTCGCCGCCAATGACCTGAGGTGCGATGTCCGGCCTCGGCCCCCCCTGGGCGCATAAAGAAAGCACCAGGTGCCCATGGGGCTGGCCCGGTGCTTTCCGGAGGGGAAAGAAGCCGCTGTTTTACCCACCAACCGGTGAGCTTGGGAACACCCTCCAATCAATCCGCCCGGCGGGAGCCTTCTGCACGGTGCTCCATTCACTTATACGTACGCCGGCGCGAAAGGTATCGGCAACACCGGCGCGAATTATTGAGTGTTATCGAAGTCCAAGCGAAAAACCGACTCGCCGGTCAGTTGCCGGCCATGTTTTTTTAACCCCAAATCGGGCAATCGACCGCGCCAACTAAAGCAAAAACACAATGCTCATATGCAACATAACACAAAAGAAATGACACGGCCACACAAATTGTCAATAAAACCAATAATTCTTGCGATTTGGACGACGAAACGGCACGGTTCCTGCCCATATCTCCAAAGTTCGGACCGCAGACTGCCCCCAGTTTACATCCTCGCTGAAACGCGGCAATCTGCTGCCGCCCGACCGCGCTCGACCGCTCAGCACTGGGCCCAGCCGCAGTGGACGCACTTGTTGCAGCCCTCGGCGAAGACCAGAGCCTCGCCGCAGGACGGGCACTTGATCTTGAACGCCAGGCGGACGGAAACGGCGGTGTTGGTAGAGGTAGAGGCACCCGCGATCCCCGTCGCGGGCGCCTCGCTCGTCGAAGCGGGCTGGGCTGTCGTCGCGTGGCGCACTTCCGAGACTGCCCCATGGCTCGCTCCGTGGCCGTTGCCATTCGTCCGACCGGTGCTTGAACTCCCGTGCCCGTTGGCCCCATTCCCGTTGGAGCCCTTGCTGTTGGAACCACGGGCTGCCGATACGGGCTTGTCGAGTTCCGAAAGATCACATTCCCCCAGCAGCAGGGCCCGCAGTCCGAACCGCTCCTTGGCCCGCACATAGCGTTGCAGCGATCGGGCCAGTCCGTCGCCGAGGCTCATGATTTTGCCTTCGCGCGTCGGCACCTGGAGGCTGGACCCGATGTCCTTGAGCTGCTGGATCACGTGGCGGAGCGGGCCGCCGGCCCGCAGCCACAGGGAGGTGAGCCGGCAAATCGCTTCCAGGTCGCTGTTGGCGATGTCTCCGCCCTTGCCCAACTGGGCGAAGACCTCCAGCTCGCGTCCGCTCTTGGGATCCACGGTGATCTTGACGTGCATGTTGCCGAAGGGCGTCATCTGACGAAGACGCAGACCGCTGACGATCTCGGGGATATCCCTCGGCGCGATCACGGGCATTTCCGCCGTCTTCATGGCGGTGGGCTCCTGGGTTGCCGCCGCCTCGGGCTGCGCCGGGGCCCGCGCGTTCCCGCGGGAGCCCTTCTTGTCGGACTCCTTGAGGGCCATCGGCTGCTCGGACCGACAGCCGTCGCGGTAAACGGTCACGCCCTTGCACCGCAGCTCGTAGGCTTGGCGGTAGATGGTGTCGACATCGTCGACGGTTGCCTCGTGCGGGAAGTTGATCGTCTTGGAAATCGACGAGTCGCAATGCCGCTGGAAGGCGGCCTGCATCCGCACGTGCCAGGCCGGATCGATGTCATGGGCGCAGACAAAAACGCGCCTGGCATCTTCCGGTACGTCTAAAAGTCCAGCGAGGGTGCCATCCCTGGCAACCTGATCCATCAGCCCCTCGCTGTAAAAACCTTTTTCTCTCGCATACTGCTCGAAGATCGGGTTGACCTGGAGCATCGGCTTGCGGCCTTCGTCCTGGCCCTTGAGCACGTTGCGATAGAAGGCCAGGCTGAACATCGGCTCGATCCCGCAGGAGCAGTCGACAATGATGCTGATCGTCCCGGTCGGGGCGACCGTGGTCACCGCGCTGTTCCGCATCGGCCGATGGTGCCGCGTGTCCCAGATGCTCCCGACCCAGTTGGGGAAGCTCCCCCGCTCGCCGGCCAGTTGCTCGCAGTAGCCGTGGGCCTCGTCGTTGACGAACTTCATGAACCGCTCGCCCCAGGCCACGCCCTCGTCCGAGTTATAGCGGACACCCAGCAGGTACAAGGCGTCGGCAAAGCCCATGATGCCCAGGCCGATCTTGCGATTCGCACTGCAGATGGCCTTGATCTCGGGCAGCGGATAGTTGTTGACGTCGATAACGTCGTCGAGAAAACGCACCGACTCGTGGATGGCCGTCCGCAGGGCATTCCAGTCGACCTCGGCCTCGCCCGGTCCGGTCCGGTGGATGAACCGGGCCAGGTTGATGCTGCCCAGGTTGCAGGCCTCGTAGGGCAGCAGCGGCTGCTCGCCGCAGGGATTCGTCGCCTCGATCCGCCCCACGTGCGGCGTCGGGTTGAATTCGTTGATCCGGTCGATGAACACCACGCCCGGCTCGCCGGTCGCGTGCGCGTGCCGGACAACGATGTTCCAGATCTCCCGCATGGTGTACACGGCCGAGCCGCGGGCAGCAACGTCCGCTGCTTCTCCACTCGCTGCGGCCCCTACGTGATTTGCTGCCCGCAACTGGCCGTCCGCCCCGCGTTCAACCGGGACCAGGGACCGGATGTCGTAGCGATCGATGCTTACGTCGCGCGGGATGATGAATTCCTGTCCGGTCCGCGGATTGCGCACCACGTGGGGTGCGTCCGGCTCCCTGAGGAACGCTTCCATCCATTCGTCGGTGAGCTTCACCGAGATGTTGTAGTTCGTGAACTGGGTGAGATCCTGCTTGGCGTGCAGGAACTTGAGGATGTCGGGGTGATGGATGTACATCATCCCCATGTTCGCGCCGCGCCGGAAGGCTCCCTGTTGAATGGCGTTGGTGGCCTCGCTGAACGCCCGCCAGAAGCTGATCGGGCCGGAGGTCGTTCCGCCGGAACTTTTGATGTAATCGCCGGTCGGCCTCAGCTCGTCGAACGCGAAGCCGGTGCCGCCGCCGGCCTTCTGGATCAAGGCGGTGTTCTTGATCGACTCGAATATCTCGCCGACGCTGTCCCGCACCGGCAGAACAAAACAGGCACTGAGCATGCCCATTTCCCGCCCGGCGTTCATCAGCGTCGGGCTGTTGGGCACGAACCGCCCGCCGACCATGAGGTCAAAGAATCGCTGAGCCCATTGATCCCGCTGGGCCTCGTCGCCGTAGTTCAACTCGGCCTCGGCAATCGTACGGGCGACGCGGGTGAACAGGTCGCGGGGGGTCTCCACGATCTGCCCCTTCTCGTCCTTTTTCAAATAGCGAGCCCGGAGCACGCGCAGGGCATTCCCCGACAGCCCGACGCTCCCGTCCAAGTCGATGTGTCCATCCTTGACCAACTCGACCATCGCACACTCCCAAGCTGGATAGCCCGAAAAAAACGATAAAAGGGCCAACTTTGCGACCCGCCCTCCATTGGCGGGCGCATACCGACTTCGCCTGGACGCACCCCGGGCGCTCCACATTAGGCCAGAACCTTGTTGTGGGTGAAAGACCTTGGAGCGACCTGCATTACCTCTACCCATAGGAGGTAAGGTATTTAATACATCAAGATCTTGGCTGTGTCAATCAATTCCTAACGTGAAACGCCAGTTTTTTCTTGTAGCTTGCAAGGTCTTGCCACACAATATATTGTAGGCCGAAGATCTGGTTTTTCACAGGCCGTTTTTCCCCAACCACACTATATATCGGCAGCCCCATCATGGGAACCCCAAGATTTTGAGAAACGTCCTTTGGTGACCGGTTTTTCCCCCCGTACGCAACGACACCGGGCCGTCAGGTGTTGCCTTGAGACTGGCGATTTTCTGACTTCAAGCTTGAGTAAACCAGAGCTCGGCGAGTCGCAACCTTCTTTGTGGCCGAAGACTCTTGACAGCGGAACCGATTATCCTAATATCCGGATGATCAGATGGCTCCTGTGGTCTAACCGGATAGAGAACTAACGGCGAGGCGCAGAGGGTTCGGGAAGAGTCATGGCTCGGCCGGAACTGCTGTTCAAGGCGATGGCGGACACAACGCGGCAGCGTTTGCTGCGCATTTTGGCCAGCCACGATTTGACGGTGTCCGAACTGGTCGAGGTGCTCGATCAGCCGCAGTCCACGGTGTCGCGACATCTGAAGATCCTCCGCGAGTCGGGGCTGGTTGTCGACCGGCGCGCCGGCAACACGGTCCATTATGCCGCCTTGCCGCCGAATCCGCTGCTCCAGGCAGTTCAACCCCAGGGGGACGAGGCGGGAACCATCGGCCGGAAAAACGGCGGACAGGTGACCGAACTTCGCGACCAGTTGCTGGCCTGGCTGGCGTGTTGCGAGCTGGAAGAGCCGACGCGACTGAAACTGGAACACGTGTTGGCGCGCCGCCGGGCCGGCGAGCAGGGTTTTTTTGAGGTTGTCGGGGCCCGGTGGGACCAACTGCGGATCGAGGCTTTCGGCGAGTCGTTTCACCTGGAAGCGCTGACCGCCTTGTTGCCGACATACTGGGTCGTGGCAGACATCGGCACGGGGACGGGTTACCTGCTTGGCGCCTTGGCCAATCGATTCAACCGGGTGATCGCCGTGGATCCCGCGAAGGCGATGCTCGACGTCGCGCGACAGCGACCGGAGTTGAAGTCAGCCACGAATGTGGTTTTTCGCCAGGGTTCTCTGGATCATCTGCCGCTCGGCGATGGGGAGGCCGATCTGGCGATTGCATCGCTGGTGCTGCATCATGTAGAGGAACCTGAGCAGGCCCTGGCGGAATTGGCCCGTTGCCTTCGGCCGGCCGGGCGTCTGCTGATCATCGAGCAGGAAGCGCACCGGCTGGCGGAGTTCCACGAGCGGATGGGAGACCGCTGGTGGGGCTTCGAGCCGCAGGCCCTGGTCAGTCAGGTGGAGGCCGCGGGTTTCGCGGAAGTGGACACTCAGCGGCTCAGAAGCGTTCGGCCCGCGAACAACGGGCGG
>DATIKE010000171.1:0-24650 GCA_035477895.1 Phycisphaerae bacterium
CCCGCCGCAGCCTGCATCGGACCCGCGCGTCCCGCCAGGAGCGCCCCGTATATGTTGATTGGAGGTATTCACCACCCGTCGATGATTCCGCCAGATACTCGCCGTTCTCGACGCGCCACAGACCGGCCTCCGTCGGCCGCCAGTCCGGCGCCGCCCCGTCGCCATAGTCGGCCAGGTACTCCTCCGCCTTGCCGATGGAGTAACCCGACAGCAGGAAGTCGTTGACCGGATCGATGTTGCAGAAAGTCAGCTCGGCGGAGCGGGTTTCGCCTTTCGGTACCACGCCGAAAGGCAGACGCAGATCGCGCGGGTCTTCGAGGGAATCCGTGACCTCGACCGGGGCCACCGGCCGGGTCGAGAACGAGAACACCGGGCTTTCAGTCGTGCCCGCCCGGTTGCGGGCGACCATCTTCCAGTAGTAGGTGTTCCCGTACATGAGGATCTTGGACATCGGGCAGCGCGGTTCGGGCAGATCGCTCGCCAGCAGGACGGTCGGCGGATTCTCCGTGCCGAAATACACGTCGTACGTCGTCATCACCCTGCTGCGACCGCCCGTGTGGGCCAGGGAATTTGCCAGCAGGGCCGCACCGTCCGTGCTCGCATTCCAGAACCACTCGTCCACGTCGCTGGACACCGGGTACATCCCGAGGTCCACCCTCGGCGTGCCGCGAACCTCCCGCGCGGCGACCAGCGGAGCGCCGTCGCTCCACGAGGCGACCAGGCTCGCACCCGGGGCAAGATAGGACGAGTAGGGCCGGAAGCTCTGATAACCTCCATTAAATGATCTTACCCCCTGAATCGCTGGATGAAACGGGTTCAGTACCGTGCCCAGGGCGGCCGGCGAGTAAGATATCAGCGGGCAAGCGTGCGCCGGGGTTGGATAATCGATGCAGAAGTAATTATCTTTGCTGAACCGTCCGTAGAGGTTGACATACGTCCGCACGATCGTGTTGGCGAAGACCGCCACGACCACCCCTCCCCCGCCGTCGACGTAATCCGCCAGCCGGTCCCCGAGCGCGAACGGATCTGCGAACTGGTCATCACTCCAGACGATCACGCTGTCGAACGCCCGCAGGTCCGCCACCCGCGGCGTCCCCCGGCCGAGGTCAATGATGCCGATCTCGTGGAAACGCCCGGTGCTCATCATCTTGTCCCGCGGATCGGTGAAATGAGGATCGTCGATTCCGGTCGGCCAGGCGGCCGCCGCGATCGCCGACCGCATGAGGCTCGGCCCGGCGCTGCCGGCCGAGATCTCCACCGCATCAATGGGCACGCCGACCGCCCCATCCGGCGGGCTTGGCGGTCCGGGCACCGCGGGCGGAGCCACGACGCGCACGATCACCTCGGCCTCGTTGGAGTCCCCGCCGTCCGGCGGTGTACCCCCGTCGCTTGCCCGATACCTGAACCGGTCCACCCCCACGAAACCCGGCCGTGGAACATAGGTCCATTCGGCTCCATTGCCGACAACCACCTCGCCGTGCGTCGGTGGGGAGGTCAGGCGGCAGCTCAGCGCGCGCGGCGGGTCGGGTCGACCGTCGTCTTCCGCCGCCGGCGTTACCCGCACCGGCACATCGACCGTGGTAATCACCAGCACGTCGCTGGCGTGCGGCGGCACGGCGGATCGCACGGCCAACTCCACATCCCGCGCCTGCACCGCGCCCCCCGCCCGGACGAACCGGGCCTCGCCGGAGTACACCCCTTCGCGCGCGGACAGTTGCGCCGCGGTCTGGCCGACGCAGACCCGAACATCGACGGACTGCCCCGGCTGCAGAACGCCGCCAGCCGGTGACACCGTGAACCAGCCCTGGGAGGCTTGTGCCGACCAGGCGACCTCCGCCGGGGGATCGGAACCGTTCGTCAACCGGTAGCCGCGGCACGCCGGTTCGAAAGGACCGCCGCGCAGCCCCCGGCTGGACAGCGGCCCGCGCGGCTCGATCACCAGCGGGTCCACCAGACAGGCCGGCAGGACCGTGAAATCCGTCGCATCGAAGTCGGCCGGCATACCCCGCCCCGCCGACAAACCGATGATCGGCTGATAGGCCCCGATCTCCAGCCACGACATCCGGATCCGCCCGTCAAAAAACATCTCCACCTGGAACGTGCTGGGCCGCTGGGTCCGCGCGTCGATCACGTGCTCCCAGGTCACCGCGTAGCGGTCGTCCAGCTGCTGGTAGCTCACCCACCCCTCCTCGGTGGGATAGTACCAGCCGAACAACCCGGATACCCGCGGCATGGCGAAGTGGTTCGCGAGCGACTGAAAGCCGTCGTAGTCCCAGCCCTTGAAGGTGAGAAAGCCGCTGTTGTCGATGATGAACTTCCCATAGGGCACGCCGTACAGGCTGACCGTCCGGCCCGACGGCAGCCGGACCTCCCCGCCGTTCTTCATCCACACGCCGCCGGCCGGGTCCACCGGCAATTCGGTGATCGGCTCGACACATGCGGCATAGAAGTCAGTCGAGCCGTCGGGAGTCAAGGTCACACTCCGATGGTCGGGCAAATCGGCATCGAAGACGGCCTGTCGCGCAAGGTAATTCGCCGCGACCGGCGTGATGAACGAAAAGCACATCCCCTGAGCGTCGGCGGCGGCCGCCAGGCCCGCCTCATCGATCACCTCGACCGAGAAGTAATAAATCGTCGCCGGCGCGAGGCCGGTCAACGTGATGCGGTGCGCGGCGCGGTAGGCCGTCGTGACGACATCCCGGGTCTGCTCCCCGCAGGCGGTCCCGAAGCGCACCCGCGCGGCGGCCGGCTCGCTGGTGTTGAACGTCACCACCGCCGACCGGGCCGCCACCTCGCTCGCCGACACCTCGGCGATCTGCGGCGGCACGCAATCGACAGTCAGCGTCGAAGCCACACTGACCGACCGCCCGGAGCCGTTATCCGCATCCTTGTACACCGCCAGGGGCTGATCCCCGTGGGCGACGAGAAAACCGCCGGAGCCCGGAATCGCCGACAGCCGCAACGTGCCCGTGAACGTCGCCGTGTCCGGCCCGGTCTCCGTCAACGCCACCCGCACGCCGGAAATCTGACGCAGAGACGAAACCTCCACTGTCACTGACTCGGCACCGCTCGGATCGGCGTTCAGGTCGCAATCGTTGACCGTCAGCGCGACCGTGGCGCCGCACGTCGCCTTTGTGGAGCCGAAGGCGATCGTCCCCGCCGACGAGCAGGACGACGCCGACGACGACACCGCCAGCGAAAACACCTGAGGCCCCGCCGGCACCGAATAACCGCGAACCTGGATCACCCACGTCCCGGGTGACGGGTCATTCACCACGACCTGTTCCAGGTTGTTGACCCGGTCCGGCTGGGTTTGCACCGCGGGCAGCTCCGGCCGGCCCGGGTCCAGCGTCCACGGCAGATGGAAGCGTCCTCCCTTCGGTGAGATCGCCACCACGTCCAGATCGTTGACCAGTGCGGTGACGACATTCGGTGCGGCCGGCGGATCGTCCCAGGCCAGCGTGGCTTTCAGCACCGGCGTGCCGGCAACCACGCGGATAACGAAGGTCTGCGCCCCCCCCTGGGACACTTCGCCATCGAAAACCTGGCCCGCCCGAACCAGGTCGACCGCGTCGCGCACCCGGACCGAACCGTAACCCGACTGATAGTCCGGCCCGACCGGCCCCAGGTCGACTGCCGAGTGAGCCAGAACCGCCTTCAGCGCGGCGTTACGCGGCGGCTCGCCGCCCGGATGCATCGCCTCCCACTGCTGAATCAGCAGCGCGCACATTCCGGTCACCGCCGGGGCCGCCATCGACGTACCGCACAACGTCATGTACTTGCCCGTGGTCGACGTCGAGGTGACACCGAAATCATCGGACAACTGACATCCTGGAGCGCTCACGTCGGGCTTCAGCCGCCCGTCGTCGGTCGGGCCCCAACTCGTGAACCATGTGACCGAGTCGTCATTGGAATTGACCGCCCCCACCCCGATCGGGTTCTTCGCGCCGGCCGGCGGGGCCAGCGTGTGGTACGCGGTGCCGCAGCGCACGCCCCCCCGCTCGTTGCCGTTCGCCCACACGACCCGCGTCGGCTCGCCCAGGCTTCCGGCGACGATCGCGTCGATCAGCATCGACGTCACCCCGTAGTCCCCCTCGAACTCGCAGGGGAACCCGTTGCGGGCGACGTTCATGCCGATCGAGTTGTTGGCCACCCGGGCGCCGTGGGTCTCGATCGCCGCGCGATAGTCCGCCTCGATGTCCCCGGGATTGGTGTAGAGGAAATACCCCGAACCGTCATACTCGAAGCCGTACGACGCGATCGTGGCCGCCGGGGCCATGCCGCGGTACTTGCCGTCGCTGGCCGCGCCGCTGCCGCCGATCGTGCCGGCCACGTGCGTGGCATGGTAGCTTATTCCAGAGGCATCAAGAGCTGTCACCCGATTCCCGAAATCCGGATGCCCCGGCCAGGCCGTCCCGCCGTCGTAGACCAGCACGCTGACACCCGAGCCGTCCAGATTATACGGAGCCGACTGGACCGCGTCCGTCTGGGTGATGTGCCGAATGCCGTTGTTCACCTCGCTCAACCTCGGCAGCGGCGGCTCGATCCACTGCACGCCGTCCTCGTCAGCCAGCGCCGGAACATTCGCCAGAGGCAGCTCGACGACCAGTCCATTGACCGATGCGACCGCCGCACGCACCCGTGCGCCATGCCGGCGACAAGCCGACCGCGCATCGGGGTCCAGCGGAACGTCGGGATGAAACAGCACGTACGCCGCCACGTCGGTCGCGTCGGCCGGGGCCGCCGGGCTTGCTCGATCCGCGGGCTGGTTCCCTGCCGCCGGCCCGCCCACGCGCGCCCAGTCGGGCACATTCCCGGTCGCCAGGGCGGGGTGCAGCTTCCACGCACGCTGTACGGCGACGGCATCCACCACCGCCTGGCTCCGCGCGATGCGGTCCGTGTCGGCCCCAGGCGTCAACGAGGCGAAGAACGCATGATCCCCGAGATAAGCAAGCAGTCGCATCCCGCCCGCGGCCAAGTCCTTGCGTTGGGTATCGGTGATCGGCCCGGCAAGTTGCACGAACACGTGCCGGCCGGTCGCTTCCTTGTCCGTACTTTTTCGTGGAGCCAGATCGGAAAGCCGGGCGCGAACCTGTTCGACCGCCGGGGCCGCCTCAGCCGGCAAAGGCGCGGGCACCTCCCGGCCAACCGGATTGACCCAGTGAATCTCGGCCGCGGCATGGATGGGGATAAGGGTCAGGCACGCCAGCAGGGAGGCAACCACGCACGGAATGTGACGGGGTGAGCATAGATTCCGACCCCAACAAGGAATATGCCGCCCCATGCTCATTCTCCGCTCCGCGCGTATGGCTTCTTACGACATATTCTATCTCTCATGATCGCCCGACCTCAAGAAATCGCCGAAAACGAAGGAATAACGGAAATCACTCGCCACGGCCCGACAGCAGGTCGTCCCGATCAGCCCAGAGCGGCAGCGACGGGGCAAGACTGGCAGAACCCGGAGCGGAACAGGGTGCGGCAGTCGATGAGGGCGGGCTCATGATTCAAGCCGCGTCCTTCGACATTCGTCGTTCGCTATTTACGTCTTCAGATCTTGCGACTCTTGGCCCGCCGGCGAAGCTCGGCTTCGATGAACATCTCGATGTCGCCGTCGAGCACTTTTTCCGTCTGGCTGGTTTCGATCCCGGTGCGATGATCCTTGACCCGCCGATCGTCCAGCACGTAACTGCGGATCTGGCTGCCCCAGGCGATCTCGCCCTTGTCGCCGTAGAGCTGCTGGAGTTCCCGGTCACGTTCGGCCTGCTTGATCTGCTCGATCTTGGACTGCAGGATCGCCAGGGCCAGCCGCCTGTTCTGCATCTGGCTGCGCTCGTTGGTGCATTCGACGGTAATCCCCGTGGGGACATGCTTGGCCCGCACCGCGGTCGCCACCTTGTTGACGTTCTGCCCGCCGGCGCCCGAGGCCCGCCGGAAGTAGATGATCTCCAGCTCCTCTTCCTTCAGCTCGACGTCCAGCTCCGCCAGTACGGGCAGCACGTCCACCGCCGCGAAGCTCGTGTGCCGCCGCTTGTTCGAGTCGAACGGGCTGATCCGCACCAATCGATGCACCCCGCGCTCGCACGAGAGGTACCCCATCGCGTACCAACCCTCGACTTTCAGAGTGACGCTGCGGATACCCGCCTCCTCGCCGTCGGTCCGGGCCAGTTCCGACGCGGTGTAGCCGTTCCGCTCGAAGTAACGCAGGTACATGCGGAACAGCATCTCCGCCCAGTCGCACGCCTCGGTCCCGCCCGCCCCCGCCTGAATACTGAAGAAGCAATCGAAGGTGTCGTTTTTGCCGGAGAGCAGGGCCATCAACTCAACCCGGTTGATCTGCTCCTGCAGGGCGAGCAGTTCGCGGTCCACCTCGGCGAAGGTGTCGGCGTCGCCGGCCTCGCGGGCCAGTTCGAGCAGGGCCTGGGCGTCCTCGGCCCTCCTCACGGCGGCCTCGATCGGCTCGATCATCGACTTGAGCGACTTCAGTTCCGAGACCGTCTCCCGGGCCTTCTCCTGGTTGTCCCAGAAGCCGGGCTGCGACATGATCTTGTCCAGTTCCTGTCTGCGGGAAAGCTTCGTGGGAAAGTCAAAGGGAGTCCCGGATCGAGATGATCCGGGCCGACAGGTCCTCAATGGTCGTCGTGGGGTTCTCAAAGTGCATGTCCGGTTCTCCTTCACACGGACTATACCGCGCCGCCGCTCGGCAGACAATCCAAACGGCACGGCCGGGACATCCGCGGGCCGGTGGCGGTATCAGCAGGCGGCAGGAACGCTGACCGGCTCGCTGGACGTGACGCGAGCGGCAGTGCCGCCGGACAATTCCAGGCATTCCCAGGCCGAAAACGCCGAGAAGACCTTGTACCTGTCCCCGTTCCCGCCCGCGGTGCCTGTGCCCGTTTCGCCGACTCAGTTGTAAGCGTACTTGATCAGAAACGCGCGGAACTTCTCTTCATCCATCTTGCCGACGTGCGAGCCCATGATCTGTCCGTCGGGGCGGACCACGAAGAACGTCGGCACCGTCTGCACGTTGAACTGCCTTGCCAGGTCGCGGTGAACCGCCATGTCCAGCCGAACAGCCACGTACCGCTGCATGAGCCGAGCGACTTCCGTACTGGTGAATACCTTGGTGTCCATCTCATGACAATCCAGGCTTACCGTGGAAACAAACTCTACCAGCGCCCGCCTTTGCTGCTTCATGGCCTGGCGCATGCCCTTGTCGTAGCTGTACTCCCACCGAACGGCCCCGCATCCGACGACCAAGCCACACTCCGCCACGGCCGCCAGGATGATCAATGACCTCACCATGCAGCGGGTTCGCATCGCAGTCTCCGTCTTACAGTACGTCCTAAAACCCATGTGGCACCTCTGACGCGCCGCGAACGCTTTGCCTGCCTGCCGCAGGCAGGTCGCCGGGGTGATTTCAGGGTTTTAGGACGCACTCTTAAGGTATCCAGGGCTCGCTACAGGGGCAGGTCGCACCGTTGCCGGTTCTGGAAAACCGCCTGGCCGGCGATCCCCGCCGCAGCCAGCATCTCCGACGCCCGGCCGAGGTTCGCGCCCACGTCCTCGCTGCGGTGGGCGTCGCTGCCCAGCAACATGCATTTGCCGCCCATCTCGGCGTATCGCCGGACCGCCCATTCTGCCGGCGTGGGCTCGTCCACCCCTTGCCGCATCGTGCTCGTGTTCAGCTCCAGGATCAGTTCAGCCTCCAGGCTGGTCGCCAGAATCCGCTCGACGACGTCCCGGCACGACCGCACGTCATGCACGCCAAAGTACCGTTGGGTGTACCGTTTCACCAGGTCCAGGTGCCCGAGCACGTCGAAGGGCCTCAGCCCCCGCCGGGCCAGGCCGAGCACGAACCGCACCGCCTCCAGCACCCCTTCCAGGTACGCTCGCGTCGCCCGCGCCGGGTCAACACCGTCCCAGTGGCCCCGCTCGTGCAGCGCCCGCCCCTCGAACCAGTGAACGCTCAGCATCACCACGTCGAACCGATGGGACGCGATGTGCCGCAGGGCCTCCTCCATCCAGGCCGGCTGATAGCATACCTCGATCCCGTGCCCGATGAAGATCCGCCCGCCGTACTCCGCCCGCAGGTTCTCGATTGTTTGCGAGATCAACTCGTAGTCGTAAATGCAGACGTCCCGTTCGCTCGGATGGCAGTCGTAATGCTCGTTGAAGGTCACGCCGGCCAGGCCCAGTTCGATCGCCCGCTGCACATTCCGCGCCGGGTCCGACCGGCAGTCCACCGACAGCCGGGAATGAACGTGCTGGTCGTACAACAGGCTCATGGCCGACGATGATAGAGCCGTCCGGGACGCTTTTCTACGTGGACGATAACCTTGCGTCCCGGGGGCCGCGACCTCGTCCGCCGCGGTTGCCGCCGACCCGGATTGTCGATACCATACCCTGCTGCAATCGCGGCACCGGGCGAACCCAGGCGAATCCACTCAACCGACCCCCGCCGGCCGCGGTTCATCATCGCTTCAACGAATGAGGCTCGATGGCCGCTGACCAGGTGATCGCCGACCAGATTGTCTCAAAGCCGGAGGGCGAGTCGTCCGGCATCGGCCCCTTCACGCGCTTCAAGTACATGATCGTCCGCGGCTTCCTCTGGGGGTGGGCCCGTTGCTTCTCCCTCAAGGGGCTCTACCTGTTCGGGCAGTTCTTCGGCACGATCGAGTACCTCGTCAACCACAAGCGCCGCCGCCGGTTCCGCGAGCGGTTCCAGGAGACCTTCGGTTCGCATGCCGACCAGATTCGTGTGCCCGTCGGCCGCCTCTGCCGGCAGCACATCATGCGGACCCGATGCGACAAGCTCTTCTACCTCATCTTCGACAAGTTGCCCCGCGAGAAGATCATCAACCGCCTGAAGTTTCACAACCGGGAATTCCTCGACGACGTTCTCAAAAGAGGCAAAGGTGCCTACATCTGCATGAGCCACAACGGCTCGCACCACGTGGCCGTCCTGCTGATGGCTCTGTCCGGCTACAAGGTGGCCGGGGTGCGCGACCCGAACGAGGGCACGCTGAGACGCTATGTGCAGGAAAAGTACGAGGAAACCTTCCCCGAATTCCGGGCCATCCGCATGTTTTACACCGACACCTACCCGCGCGATCTCTACCGCTGCTTCCAGGAGCAGTACATCCTCGGCAGCGCCCTGGACGTCAACCGGCTGCGCGGCTTGCACCTCAAGACCGCCAAAGTGACCATCTTCGGCCGGGAGCGCGAGTTCCTCATTGGCCCCATGCAGATCGCCCTGCGCTGCAAGGCCCCCATTCTTCAGGGCTTCGTCGTCTCCCGTAAGAACTTCTACTTTCACCTCATCGGCACGCCGCCGCTGATCGACCCGGACAAGGCCGGGGACACGCCCGAGATCCTCCAGACCGCCATGCAGCACTACGCCGACAACATCGCCGCCCACCTGCTCAAATACCCCGACCACATCAGCAAGGCGTGACCGTGAAAAAGGGGACGCAGCTCCTGCCGTCGGGATGCTCCAACCGTAGGGCGGGCTTCGCCCGCCTTCCGAATTCTCCGAGGCCAGACCGTAGGGCGGGCTTCGCCCACCTTCCGTTTTCTCCGAGGCCAGACCGTAGGGCGGGCTTTGCCCGCCTTCCGTTTTCTCCGAGGCCAGGCGGGCCGAGCCCGCCCTACGTGAGGACCGCGCCGGCGTGAGGGGACACAGCTCTTTTTCCGGAACGGTCCGAAGCCAGCCTGCGCAGGCAGGGGTGCTTCGCCAAAAAAAGCCGCGTCCCGAATGCCATCAAGATAACGCGACGGCATTCAGTTGCGTCACCCTTCGACACATGTTTCGACACCCTTAGCCTGCCGTGAACACACGGCAGGCGGCTAAACGCATTGCTTGGGCCGCTTAACTTAACGGCATTCAGCTGCGTCCCCATTTTCCTCCTACCCCCGATCCATGAACGCCTCGATCAGCGCCACGGAGTTCTCGATCGGCACGCCGGGCAGGATCGGCTTGGCGGGGGCCATGACGTAGCCGCCGCCGCCCGCCATCATATCCAGGCACATGCGCACCTCGCGGCGCACATCGTCGGGCGTGCCGTGAGGCAGGGTCTGCTGCGTGCTGACCCCACCCATCAGGCACAGGTGTCGGCCGAACTGCCGCTTCAGCGCGAAGATGTCGTTTGCTTCCGGCTGCAGCGGCTGGAGCATGTCCACGCCGATATCGATGAACTCCGGCACCAGCGGCCCGACGTGCCCACACGAGTGCAAGTAAAACTTCTTGCCGCCCCGGTGCACCTGCTCAACCAGCCGGGACAGGCGCGGCCTGATGAACCGCCGCCAGTGCGCCGGGCTCATCAGCAGGCTCCGCTGCGTGCCGTAATCCTCGCTGAACCCGATCGCGTCGATCCGCCCGGCGTGGTCCCGCAGCAGACGGTCGATCGCCCGGGAGCAGATTTCCTCCAGGCCGTCCAGCAGTTCGTCCACGAACGCCGGGTTCAGCACGAAGTCCATGAGGATGTTCTCCATCCCGCGCATGAACCACGTGCGCTCCCAGAACAGCATCCCGAGCTGCACGATCCGAAAGCGATCCCGGTGCAGCGTCGCCCACTCGTCGATGCCCTTGAAGTGCGCGCCGCTGGCAAGGTCGGGGAACCGGTACCCTTTCAGACAAGGCTCGCTCAGCGCCGGCCTTTCCACGGCCAGGGCCTCCCCGCGGCGGATCACCGCGCCGAACTCATCGACGAACCAATCGCCGTGATCCTCGACCGGCAGGGCGAGGATTTCCGTCCAGGCCGTGTAGCTTCCGGCGAACGTGCGCGTGCCGTCGGCCGGCCCGACGAACATCCCGGCCCCGTACCGTTCGGCCAGCGCCGGAACCATCCGTTTGTCCACCCAGATGTAGTACGGGCATGTGGCCGGCTGCTCGAACCGCAGCGATTGGAACACCGTATCCCGGGACTTGATGGAGACACTCATTCTGTTTCAGTTCCTCAGCCGTAAGGGGACGCAGTTCCTGCCGTCGGAATGCTCCAACCGTAGGGCGGGCTTTGCCCGCCTTCCGAATTCTCCGAGGCCAGACCGTAGGGCGGGCTTTGCCCGCCTTCCAAATTCTCCGAGGCCAGACCGTAGGGCGGGTTTTGCCCGCCTTCCAAATTCTCCGAGGCCAGGCGGGCCGAGCTCGCCCTACGTGAGGACCGCGCCGACGTGGAAAAGACGCGGCTCGTTTCCGAAACGGCCCGAAGCCAGCCTGCGCAGGCAGGGGTGCTTCGCAAAAAAGAGCTGCCTCTCCTCCGGTAAAAGAACAGGCGCCCCACTGAGGCAGGGCGCTTGTCTGCGCTCTTCATGGAATCTCCGCCCGAAGGCGGGTCAGGTACGACGACGAAGCAGGGCCAGGGCGCCCATGCCTAACAGCGTCAACGAAGCCGGTTCCGGGGTCGGAATCTGCTCGATGGCGAAGCGGATGGGTCCCAGGAAGGCCAGCTTGACATCGAGCTGGCCGATGTCGCCCACGTAGATCGGGGTGCCGGCGTAATAGTCGACCGTTCCGATCCATTCGTCGCCGACCTGTACCGGTTGACTGTAAGTGTAGGTCCAGTCGGGCAACGTTACCGCAGCCAGAATGGTGAACGGCTTGTTCATCGTGATATTGAGATGATAGTCCGTCCACACCAGCGGCCTGACATCCGCCGAGTTTTCAACGGTGCTGCGGACCCAGATGATCGGGTCCTCCTCCGTGTCGGTTTAAATGTCACCGAGCACGTGGGCCGGCCACCAGTAGAACGCCTGCCACAGAATGCTTCATGCATCCCTCCCAGCGCAAACAGCGCTTCGCCTTTCCTTCTCCCCGGCCATCCACGAGGCACAGGAATGGCAAGACATGGAATCCTCACTCAGTATCATGTTAACAGCACATGCCACGACGGCCAACAGCTTTTTGGCACTCTGGCAAAAAAACCGTTAGTGCACTGAGATGGCGCGATACGGATTGACACATCCAGGGTTTCCACTTTCCCGCCAGCGGCCCGAAATGCCGGGTTGCCGGCGTGAAAAAGGGTCCGCGGTTTTTTCCGGAACGACTCGAGGGATGCTCCGCAAAAAAAGACGATCTGCATCCCGTTTTTCATCTGACGTAACACCTTTCAGGAAAAGATGTTAACGTATTGCGTTCTGAACCGATACAGCCATCGGGGCCAATTGGAACCCGGCTGGAGTTTCAGCCTGCCGGTCCGACTTACGATACTCGTTCTGTCCGAACTTCGCGGGGCACCATGACGACTCGACGACCCCTTAGTATTCAAAAAGCACTCGGCCTGGCCATTGCGGTGACGGCCTGCTCACTTGTCCTCGGGGCTGGGGCCTTGCTGGAGTATCAGCTCCGTCGGGCGGCCGGTCAGGCGGAGCAACTTCGCACGATTACGCTGGCCCAGGCCTACGCGGCCCAGGCGGCCCCCCTTCTGGAGACAGGCCGTACCGGCGAAATCGCGGCGTTCGTGGATCGGCTGCGATGGCCGACGGAAGTTCGCTTCCTGGCCGTGCTGGACGATGAAGGGGCGGCGATCGGACTGCGCGGCCCCGAGGCCCTGCTGGCTCAATACAGCGAATGGGTCGCTACCAGTCAATCGTCCCGGCGATCGGGCGTTGTCAGTGTGCCGGACCCGCTCGAACCGGAGTCGCCGAATCTGAACCTCGCGGCGGTCCCGATTCGCATCGAATCGGGCAAGGCAAGCCTCGGCATCGTGCTGTGTGCCGTCCGGCCGACGCCGCGGTCGGTCCTCGCGGCCGGCCAGGCGTGGTCCTTTTTCGTGGGCCTGGCGGTCATCGCTGTCGCGGGATTTGCATTAGGTTCCATGTACCTCCACAAGAGCGTGGTCAGGCCGTTGCTGCTCCTGGGCCGGCAGAGCCGCCGGGCGGGCGGACTGTCCGACCCCGCCGCCCTGCCCGACCGGCTGCCCGACGAAATCGGCGAACTGGCCCGGGCCCTGGCTGAGTTGCAGGTGGACATCGAGCAGTGGCGGCAGAAAAGCGACCGCCAGGAACACCGCTTTGCCGCGCGGATCCAGACCGAGACCGCGCGCATGACCCGCGAGCTGCGGCGGACCGAGCGGAAGGCCTGGACCGACCCGTTGACCCGGCTGGGCAACCGCCAACTGCTGGACGAGAAGATCGCCGAGATCTTCCAGGCCCAGCGGAAGTCGGGCGACGATCTGACCATCGTCATGATCGACGTGGATCACTTCAAGACCCTCAACGACACGCTGGGCCACCAGGCCGGCGACGACCTGTTGAAGTTCATCGGTGAACTGCTCCGGCAGTGCGTCCGCGAGCACGACCTGGGCATCCGCTACGGCGGGGACGAGTTCCTGCTGATTCTGCCCGGGGCCTCGGCCGAGGCCGCCCGGGTCATCGCCGAGCGGACCCTTCGCCTGTTCGCCCAGCAAACGCGCCTGCTCCAGGTCGAGCCGAAGCCCACGATGAGCGCCGGCGTGGCCTCGATCCGCGACCATTGCCCGTCGTCGCCGCAGACCCTGCTGCAGATGGCCGACGCGGCCCTGTACGTTGCCAAGCGCGGCGGCAAGTCACGGGTAACGGTCTTCGAGGACAAACTGGCCGTCGCCGCCACTCTCTGATTGACGCGACACGTCCAACCGCGATATCGTCGCTCACCCATGATCAAACCACCCGAGGCATGGCTGAAACGGCTGCCTGAACTGCTCACTCCGGTCACGCTCGAAGTGGCCGGCTATGGCGTTCCGGTTCCGTTCGCCGCCGAGGAGTTGCGCGGCGTCTACCTCCCGTTAATGGCATTCATGGAGCAACTATCTCGCGAGAAACGGGTGCTCGCCGGCCTGGCGGGGATTCCCGGCAGCGGCAAATCGACGTTCGCCGCCATCATGCGGCATCTGGCCGATCGACTGTTCGGCCCGGGCTTCTGTGTGGCCGTCGGCATCGACGGATGGCATTGGCCGAACGCCGTTCTGAATGAGCGAACGACGCTCGACGAGGCCGGGCGCGTGATTCCGCTTCGTCAGCGCAAGGGCGGCCCGGAATCGTTCGACGTGGCCGGCCTGGTCGACACCCTGCAACACCTTCAGCACGCCGCCGCCGCGGTCACCTTGCCGGCCTACGACCGCCGGCTGCACGAACCCGTCCCCAACGCGCTGACGATCGCCCCCGAGGCCCGAATCGTGCTGGTCGAGGGAAACTACCTGCTCTCGGACCAGCCACCGTGGAACGCCGTATCCGCACTGCTGTCTCCGAAATGCCTGCTGGGTTGCGATCCCGCCGAAGCCCGGCGAAGAGTCATCGACCGACACATTCGCGGCGGCTGCACCGCCGAGGAGGCGGAACACAAGTGCGAGCATAATGACCGGCTCAACGCGCAAATCGTCATGGGGCAGTCCGACCGGGCGGACTGGATCATTGAGCTTGAACCGATTCCTTCCGTGAGAACTCCCTGATTCGGCGAAGCTGCGAGCGACGGTGAAGCGGTCTATTCCGCGGTAGAATCAACGGTCTTGCAGATTTCGCGGAGAACGGTGGTGGCGTAGCAGCCGGATTCGAGCCGGAAGGTCAGCTCGATATGGTCGCCGTGCTGGTCTCGGCTGGCCGATGCCTCTGAATCGTGGGGCTGGAACCGCACGGGGCGGCGGGAACCCTTGGTGGTACGGTCGGGACCGGCCTTGAAGCTCTCCGGAGTCATTCCCGTTTGGGACAGAAGTTCGCTTTCCCACTCGCCCGGCTGACCGGTCGGCATGGACATCCGGTGACCGAACAGCGGGCCGGTCGGCGAAATCTCGAACGCGTCACACCGCGGTTGCTCGCGGGCGATGTCCTCGACGGGAAAGACAGCGCCCTGGGGATGCCGCCAGGCCAGATCGCCGGGCATGAGCCGATCAAGCCCGTCGATCCGCCGGGCGACGATCTGGTTGAACAGGTGCGACTGGTAGGCCGACAGGTAGAACAGCCGCATGTTTTTGTCGATCGCGTGGAACGCGCGCCTGGCTTTACCCTTGGCCTTGACCATCGCCCGGCAGACGCGACGTTCATTGCTGAACAGGTAGGGCCAGGCGTTCGCGGCCCCGGCGTAGTCGCCCTGCTCGAAGAGGTCGCGGGCCCGGCGGGCTTCGCCGTGGTCCTGGGGACCGGGCCGGCCGAGCATTACGTGCAGGGCTTCGTCGTAGTCGCCCCGCAGGATCGCCAGGCCGATCTGCCAGGTGTCGCCGCGGAAGCCGAACCGCTGCGGCCCGAAGTAGTTCGGCACGCCGTGGCGCATGAGCCTGTCGAGGACGGCCCGGACCCGATCGAGCCGGCCCACATCCACGTCGCGCAGCCGAATGGTGAAACGGTTGCCGGCCAGGTGGCCCAGGCGGAGCTTGTTGGTGTGGCGCGACACGCCGAGAACGCGGATTCGCGGCACGTTGAGCTGCTCGATCCGCCGGGGATCGACATGTTCAAGGCTGAGCGTCTGGCGGGTGACGGCGTCGGCGTCCTTCTGCCCGGCGTAGCCGATATCGTGGGCCCGCACATCCAGCGCCCGGGCGATCTCGTGGACCGCTCGCATCGTCGGGATGCCGACCTTTTCGATCTGAAAGTAGACGTGCGTCCCCTCGCCGGAGGGCTCGTACAAGGAAAGCTCCTCGACGACGAAGTCCTCGGGCCGGGCCTTGATCCGCCCACCCAGGCCGGGAATATCGGCGGTCAGGAATGGAAGTTCATCAACGCTGAGCATCGGGTTTCTCGACTGCGACCTCTCCGCGATTGCGGCGGTCCAGGAAGGACAGCAGGTGGTACTGGGATTCCATGGTCGGCACTGGGATCGCTAGCCGGGCGGCCCGGCGCACGGGCTCGCCGAGGATGGCCTCGACCTCCAGCGGCCGTTTAAGCTCGTAATCGATCAGCATCGACGGCCTGTAAGGCCCCATCGTGCCGGTGTCGGACATCATCCTGTCGCTGAAGGCCTGCATGTCGATGCCGCAGCCGTCGGCCTTGGCGAGCGATCCGACCTCGTGCATCAGCACCCGGGCGGTCGCGCTGAGGCCGGCATCGCCGAGAATCTCCCGAGTGGTCACCGCCCCGGCGGTGACGCAGATCGTGTTGAAAGGCACGTTCCAGAAGAGCTTCTCGTAGCGGGCCTGCAACAGTGACGGCGCGACGCGGGTTTCAAAGCCGGCCTCGGTGAACAGGGCGGCCATCCGTTCGGCCTTGGCCCGGTTGTCGAGCAAATGACCGAATACGACCCGGCCATAATCCAGATGATGCAGTACGCCGGGCTGGCCGCGATTGCTGCACACGAACGCCAGCCCGCCGAGTATCCGCTCCCGCCCGAACCACCGCCCGAATCGCGGTTCGATGTTGAAGCCGTTCATGAGGCAGAGAATCTCGGTGCCCGGCCCGACGCAGGGCCGGATCAGTCGCTCCGCCTCGTCGAGAGAAGTCGTCTTGAGCGAACAGATCACGAGATCGACCGGCCCGATCTCCCGCGGGTCGCCGAAGGCCTGCACCTTGTCCAGATGGAAGTCGCCGTCGCGGCTTTCGACGGTCAGGCCGTGCTGCCTGACGGCTTCCAGGTCGCGGCGCATGAGGAATCGCACGTCGTGCCCGGCCCGCGCCAGCCGCGACCCGTACAACAGGCCGACCGCCCCACTGCCGATGACCGCGATTCGCATGGGCACATCGTAAAATGGGCTCCGGCACGTGTCGAGCGGCGCCCGCCGAGTTCTCCGCGGCCCTCGACATCCTCGGTGGTTTGATTCGTTTTTTCGGCCCAGGCCCCAGAGGAACGCCGAGGAAAGACAACGTGCCGCTGCCGTCCAGGCTTCATTCACCCGTTCCATTCTCGGGCTACGTGTTCAGCGTCGGAATTCTCCACCAACTGTGCGCCCTGAAATCCGTGTGGCACCGGCGCTCGCCGGTGTGATTTCAGGTTTGTTATGGCATTTCACTATCGCGTGTAGCGTCCGGCGCCCCTGCCGGCCGTCCACACAGGCTCTTTTGGCAGACGGCCGAGGGGAACCACCAGTATCCCGGGATTCTTCGTGTCTTTGTGCCTTTGTGTCTTTGTGGTGAAACTGTTTTGAACCACCAAGACACAAAGAAGACCGACGGCGGCAAGACCGCTCTCGATCTTTACCTGGTGCTTGTGGTTGAACCGATCCGCCTACCCGCTCCAGAAGCCATTTCGGCGGGTGGCCTATCCGTCCGGGCGAAGCCGGATGGGTGGGGTCACGATGATCGTGAGGTAACTGCGAGATCGATTCGCTGCGCGATCATCGCGGCCCCACCCTTCGCTGCGCGAAGGATGGGCCACCCGCGAAGAGGCACGCGATGAGCAGGCTCGTTCGCCGGTAAAGGCCGATCAGGAAGTGACGGAGGCCGGCGGCCGTTTTCGGCAGGCGGAAACGATCTCGGGCATCACGAACCGCCCGGCGACGACGTCCCAGCTCATGCCGGAGGCCAACTCGTAACCGCTGCGCAGAAGCGATTCCATGGCCGCATCCGTCGCGGGCAGCACCTGCATGATCTGCCGGGCAACCCCGGCGGCCACGCGCATCTCGTGCCGCTCGCGCTCCTCGCGGGTGAAGGAGAGCCAGCCGCCCTCGTCACGCCCCTCGCCGCCTATGTCGCAGTAGTCGGCCACGATGATGTTCGGGGATGTCTCGGCGCCGAGGATCTGCTGGACGAATCCGACGCAGCCGCAGACGCTCGAAGGAACACAGACGGCGCCGTAGGTCAGCGGTTCGAGTTGCGAGATGCCAAATGGCTCGTAGATGCTCTGGCCGAACTCCAGGTCCGTGCCCCGCCTGATGTCGAGGATGGACATATCCTCAGGCATTCGTTCGCCGCAGACGATGCGGTCCCAGCCGAATTGGTTCACAAAGACAACCTTGACCATCCGCGAACGGGCGTTGAACTCCTGCACGCCCTGATAGAACATCGCCTCTCCGTGCGAGAGATCGGGATCTCCCTCGCGGTGGGCGACGGGCCAGTGCCACCACTTCTCCATCTCGCGGATATCCTGGGGACGTCTGGCCGGCACCTCGGTCGACAGGACGAACAGGACGGCGGACTTGTTACGCTCGCGGAACAGCGGCTCGAGCCGGGCCAGCACGCGGATGTCGCGCCACAGGGCCTTGCTCGCGATCGTCCGGGTCACGTGGGTGAAGATGTAGTCCGGCCGGTCGCCGAGCAGCGTCTGGGCGTAATCCTGCATGCGCTCGCGGCTTTCGAGCTTCTCGGCCAGGGTGATTTCCTCGGCCGGAATGCCGTTGTAGGTGACCGTGATGTCGGCCTCCCTGAAGCCGGCGCTCATGAAGCGCAGTTCCTTGGCCACGGGTTCGCCGACGGCGAATAGCTTGTCGCAGAACCGGCTGCGTTCGACGAGAGCGTGCCGGTAATACCCGTCCTGCGGCCCGAACACGTCGTCGACGTAGCGGTCGTGGGCCATCGCGGCCGACAACACGTTATAGAAGGTGATGTCCTGGCCGGGGTGGCTCTCGACGATCCGCCGCATCGAGGCGACCTCGTGGGCGTGGAAGACGGTGCGAAACGCGCCGCCGGGGTCCATCATGCCGGCCAGGGCGGTCGGCATACCCATGAACTCGTGGGCGACGATGACGCAGGGATTGTTGGCGTCCGCGGCCCCCAGGGCCTTCAGGGCGGCGATGGCCGGCGGGGCCAGCTTGACGTACAGGTCATAGTCCCAGGACGACTCGTATCGCCGGGAGTCGATCCCGAAATGCTGCCACAGGCCGGCCTTGAACATGTTCACGTGATGCAGGCTCATGCGCCCGACATCGATGAGCAGCAGCTCGGCGGTGACCATCGCGCCGGTGTGCAGGTTGTTGAACGTGCGGTGGCCGTAAACTATCTGCACGTGAAACTCGCGGCGGATGCGATCCAGGGCTTCGCCCACCGGGTGCGGCGGCAGGCTGTCCAGGCTGCTGTAGAGAACCTCCCCATGAGGCCCCAGCCGGCCTTTGGCGCCATCCTCACCGGGAAACAGCGGCCCGATCAGAATGGTGCGCTGCTCGGCCGCCTGGTAAGGCTTGCTGGTCAACAAACCTTCCAGAACCGCGCCGATCCCTCCGAACTTCTGGACCGCCTCATGCGTGACGTGGGCGATGGTTCGCATCCAATCCCTCAAACGACGAATCACAGGCCCCAAAAAACCCGCAGGTGTATCGAAAACGCGACAATCAGGCCCGGTCTCTCACCGAGATACCCCGAGTCCGCGATTCATTTATAGTACGCCGGCACTGTCCGATAAACGGCTGCCTTGCAGGATCGGAAAACAAGAAACCCCTCCCAAGAGTGCGTCCTAAAACGCTGAAATCACACCGGCGAGACCTGTCTGCGTGCCTGCCTGTGCGTACACGCAGATAGGTCGCAGGCAGGGGTTTCAGGACGCACTGTAAAGGCATCGGCAAGGGCTCGACAAAAAGCCACAAAACAAACGGTGGAGAAAACCTGAATTTGTCCCAGGCCCGCCTCGGCGCCGCCCCCTTGGAACCTGTCCCAAAACCCGTGTGGGACCGGCTTCCAGCCGGTCGTTTCCAGGGGTTTTGGGACAGGCTCCTGGTCACTTGATCAGCCGCAGGGAGCGGTTCCGCCCGCGCTGAAGGTAGTGCTGAGACCGTGTCTCTCCCTCGGCGGTGACATAGACGGCCCGGCGGTCGCCGACGACCGGACACTCCCTCTCGCACAACCCGCAACCGATGCACAACGCGGTATCGATCTTGGGCACCTTCATTTCCACATGAATGGCGGCCACGTCTCCCCTCGCCGGCAGGCGGTCGAACGGCGAGCCGACCACGACCTGACCGGTGGTCGCGTCGACCTCGCCGATCATGAGCGTGTCCCCGTCGTTGTTCAGGATGCGATGAGTCTCGCTCGTGCCGTCGCGGTGGATGATCTGAACGTGGTAGCTGACGGTGCGGTCGCCGCGGAATTCGCCCGGATTGAAAACGCAGGCCTCGCCGAACGCCCTGCCCGGCGGCGGATAGTCGGCCAGTGTCACCGTGGTCGCCGAGGCCGACAGGATCTGCTTCTTGCCCTCGCGGATCAGCATCTGGCGGTATTCGGAGTGGATCGCCTTGGGCGAGGTCGGGCAGACCTCCTCGCAGACCATGCAGGGGATGTTCTTGGACCACGGCAGACAGCGGCCCAGGTCGAAGTGGGCCATGCCGAGTTTCACCGGGCCGTTCTCGGCGTAAGGCCCCAGGCCGAGCTTCTCCTCGATGCTCAGCTGCTGGATCGCGCCCGTCGGGCAGACGTGCCCGCAGGCCGTGCAGTTAAGCTGGCAGAACCCGATCCGGAAATTCATCACCGGCGTCCAGGCCCCCTCGATGCCGGCTTCCAGGCCGGCCGGCTGAAGCACGTTCGTCGGGCACACGCGGATACACTGGTCACACTTGATGCAGCGCTCGAGGAACTCCTGCTCCTCGACCGTCCCCGGCGGACGGATGGCGGCGGCCGAGAAGTCGGCGGTGGTTCGGCCGGTGAGCTTGAGGAAGGGGTACAAGGCCACACCGGCCAGGCCGGCCATGATCACCCGGCGCCGCGGGATGTCCGGCAAGGCCACCTCGTGCGACGGCTTCGGCAGGAACGCGAAGCTCAAGGCGTCGTGCGGGCAGTCCTCGATGCAGTTGAAGCAGACGAAGCACTCGCTCTTGCGCAGTTGTGTGTGCGGGTCGCAGGCACCCTCGCAATTCGCCAAACAGAGATCGCAGTCGGTGCACTTGTTCGGGTCGCGCTCGATCCGCCACAACGCGAACCGGCTGAACACGCCGAGCGTCGCGCCCAGCGGGCACAGCACACGGCAGAAGAACCGCGGGATCGCCAGGTTCATGCCCACCAGCACGACGATCATCATTCCGACGATCCATCCGGCCTGGTGCAGTTTGGCGTCGCCGAAGTAACGGGCGGCCGGCTCGGGCATGTTCAGCATCGGCAGGATCGACACGGTGAACGAACGGTGCAGCAGGCAGATCGGATCCAGCAGGCCGATCTGGAGCGTGCCCAGGGCGGCGGCCACGATCATCGCCGCCAGAATGTAGTACTTGATCGCGTAGCTCCGCCGATATCGGTTCGAGTCGATCCGTCTCTTGGCCGTCCGGTTATTGAACAGCCAGCCCGCGAACTGGTGAATGATCCCGTACGGGCAGATCCAGTTGCAGAAAAAACGCCCCAGCAGCAGCGTCGGGATCAGCAGGATCAGCGACCAGATCAGCCCCTTGTAGACGGTGTGGGTGGCCAGGGCGGTCGCGATGGCCACCAGCGGGTCGATCTCCAGGAACTTGCTGACCCAGAACTTCAGCGCCGGCACCGAATCCAGGTGGGTAAACGTCGTCACGAACACGAACGTCAGGAACAACGTGATGACGACGAGCTGAAACAGGATTCGGATGGTGGTGATACGCATACTGCAAAAGCCGAAACGCCGAAACGTCAAAACGCCGAAATCAACCTCCATGACGAAAGCGGGAATCGGCGTCCAACCCCGCTTATATCGTCGTCTCCACGATCTTGCCCTGGAGCTTGTAATCCTGCCAGCTTGGAGCCACCAGCCGGGTCGGATCCTGTCCGAACTTCTGATAGGCCAACGACAGGTAGCTGACCGCCGCCGGGTCCCGGCCGAGCAGGTTCTGCAAGCACCAGGAGTCACAAGCCAGTTGATCGACACTGGCGACCACGACCGGCCGACCGCCGACGCCGCCGATCTGAACGTCATCCAGCCGTCCGCCGGTCGGGCCGTTGCGCATCATCACCCGCGTGCCGTCGATGACCATCAGCGTCGGCTTCATCATGAACCCCAGGTCGCTCACGATGTCGTGGATCGCCTGGTGGAACTGGTTCCGCCGCCCGCTGAGCAGGCCGTACCAGTTCTTCATGCCCATCGAGGCGTAACACAGATTGTGATCCTTGATCGGCGGAATGCCGATGACCTTGTCCGCCTCGCGCAGCGGCGTCCAGAAGATCGGCCAGGTGCCCAGGGCCTCGCCCCTGGACGGATCGGGGCTGCCCGCCCGGACCTGCACCGGCGCGTCGTGGGAGTCCGAGTGAATCACGACCGTCGCACCCTCGGCCTCGGCGGCCGATTGAATGCCGCTCTTGGCGAAGCAGGCCGGCGGGTTCTCGATGGGGTTGTCAGCCACGATGACCTTGCGTGCACCGGCCTCGCGGCAGAGCCGGATGACCGCACGAACGACCTGCGGGTTGGTCGTGGCGGCCAGTTGGGGACCGCGGTCGAAGCCGACATTCGGCTTGAGCATGACCACATCGCCCTTGCGGATGAAACGGGCCATGCCGCGGTCGGCGTCGAGCCCACCCACGGCTGCCCGGGCCATCCGCAGCATCTGCTCGAACTGGTCGATGCTCTCCGGCGGGCCATAAGCGGCTGAGATTCGCGGAGCCGCCGGCGAAAACTCCACGGCCGAGAAGTAGTCCTTGAGCCGGATGGGCTCGGGCTGTTGCAGGCCGGCGTCGCCGCGCGGATCGTAGAGCCACCACGCGGCCCCGGTCGCCAACCCGGCCGCCACCACCGTCTGACCGCCACGGACGATCACATCCCGCCGCGTCCAGACGCGCGACCGATCGCCGGCAACACTCGGTGCCTGTTTGTTTTGCTTGTCAGCCATGCGGAACTCAATTCTCAGAGACGACTTTACTGTGCATCCTGAAACCCGTGCGGCACCGGCGTCTGCCTGTGCGTGTACGCCTGTCTGCGTGTACGCACAGGCAGGCACGCAGACAGGTCTCGCCGGTGTGATTTCAGGGTTTTAGAATGCCCTCTTAATCAACCTTCAGGCTGTCCCGAAACGCGGCCGCCTTTCGCTCGGCCAGGTTTCGGTCCTCGCAGTCGGTCACCCCTCCGAAGTACCGACCCTTGAAGAACGCGGCCCCGAACCTTCCCACGGACTCGATGGCCATCGTCTCGCCGCCCGGGGACGCGCCGCGCGACAGAATCTTGTCGTACTTGGCCGTCGCCTCGGCGAACTGCTCGAACACCTTGCGGGCGCCGGCTGTGTCGTCCGACCGGATGACATACATCTGGTACGTCTTGTCGCCGGTCTTGTACTCCGCCACGAACATCCCTTTGAGGAAATCAAAGCCCAGACCGCTGGTCGCCCGGTAGCTCATGGAATCGGGCACGCGGTCCTCGGCCGGCAGCAGCTTTTCGGCCCAGAAGGGTTCGAAGTCGTCGGCGATGGTCGCCTCGATCGCCCGGCTGATCCGCTCGGCCACCTTGGCCGCCCCGTCGTTCTCCCCGTCCGCCGGGCCGAGCACGTAAACGTAGTAGCGCCCCTTCCAGAAGTACACGCTCGCGCCCGACACATATCCCTCGCGGCCAAGGTCGATCGCATGGGCGCTGCCCGACTTCTCGGTCATGTAGATGCCCATCGCGTTGACCGCCTCGCCCATGTCGAACACGTAGGCATCGAATACCTGCTTGCCGGGCACGTGCTGATACTGTCCGACGCGCAACTCGACGAACCCGAATTGCCGGAACTGCGACTCGCGACCGTTGATCTTCTGGTACAGATTGTCCGTGTAGCGCTCGATCCTGGTCGGAGAGAAAATCTCCGCGTCGCCGAGGTCGGGGAACCGGGCGGCGCCGGCTGTTGGGGGCGGTGCCGCATGCGCAGGGCCTGCCGCGGCGACCGACTGCGCCGCCGCCTGCCGCTCGCAGGCCAACTCGAACAACGCCGCCACCTTCGCCGGCTCAGGCCCGACGGCCACGAACACATACTCACCCACGCCGGCGGCGATGACCGTTCGGCCGCCCGTCGTGCCGGAGACCCGGCCCTTGGCTTCCGGCTTCGTCTGAGAGGCCGGGCTTCGCTGTGAAGGGTCCTCGTGTGACTCCTGTTCCGATGCATCGTAACCCCTCGCTTCCGCTCGGGGCGCTGATGGTTCCTGTGAACCCGGATCGAGAACGGATTCGTCGGAGGATTCCTCCGAATACGCGGCCTCTTCGTAGCCGGTTTCGGCTGGGCCGGAATCGCTCTCGACCAGCACATCCCGCAGGGAAACCAGCATGGCCTCGCGGCGGTCGGGCGGCGGTTTCATCACGCCAAGCGTCACACCATCCGGGTAATCCGCCAGCCAGCAGTCCCTCAGTGCGGTCAGACCCAGCGGTTCGCGGCGAACATATCGCAGACTGTCCTCGACCCGGCCATCCGCCGGCAGAACAGACTCGGCCCAGAAAGGCCCGCCGGTCACAAGCTGCACGCCGGCCAGCGCCCGGACCACGTTGTCCATCGCCTCGGCCGGCATCGACATCAGCACGTGCAGCTCGGTGTAGTGACGGCCGGCCCAGAAGGCGATCCGCCGGCCGTCTGCGTCCTGCCAGCCTGCCCGGCCGATGTTGATCCGCTTGGCACCGGCAGGCTCCAACGCCCGCCACAGGCCGAAGGCGTTCGCCGGCTCGCCGGAATCGACCACGTTCACGCGAAGAACTTCCGTCGTCGGCGTCGAGGCCTCTCCGACGTTGGGTTTCCGGGCGTAGTCGGCCCGGTAGATTTCCCTGGCGCCGAAGGTCGCGGCGGCCTCGGCGAGCGGGTCATCGCCCGCCGGAACAGCCCCGGACCCGACAACCGTGGCGACCAGAGCCACTCGCGAGTACTCCCCCAGCGCGGCAGGCAACATGGCCTGGGCAATGCGAAGCTCGCGTGAGGGTAATGCCG
>DATIKE010000172.1:0-8932 GCA_035477895.1 Phycisphaerae bacterium
AAAGGGAGCGAACAAACTCGCGGGTCTCGTGGTTGTCGATGATGCGGTCGTGCTCGGCCAGGAACAGCCGAAGCGGGCAATGTTCGGTCATTTTAGCCACGGCCAGCGCGTCGTGATTTAGCCGGCGGGAGGCGCGAAGGAATGCGCTGGTCACCAGCCGCAGTGAAAGATTGTCCCGGTGAATGAATGCCTGCCACCGCGGATTGGCGGTGAACAGCGCGGGGTCCTGCAGAGGGATGGGGAACAGCGCGGCGGAACGGGTGACGGCCGACCAGACGACGCGGATTTTCTGGGCCAGCGGGAGGTCGACCCTGGAAAACAGGCCGGGGGCCACGAGGCTGATGCCGGCGATGCGTGCCGGCTGATCGCGGAACATGGCGAGGGCGAGCTTGCCTCCCCAGCTCACCCCCACGAGATGGAAACGCGTGAAGCCGGTGCGAACGTGCATCTCGTTAAGGCACTCGGAGAGGTCGGTGAGCAGGCGTCTGGCCGAGGGCAGGTGGCCGCGTTCGGCGTCGTTGCGGCCGCTGCCGCGACGGTCGGGCAGGAGGACGGCAAAGCCGGCGTCGGCCAGCCGACGGGCCGACGCCTCGAACCACAACCCGTGTGACTGGATGCCGTGCAGGTAGAGAACAGCGCCGCGAGGCTCGGCCGGCCGCCACCAGCGGGCGTAGGCCTCGTATTGATCCGAAAAACGAATGCGAAGCGACTCGAATGCCGACATGGCGGCCATCGTAAGCGGAAACAAGCAATGGTCACAAGTGGGCGGGAGGCCGGACACACAAGATCGGAGCGATGCGCGCCAGCAATGGGAACAGACACGTGGTTGTTGCACGAAACCATTCTTCAGACGGTCTGAACTTCATCGGATCGCCACAGGCCCGCCTTTCTGGCCGTGTCGAGGGCCCGGGCGAATTCGGTTCGGGTGGGACGGCGGTCGATCTCCGAAAACCGGACGGCAGGCCGGGCTTTGTTGTACGCGATGGTTTGGCCGACGCGGTTCCCGGGTCTGTATTGGCCCATGATGTTGATGAAGGTGTCAGGCGACAGGTCGGCCAGCCAGCGGAAGATGGCCGCGCTCTCGTCCAACAGGCCGGGCATGACCAGGTGGCGCACGAGCAATCCGCGGGCGGCGACGCCGTCCGGCGTGCAGCATAGATCTCCGACCTGGCGGTGCATTTCGCGGATGGCCTCGCGGGCCCGGTCCGCGTAGTCGCGAGCGCCGAGGTATCGTTCGCAAGCCTCGGGCGAGCAGAGCTTGAAGTCCGGCATGTAGATGTCGATCAGGCCGTCCAACTGGTACAGCGACTCGACGGAGTCGTATGCGCTGGTGTTGTAGACGATGGGCAGGCGCAGGCGCCGTTCAATCGCGATGGTGACGGCCTCGATGGTCTGCGGCACCACGTGCTCGGGGGTGACGAAGTTGATGTTGTGGCAGCCGCGTTCCTGGAGGGCGAGCATGACCGCGGCGATCTCATCGGCCGACATCGGCTCGCCCGAGCGGCCCTGGCTGATGTCGGCATTCTGGCAGAAGACGCATCGCAGGTTGCAGCCGCCGAAGAAGATCGTCCCGCTGCCATGCGACCCCACGAGACATGATTCCTCTCCGAAGTGGGCGAACGCGGAGCAGACGCGCGCCTGTCGGCCGACGGCGCAGAAGCCGATTTCGTCGGCCAGACGATTCACGCCGCAGTTGCGCGGACACGATCGGCAGGCGCGGAGGGCCTCGACCGCACGCAGACGGCGTCGAGGCAGCGAATCCCTGACCCGCGGATCAAAGTACGCGGGGCGAAAGGAGTCGATCACAAAGCGATCGCGGTCACCCGCCACGGGTTCATCACCTCTCGATGGGCCGGTCCCGGTGTGTTACCATTGTATCAGCCGCGCCTGGGAGCCTGCAGGGATCTCGGCTGGATCTTTGTGTGTGGAGACTACATCTTATGCGTATGTGCCGCCTTGCGGAGGTTCTGTTGCTTGTGGTACCAGGCAGCGCTTTCGCTGCCGTACCGGTGCGGCTGGGCGTGGACGACGGCGGCTCCTATCACCATTTCATCGCCAAGCGGGAACCGTGGGAGTTTCCCGCCTACTTCAAGGCCCTGGAGGACCTCGGCGCTCGGTTTTTGAGCGTGCATTTCTGGCCGGTGACCGACGCAGGCGAGAACAATTCCGCCATGACGCGTCGCCGACTGGAAGCGATGGACAGGGTGATGCGCGATCGCGGTGTCGAATACACCCTGAACGTGGAACTGTCGAATTTCGTCCCGCGTATCGAGATTACGCCGGGAGTCAACGAATTCGAGCATGAAGGCGGCCTTCATCGCTGGGATCTGCGGATGGAATGGCTGACGGCCGTGCTGCCGCCGACGCGGCCGGCGCCTCCGTCGCTGGTCGCCGTCACCTATGATGAGTGCGAGCATATGATCCTGTCGAACAACAAGTTTTCGAACCACCCCAAGGCGACGTATGACACGCCTTTCCTGGTCAATACGCACGGCATGTCTCTGACGACGGCGTACGACCGCCTGGTCGCCGAGGCCAGGCGGCTTCGCGAAGAGCATTACCGGAATCGCGTCCGGCTTCAGACCGAGCAGGTCTGGCCCGACCTATTTCACATCTTCGCCCGGGCCGGCTGGACCATCACGCCGAAACTGCTCAAGGAGAATATCGGTTCGGTGGTGATGTCGATCGCCCTCGGTGCAGCCATCCAGTATCAGGAGGCTGGAACCACCCTGTGGGCTTCGCCCGACCTGTGGAACTGGGATCGCTATCCCGGCCACTCACCGCGTGCCCTGCGTTCCGCGCTGCTGACCGCATACTGGCTCGGGGCCGAGACGATTTATGTTGAAAACCTCGACAGTCATGACTGGTCGCCCCGGCATCCCGAGGCCGACCCGCAGGGCTCGTTGATCCGTTGGTCCGACGCCGAGAATTATGAGCTGACGAAGCACGGGCGCGTGGTCCGCGACTTTTACACGGACTATGTGCCGAAGCACCCCCGATCGATCGACTGGCGGGATTACGATCCGAAAGTGGCCATCATCCGTTTGCCGGATGGCGGGTGGGGGCAGTTCGCGCCGGCGCCGGGTCGCGGCGAGCCCGCCTCGCGAGACCGGCTGCTGGGGAACCGGGAAATGCCTCTGGACGGTCCCGCGTCGGAATGGCTTGCGGTGTGGCCCATTCTGACACACGGTGCCGCCCGGGCGGGGTCCATCTCGGCCGGGAATCCATTTATTTATCCGAAGCAGATCGAGGAGTACTTCGCACCGATCGACAGTGTGGCAGTCTTTGATCATAACGTGGAGGCGGCTGCGTTGGCGGGTGTCGATTGTCTGATCGTGTGTGGACACGCTCTCTCGGCTCGGACCTTCCTGGCGGTACGGGATCGCGTCGCCGCGGGGGCGACGTGTATCATCGCCCGACGGCTGTACGCGCATCACTCGCAGGAAAGTCTGCCGGGCAACTGGCTGGTCGTCGACGATTTCAAGGATTCACGAATCGCACGAGCACTATCGCCGTTCCTGGGGTCGCCGGATGTCGCCCGCTTTCGCTTCAAGAACGCCATCGTTGAGTTCCGCAGGGCGGGTGAGCCGGATGCCATCGACGTCCGCGTTGTCGATCGGAAGCGATCGTGATGTAACGTGATGAATGATGGGAAGTTATTCCTATTAGGACCCTGGTTCTAGAGCAGATCGCTCCGGCCGGCTCGTCCCGCCGTTGCGAGTATCCACCGTCAGCAGCCGGCGTCAGCGAAATCGGATCGCATAGAGGTCCGCGTCCTTCATCACGAATCGCAGGCGCACCGGTTGGCCGGCAAGTTTGCTCGCGTCGGCGCCGGATTTCCAGGTGACGACGCGTTCGAGTTCGTCGCCGAAGCTCTCGGTGGAATCGGTCAGGGCGAAGCCGGGAATCGCCCGCCCGGCGGCGTCCTGGATCTCGACCTGCAGTGCGCCGGCGGCTGACGTGGCGAAGTTGATCGTCAGTTCCTTTCCCGAGAAGACGAGCGGCTTGGTGATCATCTCCGCGCCGGAGTAGGGGGCATGGACGGACACGAATCCGTCCGGTCGAAGTGTCAGCCGCTGCAGGCAGTGCGACGGCTGGGCGTAGTGCCGCTGGACATAGAGCGACATTTCGTTTTCGCCCGTCGGCACGATGCCCAGTGCGGGGTAGTTGGTCCGCGATACCCAGTTGGCGGCTCCCATGCCGGGGCGGACGAAGCTCTCCATGAAGGTGCGGTCGAAGTGGCTGCCGCCGCGGGTGGTCATGAAGCAGGCGTCGGAGGTATCGCTGAAGTAATCACCCACGATGCCGAGGCGTTGGGCCTGGTCGGCGGAGGCGATCAACTGCCGGCCGGGATTGAATCGGGCGAAGACCGCCACGTACAGGTGGGGGGCGCGGTAGTAGGGGCCGGTCTGGTTGGTGTAGAAGTGCTCGGGCGGGACGTCGCCGAAATCCATCTCGACCGGCTCCGACCAGTTCAGAAAGTCCTTCGAGGTGGTTCGGCTGATCCAGCGGTAGGCCTTGTTGCCGATTTTTTTGCCCGCTCGAAAGTAGCAGACGTAGCAGTTCTCCGACTCGGACCAGAATGCGAGATTCTGCGAGTCGAACGCGCCTTTCGTGAAGATCGGCTTGTCTTGCAGCTTTTTCCAATGGAGCCCGTCGGCTGAGACAAGGGCCAGGAGAGCCGCCTTACCGTGCCCGCCGACGGCCTTGAATCGTTGTGCCGGCTCGACGCCGGGCCTTGTATCGAGAAACGGGCAGAAGTTGTGACATGCCGGGGTCATGGCCAGCACGATGTTGTTGTCGCGATTGCCGTTGATTTCGAACAAGCCGAGATTGGGCTTGTCCCACCGGATGCCGTCGCGGCTCTCGGCGTAGCAGGTGACCTCCTTGCCGACCGAATGGTTCGCCTCGCCGTCGGCGGCCGCCGCCAGGCCGCGGTAGTACATGCGGTATGTGTCGCCGTCCTTGATCACAGTGGTATAGCCCGCGAAAACGCCTTCGTATGGCCGATCGAACCTCAGGGCGATGTCCGCCGGCCGCGGATGGTGGAGTTGCAGACTCGCGCCGTCGAGCTTGTCGATCAGGTGGCGATCCACGAACAGCTCGCGCCGTGATCCGATGTTCACCCCCGAGACCTCGGCGATTGCGGTGTCCGATCCGGCAAGCAGCCCGGCACCGAGAATCATCCCAACGCAAGCGGAGAAGTGGTTCATTGCCGGTCCCCCTTGATATCGTGGTTGCCTCGCGTTTCGTTCCCCGAAAACGAACATTATACCGGATGACCCGTGCGAGGTCGCTGCTGCTTGGCGTTGTCCTGTCGGCCTTCTACAATGTCGCCCGACACGGTGAGCTGTCCCTGTTTGTGGAGGCGTCCGTCATGGCCAAGCGCAGGACTCCCGCGGCCCGTCCGTTTGCCGATGCGCCCGCGATCAACCCCATGCAACTCGGCGGCATCGAGACGTCGGTGCTCGACGACGGCCCCGGTCGGGGCAACCGCATCGCCTGGGTCAATACCGGCGGCGGGCTGCGCTACAAGGTCATGATCGACCGCGGCCTGGATATCGCCGACGCCGAGTTTCTCGGGCAGTCGCTGACGTGGCATTCGCTCGGCGGGCCGCTGGTTCCGTCGCACGCCTGCACGCACGGCATGGAGTGGCTGTGGGGTTTTTATGGCGGCCTGCTGGTCAGTTGCGGACCGTTGAACACCGGGGCCCCATTCGTCGAGGACGGAAAGGATTACGGTCTGCACGGGACGCATTCCTACACCCGGGCGATTGTCGAATCGATCATCAATCCCGATCCGGCCCGCGGGCAATACGAGATGTCGATTACCGGCATCGTCCGCACCGCCCGGCTGTTCGGGCCGAACGTCGAGCTTCGCCGCACGATCGGCAGCACACTCGGCGAGCCGGCGGTTCGCGTTCACGACGTGTTTCTCAATCGCGGCAACCAGGAGGCGCCGCACGCGTGGCTCATGCACATCAACTTCGGTTATCCGCTGCTCGAACCCGGGGCCAGCACCTATTGTTACCGGGGTGAGATCGACCGCCGGCTCGACAGCACCGGCTGGTTCAAGCCGGGCCGCGATTTTCGGGCGGCGGTTGAGCCGCAGGAGTCGCACCGGGGCATCGGCGAGGCTTTCGCCTACGTCAATCCAAAGGCCGACGCCAAGGGCATGGTGCTGGCCGGCGTGGTCAACAGGAAGCGCGGCTTCGGCGTGAAAATCGTGTATCCCGCGAAGGAATTCGCCCGGATGGGCAACTGGCAGCATTGGGGGCCGAGTGGCGAGTACGTCGGGGCGCTGGAACCGATGACCGCCAGCGTCGAGGGGTGGGCCAAGGACCGCCAGCGAGGCTGGTTCCGCACCCTCAAGCCGGGACAGAAAGTCGAATACCATTGCACCATCACGGCCACCAACGAGAAGGCCGACCTGGAACAACTGCTGAAGCTAAACAGGTGAATTGGGCCGCCGAGGATTAGGCGTGGACAAGCGAAAGATACTCGCGCGGGCACTGGCCAGCCCCAACAATTTACGCTTTGACGAGATGGTCGCGCTGGCGGAAGGGTTTGGTTTTCACCTGTCCAGAGTCAAGGGGAGCCATCACATCTTTGTCCCTCCGGAGGTCAGAGAACTGGTCAATCTTCAGAATGTCCACGGTCAGGCAAAACCTTATCAGATCAGTCAATTTCTTCGGCTCGTGGAACGGTATAATATCAAGGCGGAGGAAAGTCGATGACCGGTTACCACATCAACATTTTCTACAGCGAGCAGGACGGCGGTTACATCGCCGACATACCGGATCTCGATTCCTGCTCCGCATTCGGAAAGACCCCCGAAGAAGCGCCGCGGGAAGTCGAAACGGCCAAAGCCGCCTGGCTGGAGGCGGCGCGCGCGGAGGGCAAAGCGATTCCACCCGCCCGGTATCGCCCGGCCATTTACCAGGTTGTCCCGCCTGCAGTGTCCCCGTGACGGAACCTCGGTCCCACGGCCGATGTTTACAGATTACCTCCGAAGGAGTTGAGTTTGCCGGATCCCTCATCGACACAGACCCTGCTCCTGGGTCACAGCCCGGACCCGGACGACGCGTTCATGTTCTACGGTTTGGCCGAGGGCCTGGTCGACCCGGGCCGCTGGCGGTTCGAGCACGTGTTGCAGGACATCCAGACGCTCAACGAGCGCGCCCTGCGCGGCGAGCTGCACATCACCGCGATCAGCATCCACGCGTATCCGTATGTGGTCGACAAGTACGCGTTGCTCAGCAGCGGGGCGAGCATGGGCGACGGCTACGGGCCGATGGTCGTCGCTCGCGAGCCGATGATCTGGCGCGATCTTCGCGGCAGGCGGATCGCCGTTCCCGGCACGATGACCTCGGCCTTTCTGGCCCTCAATCTGCTGCTGGGCAAGGGCAACTTCGAGCACGAGGTGGTGATGTTCGACCGGATCCTGGAGCACGTGGCCGCGGGCAAGGCCGACGCCGGGCTCATCATTCACGAGGGCCAGCTCACCTACCAGAACCACAAGCTGTACTGCGTGGTCGACCTCGGCCTGTGGTGGCAGCGGCAGACCGGCCTGCCCCTGCCGCTGGGCGGCAACGTGATCCGTCGCGACCTGGGTATCGAAGCAATGCGCGAGATCAGCGGCATCCTTCGGCGGAGTATCCGGTACTCGCTGGACCACCGGGCCGAGGCCGTCGCCCACGCGCTGGCCTACGCCCGCGACATGGGCACCGAGCTGGCCGATAAGTTCGTCGGCATGTACGTGAACCACTACACGCTGGACTACGGCCCCGACGGCCGCGAAGCCGTCCGCGAGTTCCTGGCCTGCGGCATCCAGGCCGACCTCATCCCCGACCCGGGGCAGATCGAGTTTGTGTGAAGCGGTGAGGATTATTCGCGGCTTCCGGCATTCGGCCGGGGGATCGGAAAACCTGACATCCAACCGGATGCCTGTATACTGGTAGAAGGAGGTTTCAGCCGCTACAACTTCCATATGCGCGGAATAGACGCGGTCGGCGGTCCTGGACCGCAGCAGGGCGGCCGGTTCGTCGAGCATCCGGTTGGCCTGTTCGCGGCGGCTGCCGTGGTCGACGATGATGATGGCCCGGGGCATTATTCCCACTCGATGGTGGACGGCGGCTTGCTGGACACGTCGTAGACCACGCGGTTGATTCCGGGAACCTCGTTCATGATCCGGCTGGAGATCCTCCCGAGCAGATTGTAGTCGACGTGGACCCAGTCGGCGGTCATGAAGTCGGTCGTTTCCACGAAGCGCAGCGCGACCAGGTGCTGGCCCTCGTAGCTTCGACCGTCGCCCATGACGCCGACCGTGCTGACCGGAACGAGCACCGCGAACGCCTGCCCGATCTTGGAATACCAGCCGGAAGATCGAATCTCCTCGATGACGATCTCGTCGACGTTCTGCAGGAGCGCGATCCGCCCGGGGGTCACCTCGCCGATGATGCGGACGGCCAGCCCGGGCCCGGGGAACGGATGGCGCCAGACGATCTCGCCGGGCAGGCCGAGATGTTCGCCGGCCAGGCGGACCTCGTCCTTGAACAGTTCGCGCAGCGGCTCGATGAGTTCGAACCCGAGGTCCTCGGGCAGCCCGCCGACGTTGTGGTGAAGCTTGATGTTGGCCGCGTGCCCGCTCAAGCCGTGGCCGGACTCGATGACGTCGGGGTAGAGCGTTCCCTGGGCCAGGTATCTGGCGTTCGGGATGGAGCGGGCCTCGGCGATGAAGACATCGATAAAGGCATGGCCGATGCGGCGACGTTTCTCCTGCGGGTCGATCACGCCGGCAAGCCGTTCGAGGAACTGCCGGGCGGCATCGGCGACGCGGAGGTCGATCTTGAAATGGTCGCGGAAAGTCGACTCGACGAGGGAGCCCTCGTTCTTTCGGAGGACGCCGTTGTCCACGAAGATGCACACCAGC
>DATIKE010000173.1:0-1833 GCA_035477895.1 Phycisphaerae bacterium
GTAACGGGCGGGACTACGCGGGATGGACGGTCGAGGTGGATCCGATCGGCGGACTGGTCGTGCGGCTGGAGAGCGGCCAAGTGGAGTGGTTCGACCCGATGCACACGAAGCTCCTGTGAGGCGGGTGGCCGTCAGACGCCCCGACCGCAATGGTTGTGCGCCCGGCTTGCGGACAATTTCGGAGCGGAGTACACTACAGGTGGATGTGATGTATCGGACCGCCGGCGGCGGCGGGGAGCGGAAGTGCACTGCCCACGACCGTCGGCAATTGGCCCGGGTGGATACACGTCTAGCCGAGGTGCGACAGCCTATGGACCTCCTGCTATACATGTTCAAGAGCGATGGGGAGCCCAAGGCCTTCCACATTGAGCCCGGCAAGACGGTGATCGGGCGGCGGGACGATTGCGACCTGCGAATCCCGCTGAGCCAGATCTCCCGCAAACATGCCATCCTGTTCGTGGACCAGAAGAAGGCGGTTCTGAAGGACCTGGGCAGCATCAACGGGACGTTCATCAACAACAAGCGGATCAACGAGGAAGAACTCCGCCCGGGAGACCATATCGTGATCGGGCCGGTGGTCTTCACGGTCCAGATCGACGGCGAGCCGAAGGAGGTCCGCAAGGTTCGCACGCGGCTGGAAACCCGGCAGAGCGCGCTGAGCGGCACCGGGCTGATCCCGCCGGCCGGGGCGGCCGCCGATAAAGACGATGGCGATTTCGGGCTCAACCTCGGCGGCGAACACGACGAGGGAGACCCGATCGGCGAGCTGGAAGCCCTGGCGGGCTCCGACGACACCAAGCAGATCGACCTGGATTCGTCCGATTACGACCTGAGCCTGGACGATTCCAAGTCCGACTGACCCCCTTCCCCGATTGTTCCTGCGGGTCTACACTCAGGGCATGAATGCGCGCCGCGATCATTCCGCGTTCGATCAGCGCGTGGATCGGTACGATGCGCTGATTGACTGGCCCCGGCGGCTGGGCAACGAGACCAATTTCTACCGGAACTGGTTCGAGCGGGCGGATGTCCGGCGGGTGCTCGACGCCGCCTGCGGCACCGGCCGGCATGCAAGCATGTTCCACGAGTGGGGATTGGAGGTCGAGGGGGCGGACGTCAGCCCGGGCATGATCGCGCATTGCCGGCAGGTGCACGGCGAGCCGGCCGGCCTGCGCTGGGTCGAGCGGCCTTACACCCGGCCGACCGATCCGCCGGCGAGCTTCGACGCGGTGCTCTGCGTGGGCAATTCGCTGGCGCTGACGGAAGAGTCGCCGGGCGTCGAGACTGCTTTGCGGGCGATGATCGATTCGCTCCGCCCCGGCGGTGTGTGCATCGTGCAGGTGCTGAACCTTTGGCGGCTACCCGACGGTCCGACGCAGTGGCGGAAATGCGTGCGCGTGCCGCTGGCCGGCGGCGACCACGTGCTACTCAAGAGTATTCGCCGCGTCGGCGAACGGGCGTTCATTGACTTCGTGGACATCGAACTCACCCCAGACGGCGGTATGACCCGGGAGACGGAGAGCGACTCATTCATCGGCCTGCGGGCCGACGACCTCCGCGCCGCGGCCGAGGCCGCCGGCGCCGGCGATATCTCCTTCTTCGGCAATTATCAACAACAAGCCTACGACCCGGCGACCTGCCCCGATCTGATCCTCGTCTGCCGAAACAAGCCTGCTTGAAGACAGCAACGCACGGAGTATGTCGCCGGGCGGGCAAACTAGGCCAGGGCTGGGCGGCCCAGTGTGCGGACGTGCTCGGCCCGCTTTATCAGTTGATGATCGAGCTGGTGCCGGCTTCGAAAGTGATCCACACCGACGACACATCGGTGGACGTGCT
>DATIKE010000174.1:0-5974 GCA_035477895.1 Phycisphaerae bacterium
GAGCGAGCTGCCACAGGAAGCGGAGAGCCGCGTGGCTCGTTTGGTGAATGAATTCAAACGGGACCCGGACAATCATGTGCTGGTTCGGCAGTTTGCATTTGGTGGCAGCCGGGCCATCGTCCTCTCCGCCCGGGCCGAAGCGACGCGCCGGGCCACGCATCTGCTGTACGCCCTGCACTGCGAGAAGAATCGGACAGGCAAATGGCCGGCCTTGCTGAGGGAGATCCGGGGCTTGTCTCGCGTCATCCGCACCGATCCGTTCTCCGGGAAGGACTTCTGCTACCGGATCGAGAATGACCAGCCGCTGCTGTACAGCGTTGCGAGCAATGGCCGAGACGACGGCGGCAAGCACGACCCCTCCTGGAGCGAGCTGGATCGCAATGGCCAGCCAGTGAACGCCGACTACGTTTTCTGGCCGATCCAGCCGCATAAGCGATGATGAGAAAAACAACGTCAGTAGCGAGATTCAGTCCCATCTCCGACCGACCGATAACTACGTCGCGATGAAAATCACGCTGATCAATCCCTGTCCGGAGACGGAAATACGGCGGCATCGGCACGGGGTGGGCCACCTCGGGTTGGGCTATGTGGCTGCCTGCCTGAAGCGCGCGGGGCACGAGGTTCATGCCATCGACGCCAAGACCGAGCGGCTGACGGCCGCGGCGATCGTCGAGCGGGTTCGGGGGATCTCGCCGCGACTCGTCGGCATCACCGCGATGACCCACGAAATCACCCTGGCCGCCGAGCTGTGCCGCGACATCCAGGCCGTTCTGCCCGAAACGATCACGATGGTCGGCGGGCCGCACACCACCGCCCTGCCGGACGATACGCTGGCCGAGTTCCCCGCGATCGACGTGGCCGTCCGCGGCGAGGGCGAACACACGGCCTGCGAGCTGGCGGCGGCCATCGACGGCGGCAATCCGCGACACACCTGGTCCGCGATCGCCGGCATCGCCTACCGCGACGACGGCCGGATCGTCCGCAACGCCGATCGGCCATTCATCCAGGACCTCGACACGCTGCCGTTCCCGGCGTGGGATCTGTTTCCCAAGCCACCCAACGGCTGGGGGCTTTACGCAGGGCGCGGATGCCCGTTCCGCTGCGCGTTCTGCCAGCGCGTGCTCGGCAGCCGCATTCGGATGCGCAGTGTGGACAACCTGATGGCCGAGATTGAGGAGCTTGAAGCCCGAACTGGGCAGCCGACCTCATGGTTCCAGGATGAGACCTTCGGCGTGAACCGCCGGTGGACCCACGAGCTGCTCGATCGGCTCATCGAGCGGAACGGACGTCGCGGGCGCGTCTGGCGATGGAAGGCCAACTCGCGGGCGAACCTGGCCGACCGGCCCCTGTACCGCAAGATGAAGCAGGCCGGCTGCACCATGCTCGATTTCGGCATCGAGTCGGGCAACCCCCAGATTCTGCGCCGCATCCACAAGAACATCACACCGACCCAGGCCCGCCAGGCGATCGCCGCCGCCCGGTCCGCCGGGCTCAAGACCAACGCTTTCTTCATCATCGGCCACCCGGGCGAGACCTGGGCCACCGCCCTGCAGACCGTGCGTTTCGCGCCGCTGTGCGGGGCCGACTCGATCGCCGTCGGCGTGATGGTTCCTTATCCGGGTACTGAGATCTGGAACCTGGCTGTCCGGCGGCAGTGGGGCTACCGGCTGCTGAGCCGCGACTGGCGGCTGTACGACAAGTACTTCGGCGACGCCCTGGCCTCGCGGCACCTCAGCCACCGCGAGATGGAGCTGTTGCAGAGCCTGACCTACCTGGCGTTCTACGTCGGCCGCGGCCGCATCCGCGAGTTGGCCGGCTTCGTCTCCCGTTTCCGCCGCGAAGCCGTGCAGATGGCCCGTCGACTGCTGCCCATTCCCGCGTGACGCATCCGGTTTACATCATACCCATGAAACCTGTTCACCGGTCTTGAGGCTCAGGATTCGCTGGATGCGGTCCTTGATCGGCGGGTGGCTGTCGAAGATGGAACTGGCTCGGTCCTCGAAGTTCTTGATCGGGTGGACGATGTACATCGGGGCGGTGGCCCGGTTGGCGACCTCGAGCACCTCGGGGTCGGTACTGATCTTGGCCAGGGCCCCGGCCAGGCCGTCGGGGTTGCGGGTCAGCTCGACCGCCCCGGCGTCGGCCAGAAACTCGCGCTGCCTGGAAAAAGCCATCTCGATGAACTTGGCCAGGATCGGGGCGACGATGGCCAGCAACAGCGCGATCACCAGCAGGATCGCGGCCGCCCCGCCGCCCCCGGATCGTCTCGACCGCCGCGAGCGGGTCCGCACCCGCCCGCCGCCCCGCCACATCGACCGCAGGTACATGTCGCACAGCAGCACGACCACGCCGACCAGCGTGGCCATCAGCACCGCGAAACGAATATCGAAATGCCGGATGTGCGACATCTCGTGGGCGATGACGCCCTGCAGCTCGTCGCGGCTGAGCTTGCCGCGCAGACCGGTCGTGATGGCCAGGACGCCGTGTTGCGGGTCGCGGCCGGCGGCGAAGGCGTTGGACGCAGTGTCGTCGATCAGGTAGACCTTCGGAACCGGTACGCCGGCGGCGATGGCCATCTCCTCGACCACGTTGAACAGTTGCGGGTCGTCGGACCTGTCGATTCGGCGGGCCTTGCTCATGCTGAGGATGGCCGACGCCCCGCCGTAATAGCTGATCAGCGAGCCGACCACCGCGATGATCACCGCCAGGGCGGTCAAGCCGAAGCCGTAGGTGTAGCCGACTTCCGGCCCGCCCGCGTAGGCACCGGTGGCATAGCCGATCACCGCCCCGAGCACGGCGACGAACACCACGAAGCAGAACACCAGTATCCAACTGTTCCGTTTGTTGTGGCTGATCAACGTGTGGAAATCGACGGCCATGAACTTGATCCCACTTTCACCACCACGATTGGCCACGACCGGAAGGAGAGCACGCGACCGGCGGACCGGAACCGCCTCAGAACTTAACCTTCACCGGCTCGCGTTCGGCGGCATTCTCCATCTCGAAGAACTCGGCCGGCGTGAAGCCGAACATGTTGGCGATCAGCACGGTGGGGAACTGCTGCAACCGGGTGTTGAAGTTCTCGACGGTGTTGTTGTAGTACTGCCGGGCGAAGCTGATCTTGTTTTCCGTGCCAGCCAGCTCCTCCTGAAGCTGGGAGAAGTTCTGATTCGCCTTGAGGTCCGGATAGGCCTCGGCCAGGGCGAAGAGTTGGCGCAGGGCCCCGGTAAGCATGTTCTCGGCCGCCGCCTGCTGGGCGACGCCGGTCGCCGCGATCGCCTGCCGGCGGGCCTGGACCACGCGCTCGAATGTTTCCTTCTCGTGGGCGGCATAGCCCTTGACCGTCTCGACCAGGTTGGGGATCAGGTCGTACCGCCGCTTGAGCTGCACGTCGATCTGGCTGAAGGCGTTGGCCACGCGGTTGCGGGCCGCCACCAACCCGTTGTACATCGCGATCACCGCCAGCACGAGCAGCACCAGCACCGCGATGACGACGATCGTCACCGTGCTCATAGCCGCCAGTAAACCAAGCATTTGCATCGCAGCATCCTCCCGTTCGACCGATTAGCCGGGCATCACGCCCCGACGTTGACCGGCAGTCAGGCTACCCGGAGCCCGCCGGGATGTCGATGATAAATCCGTTAACCCTTTATAATGCCATGCGTTGACGTCGGCCGCGGCTCATGGTACTGATAAAGCCGATCGGAAGCCCGACAGACCGGCCTCGGCAACGGCGGAGTCCCCGATGGCCGGCTCCTCCCCGATCGCGGCCCCACCCGGGGGCGCCGCTCCGGGTCGACAACGTTGGAGTTCCCCCGTGAAAACCCACATCACCGTGATTGTCGTGGCATGTGCGGCCGCCCTGGCGCTGGCGGTTTCAGCCTTCACCGCTTATCCGCTGGAGTCGGCCGAGACCCGGCTGAACCGGCAGATCGACAAGAAAGTCGATACGGCTCAGCGGATGCTGCTTGCCTACAGGCCGGTGGCGACGCACCTCGATCACCGCCTTGGCGCCGCGGCCACACAGCCGGCCGATATCGAGCCCGAAGTCTGGCAGAACAGCATCGGCAACATCGACCAGGGGCCGGCCGGCAGCCAGTTGCGCGAGCTTGGCGGCCAGGTTCGAGCGATGAACGAGCGCGCCGGTCGGCTCGACGGCGAAACGCTTCAGCCCGTGCCCCAGGTACCGGGCAGCACGCAGGCCTATCAGCAATTGCAGGACGATCTCAAGCTCAACGAGCAACTGCTGTCCGACGCGTTGAGAATCACGCAGGAAGCGATCGGCCTGAGCGAAGGCGAATACAGCGGCTCCGAGCACCCCGGCGCGACTCGGCTGGAAGCGGTCCTGTGCTATCACCAGGCCGATCAGCTTCGTCGCAAGGCCGCACTGTACAACAGTGATGCCGACGATGCCCAGGTCCGTTTCGCCCGCGACCTCACCTGGTGGCATCGATTGACCGCCGACATCACCTCCACCCAGCGCGAGCTTGGGGAGGCTCCCGCGGCCGCGAGTTCGCCCGCGTCGACGCCGGCTTCCGAGCCGGCGGTCGCGGAGACGCAGGCCGCAGCCCTGCCCGCCATCGACGAGCGGATCGCCGCTCTGAAACAGCATCGGGCCGGGGTGGCCGCCGAGATCGAGGCCGCCCAGGCCCAGGCCGGCCAACTGACCGAAGCCATCAACAAACAGAAGCAGCGGCTGGTCGCCGCAAGTCAGCAGGCCAGGGACAGCCAGCAGCAGATGCTCAAGCTCACCCAGGAAGGCGTCGACGCATCCGATCCGCAGGCCCTCCAGAGGTTTGTGGAGGCTTACGAAAAGGCCTCGGCCGCCAACCGGGCCGCCTACCGCGAAGCGACCACCCTCGAACAGGGAGCCGTGCGCAACGCCCGCGTGAACACCACGGACGAGGACGAGGTGCTCATCCGGCCGCTCGCGCCGGTCGACCCGGCCGGGCAAATGACAACCGAACGCGGACTGATCGCCCTGGAGGGTGATCTCAAGGCCGCCGAAGCGCTCATCCTGGGCCAGCAGGCGGTGGTCAAGGAGATCGATCGGCAGATCGCGGAACTGGCCACCCGAAAGAAGGAAATGACTGAACGGGTTGACACCCTGCGGAAAGTGCAGGCACAGACGGCCGAACAAGTGCTGACTTCGGCCAAGGCGGCCTTCGCCGCCCGATTGGAGGCCCTGCGGCTCGAACAGCAGGGACTCGAAGTCGCCCAGGGCCGCGGTCGCCAGGCAGCCCAGCGGGTGAAGCGGGCCATCGAGAACCGCATCAACGACGCCCGATCACGAAACGCCGAGAACAGCCCCGAGTCGCCCAACCCCCGGCTGGTCCTGATCTCGAAAGACACCATCAGCCCAGGCCACGCGCTGGCCTTTGGCGGTGACATGGAACTCGTGGCCGGCCAGATCCTCGCCCAGCAGGCCGGGAATCTGGAACACCACGCCCGACTGCTGACCGAACTGGAGCGGATCGGCAAACCGGTCGACCAGAGTATGCTCCCGCAGGGCGCGACGCTCGAATCCGCCCCTCCGGAGGCTATCAAGGCGGACGCCGCCCAAGCCGCCGCCGAGAAGGCCCGCGCCGACGCAATCGAGGCCTGCAAAGCCGCCCTGGATCTGTACACCCAGGCGGACACGCCGCTCCAGCAATTGTGGGTGCTCCACGCCAATATGGCCGGCGCGCACCACCTGATGGCCAACCTGACCACCGGCGACGAGAGCATCCAACATGCGGACAACGCCCGCATCGAATACCTGCGGGCCATGAAGGGCCGGGAGGAGCGGCCGGAAATCCCCGCACTGCAGCGGGCGATGGCCAGCCTGGCCACCCGGCCGGCAAGATAGGGGATACCTCCGGCGGGAAACGTGGCGAGCCGCCAGGCAATACACGGCTGCACACTGACTTGTCTCATTCCGCCATCCAGTTCGACCGGGGAAGAGTACATCCTGAAACCCATGTGGGACCGGCTT
>DATIKE010000175.1:0-2838 GCA_035477895.1 Phycisphaerae bacterium
ATCACGCCGCAGTAGATGATGCTTTTCTCCAACGGCAGGCCTACCGTTCCCGACACGAACACGCCTGTGGCGTACAGCCGCAGCCCGTTGTCGATCATCCGCACCGGAATGTTCGCCCACCCGAGCGTCTGCCGCAGTCCCAGCCCATACCGCTCCTCGATGAACTCGACCGGACTGTCGATCCGCGCCCGCCGCCAGAGCGACGCGAAATACATCGCCCCGATCAGCACCGCCGGGATCACCATGTACCCGATGACCACCGCCGTCAACCCGTGTTCGTACGCGATCTGCGAGTAGGCGACAAACAGGAACGCGCTGAAGCTGGTCATGTAAAACGAAACGCCGCTCAGCCACCACGGGATCGCGTTGCCCCCGACGAAGTAATCCTTCAGCCCCCGCATGTACCGGAAAAAGAAAGCGCCGATCCCCAGCATGATCACGAAGTAGCCGACTAGCACGATCCAGTCGGCCCAGATCAGTTGTGTGGCGGCAAGGATCGTCATGCGTCAGCCTCCTTGGTAGACGTTGAACTCATTTCTCCGATCTCCGGTTGGCTGTCAACAACCAGTTATGTTCCCTTTGCCCCGCGCGCGTCCTCGGAACGCAGCGGGTTACGGGCGGATGGTAATGGTCCTTGTTGCCGCTCGCAATGTTCCGAGAGCCCTCCGCCACCCCCTCGTCCGCCCTTGACCTGCCGGCATGGGCAAGGACCGTCGCCTGCGGGTCAGGCGATTTCTTCCGCTTGCCCGCGTACTGTGGATGCGGTAGTTTGCGGACGCGGGCGGACCGGATATTCCGGTCCGTGGCGGGGATATTTCGCGGAGTGTGATTTCTGGCGAGGTATGGTCTGATGCGCGTTTTCTGTTCGATTGTGTTGACCGGCTGGCTGACGGCGGGGGCCCTGGCGGCGGCGGATGCTCCCCCGGTGAACCTGGTGCCCGGGGTCAGCGAAGTTCACTGGGGCGAGTCGATCGTGGTCGCGGGTGGGGGGGCGATCGTGCTTTCGGAGCAGGCCGGCCCGCCGGAACGCTCGGCCGCACGGCTGCTTTCGCTTTATGTCCAGAGACGATTTGGTCAGCAGTGGCCGACGCGGACGGCCAAGGATGTTCCCGCGGACGCACGGTTGCGGGTGTATCTGGGACAGCGGCGGACGTTCCCGGAACTCGACCGGCTGTGCAAGGAACAGCAGATCTCGGTTCCCGAACAGGAGGACGGGTACGCGCTGAAGGTATGGGGTGATGGCGAGACGATCACGGCGGTGGTGGCGGGGATGAACGGCCGCGGTGTGATCTACGGCCAGGACACGTTGTTCCAGTTGTTCGGGAAGCAGTCGGACAAGCTGACCGTGCGGGCGGCAAGTATCAGAGACTGGCCGACGATTCCGCTTCGCGGCCGACCACACCCGCACTACCAGTACTTTCTCAAGAGCGAAAACTTCGATTGCATCATGACCTCGCGGATCAACTTCATCGACCTGCGGGATGGAATCTACGCCTTCGAGCCGGGCGCGAAGCTGGACCGTGAAGCACTCGGCAGGATCATCAGGGACGCGCGCGATCACGGTCTGCGGATATACGCGGCGGTGAACTGCGGCATTCCCACCGAGCAACAGGATGCGGCGATCGCAACGTTCAAGGAATTCCTGGATCTTGGGGCGGACGCGTTGTGGGCCTCGTTCGACGACAGGGGGGCGGGAGGCGCGCCCGGCGAGATGATGAGACGCATTCTGGCTCTCGGGCGGGACCACAATATTGCAGGCGATGCCATAGCCGTCACCCCGCCGAAAGGTGATTACCAGACAGTCAAGACCAGGTTCAACCGGGAAGTGATGGCGGTGCCGGGGATGGAGCAGGCGGTCTGGTACTTCACGAGCGTCCCGTGCGCGGAGGATGTGGCCGACGGCGAGGAGATCGGGCTTCGCATCCGGCCGTCGTGGTGGCATAACTGGCCGCGACTGCCTCACCCGTCGCTGCATTCCGACTCCGGTTCCTATGTGCCGTTCTTGAACCTGTCGGACGGCTGGAACCGTCCGAACGATCGTGAATTGAGGGAGATGGGGCGCTACGTGCACGCGGTGATGCCGTGGGACGGCTGGCAGACACAGCAGCACTATCTGGTCCCGTCGATCGGCTGGTGGAGCTGGCGGCCGGAGCAGTACGATTTCCAATCAGTCCGACGGCGGGCCTATGACATGGTGTTCGGGCCGGCGCAGGTGGAAACCGCGGCGGCATTCGACGACGCGCTCAGCGAGATCCAGGATCGGTTTCAGTTCTGGTCGACGCACACGGACTATGCTCCGCAGTGCCCGCCGCGTCTGAGATCGCTGGATGACCGCGGCCGGACGCAGGCGGATCTTCAGGAATTGCAGGCCAAGGCGACGGCCTTGCGGCAGGCGGCGGTGTCGGCGTCGGTGCTGGACCGCGACCTGCTCGCCCGGGAGTATCTCGATGCGATGGCCCGGGAGGTCCGGACGGGGCTGGCGGCGACGCAGGCGCCATATCCTGAATACTGGTGGCAGGAGCATCAGGACGCGGTGATGAATGCGATTTATGACGGTGATAGGGCCAGGGCGGACCAACTCATCGCCGCCGTGCGCGAACGCGTTCTCAAGGAGGTATCACAGGTCGAGGAGCTGTTCGGGACCCCCGGCATCACCCGCCAATACGCGGAGTGGTGGCGAAATCGGGCTAACGCGAACGCCTCCGATTGGCAGAAACTGCTGGCCAGGCGACAAGGCGAGCTGCGCGAACGCATCGCCGAGTACGACAGAACGGTGGCCCCGATCAAGGAGATGCTCTCGAACATGGATGACCCGCCCATTCAGGTCGGAACGGGCGT
>DATIKE010000176.1:0-1960 GCA_035477895.1 Phycisphaerae bacterium
CTGCAGCGCGACGCGTGGCAGATCGTCGACGCGATCGGCCTGACGCCGCTGCTGGCCGAGCACGGCCTGCAGTTCATCGACCTGAACAATGTGGACCCGGTGCGCGTGCCCAACGTACTGGGCCGGACCGGCCTGGCGGAGCTGTACATGGCCGGACCGGCCTGGCACGCGGACGTGCTCGTGTCGATGCCGAAGATGAAAGTACATCACTGGCTCGGCGTCTCGCTGGGCATGAAAAACCTGTTCGGGGTCATGTCGGGAATGGTGTACGGCGTGCCGCGAAACGCATTCCACCTGCGCAACCCCGAACTCTCGGTTTTGGACTTCAACCACACGCGGCCGATCGACTACACGATCGTGGACGGCGTGGTGGGCCTCCAGGGCGACGGCCCGGTGCGCGGAACGGGGATCGACGTGGGTGTGCTGGTGATGGGCTCCAATACCCTGGCCGTCGACGCCACCGCCGCCCGGGTCATGAGCATCGACCCGATACGGGTCGGCCACCTGGTGCAGGCCGGGGGCCGCCTCGGCCCGATCACCGAGGCCGGCATCGAACAGCGCGGCGAGGCCATCGCTGCCGTCCGCACCTCTTTCGATATCCTTCCACACCAGGCGACCTTGAAAACCTGAGGAAAAGTCAAAGCCGAAGAGGGTCTGAAGCTCGAACGGACGGGCGGGCCCGCACGATGGCGTCAGATGATTTCCGCCTGGTCGGCGCGGATCCATCCGGTCTTTCCGTCTGGCAGCTCGATGTGCAGCCAATCCCCACGACGCTCGAGCACGGAAAACTCCACGCCCTCGTTGAGCGTCTGTTTGAACTGCGGCTCGAAGCCCTCGCCGTTACCCTTGCGGACGATGACATTGTCGGCGGTCAGGACGCCGCCGGAGTACGCGGCCTGCGCGTGCATGTCGACGGCCACCGAGCAGCCGAGGATCAGCCACAGCACCAGCGTCGGCAGAAGCAGGTAGCGCCATCGCCATTGCCGAAAAAACGTCCGGGCGATCAGCAGCAGCCAGAACAGCAGATAGCAGGCCAGGGCCGACGTGAAACGCAGGCTCGACGAAGTGTGGTAATGCCAGAAAAAGAGCGTTTCCAGAAAAGCCTGTCTGCCGGTGAACTCGATCTGATCGCGGCGCAGCGAGCGGGCGTAGCTGAGGTTGTGCTCGACGCGGCCGTCGTTGGGCAGAAGGCGCTGGGCGCGGCGATAATCGGCGATGGCCCGGCCGAGTCGGCCGGACTCCAGGCGCGCGTTGGCCAGGTTGTAGTAAAGCCGGCCGTTGCGGATGCCCGAGTCGACGATGAGCTGGAACTTGTCAGCGGCCTCGCGAAAAACGGATATCGCCTGGTCAGGGTCGTTGACGCGCATCTCGGCCCCGCGGTCGAAGGCCCGCTGGGCCTCGTTCAGGAGCACGATGCGTTGCTCGGGGCTTAAGCTGATCGCTGAAGCCTGTGACGACAAGGTAGAGGCCGAAACCAGCAGCCCCGCGAAGCCGCAAACGAATTGTCGTCGCGGCGAGACAGACGCGACGCACAAGCGGGTGGCGGAAAGTTCGGCACGGCGTCGCAACTAGAATCGCTCCCGTTCTAGAATATAAATGCAGCGCTGGGCAAACCGAGCCAGTTCGAGGAAATCCCGTTGCCCAAGCCCGGCATACCGGGCCTGCTCGCAATCGGACAGCAGTCGATCCACCTCGGCGACAACATTCGGACTTACATGCCGCTCGGCCAGGAGGCGCACGACCTCGCTTCGGGTCAGGCTGCCGGGCGGGAGGTTGAGTCGGTCGGCGACGTATCCGCCGATAGCCGAAAGGACCGCGGCAGGCGAGCCGCCGGGGTCGCCGCCGGACCGGCGGATGCGGCTGACGGCCGAGCGGCGGGCGGACCTGCGACGAGCGAAGGCGACGTCCTGCCGCAGGCGATGACGGCGCCCCTGAACAAGCCATATAATTCCGAAAAACA
>DATIKE010000177.1:0-14888 GCA_035477895.1 Phycisphaerae bacterium
GTCCGCCACGATGGCGACCGCCCCGCCGCCCGCCAATAGTTGCCCTACTCGCTCGGCCGCCCGCTGCACCGGGATCAGCTCGCACCCACCGCGTCCGCGGACCCGCCGGCGGAAGGCGTCGTAGTCGGCGTTGGGATGCGGGCGATAGATCACGCCGGCCCGAATCCCGTTGAATCCCAGAAACACCGGCAGCAGATCGAACGGGCCATGGTACGCGGTCACGAAGATCACCGGCCGGCCGCGCCGGCGGGCCTCGCGCATGAGGTCCATCTCGCGCTCCGCGATTCGTCCGCCATAACGCGCAAACGTGCCGGGGTGCAGCAGCCGATCGGCCAGCATAAGGTCAGCCAGGTTCCAGATGCGATGGATGAAACCCTGCTCGGCGATGCGGGGTATATCCTCGGACGGTACACGTCCGCCGAGAGCGGCCCGGCACTGGGCCTCGCTGCGTTCGCGGAAAGGCTCGAACGCGCGGTAGAGAAGCCGGGCCAGCATGGCCGTGACCGCATACCCCGCGCGCGGACCGATGATACCCAGCACCGCGGTAAGCAGTCGGCGATAAACGTTGCCGATCGCGACCAGCGAGCGGGCAAGCCGGGGCGTGCCTCGCATGTGGGTATTCGTCGTGAACGTCGCAATCGTCGAACCCATGAGTCACTTGCAGGATCATGGCTGACCCGTCAGGCGGGGTCAAGAATTGGACCGTGGGGTGTGTGGCGGATATCGTTACCATTGGCTGAAATGGCGCGGCCGGCCTCTCGTCGAGGCGACGCGAGCAGGCAACAACCCGAACGATCCATCACGAAAGTGAGCATGGAGTCTGTACGCGTATGACCACACCACAAGAACAGCCCCCGATCGGCCGGCCTCCCGGCGCGTCGGCAAACGGATATCGACTCGCGACGGCGGCATTGATGTTCCTGGCCGCCTTCGCCTGTCTGGGCCTGCTGGGCAGCGGGCCGCGGCTCGGCGACCACGAGTCGATCAACGCCCTCGGCGCCCGCCAGACTTTGGAGTCGGGCGACTGGCTCGTGCCGCAGGTCGGCGAGGTGACGCGGGTCCGCAAGCCGCCGCTGGGAATCTGGTCGATCGCCGCCGCCTCAGAGCTGGTGAACGGATCGGCGGACCAGCCGGTGACCGAGTTGTCCGCCCGGCTGCCGTCGGCGGTGGCCGGCGGGCTCAACGTGCTGGCGATCTGGTGGCTTGGGACGATGCTCTTCGGCCGGCGCACCGGGCTGGTCGCCGGGTTCATCGCCGCCGGCTGCGTCGGGACGATATTCTTCGCCCGCAACGCCCAGGTGGACATGACGATGGCTCTTTTTACCACCCTGTGCTATGCCTGCTTCTGGCGCGGGGCGATGCACGAGCGGCCCAGCCGGGTATTCATGATCCTGTTCTACGTCGCCCTGGCGTGCGCGATGATGGCCAAGGCTCCCCTGCCGCTGGTCACCGTCGGTTTCGCCCTGGCCGCTTACTGGTTCGTAACCATCCCGCTGGTGGTCTCCCGCGACAAGGGCGGCCGCGACCGGCTGATCCTGCGGGCGATGGACGAAATCTGGCCGCAGGTGCGGCAGCTCGGCCGGCTCTGGCTGATCCCGGGCGTCGTGCTGTTTGTCATTCTTGCCGGGGCCTGGCCTTACTATATTTACAAGAATGTCGATAACGTCCTGCCGCTCTGGAGGCTCGAGTACCTGAGCCGTTACGGCGGCGATCTCAGCAAGAAGTCCGAGCCGTTCTACTACTACATCCCGATCGCGTTCGGGCTGGCCGTCCCGTTCATGCTCTCACTCCCGGAAGCGGTGGCGGCAACGTTCCTGAGCCGCTATCGGACACAGCGCGCCGGCCTGGCATTCGCGCTGACCTGGGCGATCGTCGGCACGGCGTTCCTGAGCACCGCGTCGTACAAACGGCCGCACTACCTGCTGTCGATGATGCCGGCCTACTGCCTCCTGCTGGCGCCGGTGTTGGATCGCCTGTTCCTCGGGGTGCTGGCGGCCACTCCGCGAACGGTGAAACTCGCCTGTGCAGCCGTCCCGATCGGTCTCGGAGCCGCCCTGCTGATCGGCGCGCAGGTGGCGGCCCATCAGTTCCCCGCCCTGCAGACAACGTTCATCGTCGCGGGTGCCTGCCTGTGGTTCCTGTGGACGCTGGCGGCGGTGCTGTTCGCCCTCGGTGCCAGGGTTAAGGCGTTCGCGATGCTGCTGAGCTGGGTGCTCGTGGTCGTGCTGGTGGTCTGGCCGGCGCTGGGGCGACACATAACCGGCGAGCCGCAACTGAACGCGCTGGTGAAAGGATTCGAGGACCACGGCATCGGGACGGACGCGCGGATCTACTGGGTCGAGGGCCGGCCGGACTCTTCGATCGAATTCTATACGGGCTATCGATTGCGGCGGCTCATTGACGAACTGGAGATGGCCACATTGCGGACCAACCGGGCCGAGGTCGGCGTTGACCTGCTGCAGGAGATCGCCCGGCGGATCGAGCAGAAGCTGACCGAGCCGGAGCCGGCCTACCTGGTCATGTCGGTCGGCAACTTCGAGCTTATGCAGCGAGAGACGACCATCCAGGCCCGCAAGGTGTTCGAGCTGTCGGGCTTCAAGGAATATCCGGGCGAGGAACTGGCGGTGATCAGCCAGCCGGCGCCGGCCTCCGCCCCGACGACGCGAGCCGAACATTGATGAAATCGCCGCACCGCGATAAACCATAAGGGTGATGGTCTTGGATGCGAACCCGCGGGTACCGCAATCCTGATCTGGCTCGGCAAGGACTTTCGACATGCTCAATCCGCCGATCATGACCGCCATGGAAGTCACCGATCATGGGCTCGCCGCCCAACATGATCCGGTGACCTGCGACCTCTCGGTAGTCATTCCGATCCACAACGAGGAGGAGAACGTTGAGCCGCTCTACACCGAGCTGAAGGAAGTGCTCGGCGGGATGGGTGTGAGCCACGAAATGGTCTTCGTGGATGACGGCAGCCGGGACCGGTCCCTGGAAAAGCTGCGGGCGATCACGAAGGATGACCCGCACGTGACGATCGTCGAGCTGCGGCGGAATTTCGGGCAGACGGCCGCCATGGCGGCAGGCTTCGACCACGCCGGCGGGCGGGTCATCGTGCCGATAGACGGCGACATGCAGAACGACCCGCGGGACATCGCCAAGCTGTTGGTCAAAATGAACGAGGGCCGCGGCTTCGATGTCGTCAGCGGGTGGCGCAAGGACCGGCACGATGCGTTCATAAACCGCAAGCTGCCCTCGATAATCGCCAACGGGCTCATCGGGTACGTCACCGGTGTCAAGCTGCACGACTACGGCTGCACGCTCAAAGCCTACCGCCGCGAAGTCCTCCGCGACGTCAACCTGTACAGCGAGCTGCACCGGTTCCTGCCGGCCCTGGCGGCCTGGAACGGCGGGCGGGTCGCGGAAATCCCCGTCAACCACCGGGCCAGGACTCACGGGACGACCAAGTACGGAATCGGGCGGACCTTCCGCGTGCTGCTGGACCTGGTGACGGTCAAGTTCCTCGGCAGCTACATGAACAAGCCGCTCTATTTCTTCGGCAAGCTGTCTTTCTACACGATGTTGCTGGCGGTGATCGTGATGAGCATCGCGATCGGGCAGAAGTTCGGCCACTTCGGCCAGCCGGAGGGCCTGCATCTCAACCGCAATATTCTGGCGACCCTGTCGGTGCTGTTCGCGATCCTTTCGGCGCAGTGCCTGGTCCTCGGCGTGATGGCCGAGCTGCTGGTGCGGATCTACCACGAAAGCCAGGGCCGGCCTACCTACCGCGTCCGGAACATCTTCCGCGGCGGGAGGACCGGATAGGAGGGGGGCGGGAGTATTCCCCCCGGTGATCCGCAAGACCGGCCTTGTCGAATGGTTCAGCGCTTGTCGCCGGTTGAATCAGGGAGGACTCCCGACCCCAGCACGCCTCCCCTTGCGCCGCAGGGTAGAATCACCGGCATGGACGAGCTGCCGCTGACACCGCAGGTTCTGGTCGCCGCGTACGCCAACGGCATCTTTCCGATGGACGTGGAAGGGCGAATCGCGTGGTTCTGCCCCGACCCGCGGACGATCATCGACCTCGACAGGTTCCACGTCCCCGGCAACATCGCCCAGCGCTACCGCAACCGGCACTTCGAGATCCGCGTCGACACCTGTTTCGAGGAGGTGATCCGCTCGTGCGCGGAGCTGCGCGAGGAGACCTGGATCTCCGCGGAGATCGTCGAGGCGTACATCGGGCTACATCGGCTGGGCCCGGCCCACAGCGTGGAGAGCTGGCGCGGCGGCGAGCTGGCCGGCGGGTTGTACGGCGTGGCCCTGGGCGGAGCGTTCTTCGGCGAGTCGATGTTTCACCGGCAGACCGACGCATCGAAGGTCGCCCTGGTGGCCCTGGTCGAGCGGCTCAAGGCTCGCGGCTTTGTGATGCTGGACGTACAATTCACCACGCCGCACCTGGAGCGATTCGGCGCGGTTGAGATCCCGCGCGACGAGTACCTTAAACGCCTGGGGGCGGCCATCGAGCTGCCGGTGAAGTTCGTCGATTGAATGGAGACAATACCGCAGGGAGATACGGCGGAATGAACCACAAAGACACAAAGAGAACCGATCCCGCCAGAAGTCGATGAGGTCTCCCGCCAGGTCGTTGATTCGATATTCTCCGTGCATTCCGGCCTTGGCCCCGGTCTTCTGGAGAGCGCGTACGAGGTGTGTCTGGCTCACGAACTGGCCAAGAGAGAGCTGAAAGTCGATCGCCAATTGAGCTTGCCCGTGCAGTATGATGGTATCCGAATGGATTCCGGTCTGCGGCTTGACCTGCTGATTGAGAGCTGCCTTGTGGTTGAACTCAAGGCCGTGGAGACTCTCCTGCCGGTCCATAAAGCTCAATTACTCACGTATCTGAAACTGTCCGGGCATCGTGTGGGTCTCCTGGTCAACTTCAACGTCGTGTTGATCAAGGATGGCATCGTGCGGGTTGTACTATGATCGCCTTTTTCTTTGTGCCTTTGTGTCTTTGTGGTTCAATCACCTCTTCTCAATCGGAGCGGAATCCAAACCACACACCATGAGCCCAGACCCGGCGACCACTGTCCAGCCAGCCGACCGCGACACCCTCTACGCGCGTAACATGCGGGCATTGTTTCGCGCGGATATGCGGCTGGCCCAGCGGATCGACGAGTGCATGGACGACGGGTCGGTGATCGTCGAGCCGTCGCGGCGAGGGCCGCCCACCGCGGCGATCAGGCCGGCGGGCGCGGAACGGTCGATCCACCTGCACAGCCGGGTCGATCCGCAGGCCGAGGCCAGGCGCTGGGCCGAGGCGGTCGAAGTCGGCGAGAACTTCTGCCATGTGATCGGGGGCTTCGGCCTGGGGCATCACGTCCGCGAACTGGCCCGGCGGCTGAAAGGCGACGCCTTCCTGATGGTGACCGAGCCGAGCCTGCCGCTGCTGCGGGCGGCCATGGAGCACGTGGACCTGGCGGAGCTGTTCGAGAACAACCGCTGCGTGATCCTGACCCAGGCCGACAAGGGTGAGATCCAGACCCGGCTGGAGCCCCACAGCACGCTGATGATGATAGGCGCGCAGTTCTTGACCCACGGGCCTTCCGAACAGGCGGCGGGATCGTTCCACACCGCGATGCGCAAGATCATCGCCGACCACATGACCTATTGCCGGATGAGCCTGGTTACCCTGGTGGCCAACTCGCGCATCACCTGCAGGAACGTGGCCAACAACTTTCCGACTTACCTCTCGACACCGCCGATCAACATTCTGCGGGACCGGTTCAAGGGGGTTCCGGCGATCCTGGTGGCGGCCGGCCCGTCGCTGCAGCGGCAGATCGACAGGCTGGCCGATCTGCGGGACCGGGCGGTGATCATCGCGGTGCAGACGACGTTCAAGACATTGCTCGACCGCGGCATCCGCCCGCACTTCGTGACCTCGCTGGACTACCACGAGATGTCCAGGCGGTTCTTCGAGGACATCCCGGATTCCTCGCACACCCACCTGGTGGCCGAGCCGAAGGCGACCTGGCACGTGCTGGACCACTACCGCGGGCCGACGTCGGTTCTATACAACCGATTCGCGGAGTTCGTGCTCGGCTCGGCCCTGGCGGCCCGCGACGGACTGAAGGCCGGGGCGACGGTCGCCCACCTGTCGCTGTACCTGGCCGTCTACATGGGCTGCGAGCCGATCGTCCTGCTCGGCCAGGACCTCGCGTACACCAACCACGTCTACTACGCCCCCGGCGTGCCGATCCACGACCTGTGGCGCCCGCAGCTTAACCGGTTCTGCACGATCGAGATGATGGAATGGGAGCGGATCGTGCGCTGCCGGCCCATTCTCATGAAAGTCAAAGACATCCACGGCGACGACATCTACACCGACGAACAGTTGTTCACCTATCTCCAGCAGTTCGAGGGTGATTTCGCCGCAATCGGCGGGCGGGTGATCGACGCCACCGGCGGCGGTGTGCGAAAAACAGGCACGCAGGTCATGAGCCTGGAAGACGTCGCCCGGCAATACTGTCGCGAGCCGATCCCGGCGGAAAAACTCGCCTACCTGCAGCGGGCCGACTGGAACGATCCGTCGAGGCTGCGGACCGGCCGGCGCGAGGTCGAGGCCCGCCTCGGCGAGATCGACCGGATGGTCGAAACATGCACGTCCATGAAGAACCTCCTGGAGCGTATGACTGGCATGCTGGACCGGCCCGCGGAATTCAACCGCCGCATCGCCGAGGTGGATGCCCTGCGGCTGGAGGTCCATCGGCAGGATCGCGCCTACCATCTCATCAGCGCGGTGTCCCAGCAGGCCGAGCTGCAACGGTTCAGCGCCGACCGAAAACTCAAACTGGCCGAGACCGAGGGCGTGGAGCTGGCCCGCCGGCAACTCGAACGCGACCGAAAGTTCGTCGAGGCCATCATCGAGGGCGCCGACGTGCTGAAGGAGATTCTCCAGGGCAGCCTCGACCGGCTGGACGAGGCAATCGCGAGGGCCGGCGTATGAAAGTCATCGGCGTGATACACGCGGACTTCGATCGCGGCCCGCTGGGCACGGCGGCCCGGCTGACCGATGATCTCGCCGGCCGAAGCGTCCTTCGCCGGACCCTGCAACAGGTTCTTAGAGCCTGTCCCAAAACCCGTGCGGGACCGGCTTCCAGCCGGTCGATTTCCAGGGTTTTGGGGCAGGCTCCTAATGCAAATCACCTGGCGAGCGTGCACCTCGTCGTGCAGGCCGCTCAGGAATCCCGCGCCCGAGCAGCCGTCGACGGCCTGGACGTGAAAATCGAAACGCACGACGCGGCCGCCGTCCCATGGCGTGATTACTTGATCACTACCCGCAAGTGGTCGATGGACGCCTGGCGTGGCGGCATCGGCGGCACATGCGTGTTCGATGAGTCGCTGCACCCGTGGGTACTGGACGCGCTGGCTCGCCGCGAACAGGCCGACGGCGTCGTGGACATCCCCGCGGCCGCCCCGTTGCTCGATCCCGTCCTGCTGACAGCCATGATCGAGCATTTCGGGAAGGTCGCGGACGACGTTCGCATGACCTTCACGCAGTCGGCGCCGGGCTTGACCGCCGCCATCTACGCGCCGTCGCTGCTGGCCGACCTCGCCCGCACCAGCCAGTGCCCCGGCCGAATGATGGCCTACAACCCGGCCGAGCCACGACGCGACATGATCATGTTGCCGTGCTTTTGCGCTCCGGAAACCGAGGTCCGCAGGGCCCGGGGACGATGCATGGTCGATACGCAAGACGCAATGCAGCGCGTCGCCGCCTGCCTGACCGAACTCGGCGCCGCAAACAACGACCCGCCGGACGCGGCCGCGGTTTCACGCTGGCTGCTCGGACGGCAATGGACATTCGTGCCCGATCTGCCGGCCGAGGTCGAGATCGAGCTGACCACGGAGGATTCGCTGCCGGAGACGACGCTGCGCCCGCGCGGCCCGATCGTCGGCCGGCGCGGGCCGATGGACGCGGCGGTCTTCGAGCGGCTCATCGACGAACTGGCCCGTCGCGACGATGTCCGGATCGTGCTGGGCGGCTTCGGCGACCCGTTGCTGCACCCGGAGTTCAGCCGGCTCGCACGTCGATGTCGAGAGACGGGCATTTTCGGCCTCGCGGTCCGCACGCCGGCGGTCACGCTCGACGAGCCTGCCATCGAAAACCTGCTGGATACCAAGGTCGACGTGCTGAACGTGCCGATCGACGCGGCGACGGCCGAGACGTACCGCAAGCTCCACCGGGCGGACCGCTTCGACCGCGTGCAGTCCAACATCGAGAAACTGATCGAAGCCCAGCAGGCTCGCCGACAGTCCCAGCCGCTCGTCGTCTGCGAGATGATCAAGACCCGTGAAACAATGAACGAGATCGAGCCGTTCTACGACCGATGGACGTCCAGGACCGGAGCAGCCGTCATCGTCGGCCCGAGCGATTATGCAGGCCAATTCTCCGACCTGGCAGTGATGAATATGGCCCCGCCGACGCGATTCGCGTGCGGCCGATTGTTCGACCGCACAATGGTCCTGGCCGACGGACGAGTCACCGCCTGCGACCAGGACTTCAAGGGGCAACATGCGATCGGCTCCCTGACCGACCAATCGCTCGGCGATCTATGGAAATGCGATCGAATGAACGCGATCCGCCGTTCGCACCAAACCGCCACCTGCGACGCCATGCCCCTCTGCCGCTCCTGCCGGGAATGGCATCGGCCCTGATATGACATCGCTGTTCGGTAGCGGCCGTACGTACCCACTCGTGCGCGAATCCCTGCCTGCGGCAGGCAGGCCTTCTCGCACGTCCTCTCCCCGACAATCCTTTCCAGTATTCAGGAGGATGTGAATCCCCGAATCCTGGTGTCGATATGGGAATCTCGACATAGCCGGCCGACTTGCCCATTGGCGTTCATCTGCGTGTATCGGCGGTTTCTTGTCCTCTTCCGGTTGCGCGCAAAGCCCGCGCCAGGCGTTCACGGCACCCGCCGTGTGTTCACGGCGGGTTAAAGTTGATGGTGCCTTGATCGCGACCTGACGATGCGATACAAGCAATGATATGGACCTCCACACGGTCAACGACCTGATCCGCACATCCGAGCCGGCCGGCCGGTTTTGGCGCGGGCCGACCCTGATTCTGATGGGCCTGTCGGTGTTGCTGGGGGCATTGTGGGCCGACCCGGGCTTCCTGCCGGTGGGCAGGACGCTGGCCTTCCTGCTGCCGCAGTGCCTGCTGGTCGCGATTCTGGCGGTGATGCTGTGGGACCTGCGGCGGCAGCGGCGGACCGGCCGCCTGCTTGAAGAGGCGATGGAAGCCGTCCACCTGCAGGACTGGCCCAGAGCCGAGGCAACGCTGCGCGAATTGCTGGGTTCACCGATCCGCCGGCCGATGTTGCGGACCCAGTCGCTACTGGCCCTGGCGGCGGTGGCCGAGAGCGAGCGGAAATACGAGTCGTCGCAGGCGATCTGCGAGTACATCCTGCGATCGGGCCTGGGCAATCCGCTCCAGCGACACACCGCGGAGGTGGCCCTGGGCGCTGCGATGCTGCGGAACGGCCAGACGACCGACGCCGTCGCGCTGATCGATCGGCTGCGGCCGGAGGCTCTGCCCGAGGTTCTCAGAGCCCAGGTCGAGCTTCTCTGCCTGTTTCGCGAAGTCACCATGGGGCACGCGGAGGAAAGCACCAATCGGGCCGACCAGCGCAGGGAACTGTTCCGGGCGAACCTCGGCACCCGGGCGGGGTACGGCTATGCGCTGCAGGCGGCCGCGTTCGACCGCCTCCAGCAGGTTGATGCCGCCCGGCAATACTGGCACGATGCAACCCTGCTCGTTTCGCCCCAGGACCTTCTCAAGCGGTTTCCGGAACTGTCCGGCATCGCCGGGCGATACCCGGCCGCGGAGTATCCCTTCTGATGGCTGAGAACCTGACCAAGTTGCTTCGCACCTTCCGCCGGCAGATGGTCGCCCTTCGGTTTTTGCGCTGGATGGCCGTGGTGCTGCTGGCGGCTGCCATGGTCGCGCTTCCCAAGGCCGGGATCATGCCGGCCTGGTCGATCCTGCTGATCGGGCTCGGCCTGCTGGTCCCGGCCGGCCTGCTGATCGTCCACTCCTTCCGCCTGGCCCGCGAAATCCAGGCCGGCGGGGTGCTGCTGAGCATCGGTAAGCTGGACGACGCGGCGGCCTGGCTCAAGCGGGGACTGAGCCGGTTCGCCCTGTCCGGGCGGGCCAAGATCATGGCCGCCCAGTTGCTGGCCTCGCTGCTGCAGCGTCGCGGTGAGCACGAGGACGCCGTCACCGTCTGCCGGGAAGTGCTTCGCCAGCCGCTGCGGCGGCTGCAATACGTGTGGGTGAACACCCGGCTCATGCTGGCCGACAGCCTGTTGATCCTCGGGCATCTGCAAGAGGCCTGTGAAACCCTGCGGCCGATCCACGGCGTGCCGATTCCGCTGGAGGCCCGGTTGCGGCTTCTGCCGATCCAACTGCGATACGAACTGACCGCCGGGGACGCGGGCTCGGCGGCGTCGGAGCTGCCCGAGAAGGTGCGGCTGGCCGAGCTGATGGACTCGTCGTCGGCCGCCCTGACCCACGCCCTGCTGGCCGAGGCCTGCCGACGGCTCGACAGGTCGGCGGAACGGGATTTCCTGGCTGCACGGGCGAACCTCTACCACGATCTGGGGCCGCTGGCCAGCCAGCAGCCGCTGATCGAGCCGATTGCAGCGGCCGGCTGGAAAAGATAGAATGAATGGGTGGGGAATCTAACAGCGCCCTGTGTGGGACCGGCATCTTGCCGGTCCGCGAATCAATACGGGGCAAGGGATCGGATTGAGCCTCGAGCGAACCACGCGATTGGATACGGACCAACGAAAAGATCTCACCGTCGTCCGCGAGCGGGCTGTCCTGGTCGGTGTCGAGCTGAACAACTCACCCGTCAGCGGGCGGGAGTCCCTGCGAGAGCTGGTGGCTCTGACTGAGTCCGCCGGCGCGGAAGTTGTGGCTTCGGTCTTCCAGCGGCGGCAGCGGATCGACGCGAAAACCTTCATCGGGCGCGGCAAGGTCGAGGAACTGGCCGACTGCGTGCGCGAGCACCGGGCGGACGTGATCATCTTCGACGAAGACCTGTCGCCGACCCAGCTTCGAGAACTTGAACAAGCCACCGCCTGCCGGGTCATCGACCGCAGCGAGCTGATCCTGGACATCTTCGCCAGCCGGGCACGCACGCACGAGGCCCGGCTGCAGGTCGAACTGGCCCAGCTCGAGTATACCGCCCCCCGCCTGCGGGGCATGTGGACCCACCTCGAACGCATCGCCGGCGCGGGCGGCGGCACCGGTGCCGGCACGGTCGGCGGTATCGGAACGCGCGGGCCGGGCGAGCGGCAGATCGAAATCGACCGCCGCATCGTGTCCCGCCGCGTCACCCAGCTCAAGCGGCAGATCGCCGAGATCGACCGCCGCAAGATTCGGCAGGTCCGGGCCCGGCACGAACACTTCAACATCTCCCTCGTCGGTTACACCAACGCCGGCAAGAGCACGCTGATGAACACCCTGACCGACGCGGGCGTGCTCACCGAGGACCGGCTGTTCGCCACGCTGGACACCAAGACCCGGCGGTGGGAGCTGGGTGGCGGAGACTACGCGCTGCTGAGCGACACGGTTGGATTCATTCAGCGCCTGCCGCACCACCTGGTGGCGTCGTTCCGGGCCACGCTGGAGGAGGCGATCCACGCGGATCTGCTGCTGCATGTCGTGGAAGCGTCGTCACCCCATGCCCTGCTGCAGTACCAGGCGGTGAACGGGGTGCTGAAGGATCTGGGCTGCGCCGATCATCGCGCGCTCGTGCTGCTCAACAAGATCGACATCGTCGAGGACCCGTCGATGCTGCTGGTCCTGCGGAAGCAGTTGCCGGATTCGCTGGAAATCTCCGCGCGCACGGGGGCCGGACTTGACGAACTGGTCGAGCGGATACGCCCCCTGGTGGCCGGTGAGCCGCGGCAGGTCACGCTGAAACTCAAGACCAGCGACGGCCGGGCTATCGCCTTCATCGAGCGCCACGCCCGGGTCCTGGACCGGCGATATCTGAACCATTCCGTCGAGATGGACGTCATCATCGGCAGCACGCATCTGACCCGCCTGCGGGAGAATCATCCCGCGACGCAGGTGGTCCCTTCCGCGTGAATCCTTCCTCATGCAAGCGGATGGCCCGCGCTCATGCCGACGGATGAAATGCACGCAGCAGCGAGCGAGACGGGAATATGCCTTTGGCGAGGGTCTCAGGACGCGCGGAACATGCGGGAATCGGTGCCGCCGGGGCCGATCGCCACTCGTACTTGCCGCTGGCAGCGCGGGCAGTGGCCGACGTAAGCCGTCCCGTCGCGATTGCGGTAGATGCGGGTGTAGACGCCGCAGCATTCGAACTGCACGCCGACCCACTTGCGGCCGGCGAGCGAGCCGCCTGCGTCGTCCGAACCGGCGGCGTCGGGGGCCTCACGCAACCCGTCGACATCCAGGTTATAGGAGGGCTCGTCTGACATCGCTTATTGCATCGGCCAATTTGCCCGCACAGGTTAACCGGGGCGGCACGTCACGAACGGCATTCCGATCGAAATGAGCCGCAAGCGAGCCGGAACCAGACCCAGGCGGTCACGGGTGTTCGTAGTGAACGACGGCATTGCGGTGGCGGGCCAGCCGCCCCAGCAGCAGGTCGAGCTGGTTTTCGAGACGTTCGGCCTCCCGGCGGTTGGCCAGAGCGGCGATGTTGACCCCGGCGCTGGTCGAGGCCGCCCGGGCGGCGGCCGAAGCCAGGATGGCGGCCGCCTGGAGGTCCGGGAGCAGGTGGCGATTGACCACAGCCTTGATCTCGTCGAGTCGCCCGGCGAAAGCCCCCGCCAGCACGATGATCTCCATGGGAACGGCGATCGCCCGGAGGAGGGCCTGCTGTTTCTGGTCGTCACTGCCCTTGCGGGTGGCGGCGAATTGCTCGTAGGCGGCCATGTCCTCGGCCATGAGTTGGGTGAACTGTCCACCGGCGTGCAAAAACTCGTCCATGATCGCCCGCAGCCGTTCGGCACCGGCCTGGCCGGCCTTGTCGACGGTGTACGCCAGGGCCATGCGGGCCAAGGCGACCCCCAGCGCGCCGACCGCCGCTGCAACGCTTCCGCCGCCGGGGGTGGGAGACTTGGCGGCGATGTCAGCCAGGAAATCGCGAAGGGGTAACGCGAGGTAATCCTTGTCGGCGCTCACGGCTTTCCCTTTTCTGCAGGGTCGGCGATCGAATCATCACGATCGACGGCGGTCGGCTCGATGCCCAGCCTGACCGCATCGGGCGCCGGCGTCACGACAGCCACGACCGGAACGGTAAGATACCTGGCGGCCGTCTCCCGCACCTGATCGAGGGTCACGGCTTTGACCCGATCGAGGAACAGGCGATTGTTGTCGAACCCCAGGCCATAGAGTTCGTCGAGGGCCGCCTGCATGGCCCGCTCGGCATTGGTCTGGTGGCTCATCATCTCGGTCGTGGCGATGATCGTTTTCGCCCGCTCGAGTTCGGCCGGGGTGAACTCACCGGCCCGGGCCCGGTCCAACTGCCGCATGATGATTGTATACACCTCGGAGACCTTTTCCGGCTCGCACGCGGCGTAAATCTGGAAGCAGCCGGGGATCGGCCCCGGGCGGTGGATGGCGTGAATCTCGTAGACCAGGCTGCGATCCTTCCCGCGAAGCGACTCCTCCAGCCATCCGGTCGGATAGCGGTAACCACTGATAATGGTGTCGAGGACGGCCATCCGGGCCACATCGTCGACCCGACTGAGGGGCATACCGGTAAATGAAAGCCCCAGCCCGGCCACATCACGGGTGGGCGGCTTGGCTTTGATGTATACGGCTGGCTTGTCGCGATCGGGCTCCGCGGCCACCGAGGGCAGCGGTACCTTGCCCGCGGACAGCGCCCCGAAATGGCGGCGCAGCAGGGTTTCCGCCGCCTGCGGATCAATGTCGCCGAAGACGGCCACGACGGTGTTGGGGCCGGTGACCTGCCGGCGATAAAACGCGGCCAGATCCTCGCGCGTCGCCTTGCTGACGACATCCAGCGAGCCGGCCGCCTGGAGCCGGTACGGGCTGTGGGTGAAGGCCCGACGATCGAGATATGCCATCAGTTCGCTACGCCAGGTTTCGTCGATGCGGCGAATGGCGTCGAGCACGATCGGGCGATGGCGGTCCAACTCGTCCGCGGGAAACGTGGGGTTGCAGACGACATCGGCCACGACCTCGAGCGCGTCGACGAAATCCTCCTTGAGCACCTGGGCGGCGAAGTAGACCGTGTTGTTGCCGGACTGGCCGCCGAACGTTCCACCCCGGCTGTCGAAGAAGCGGGCGATCTGCTCGGCCGAGCGGTTTTGCGTGCCGCGGGGAGCAACCTGGGCGACAAGCTGGCTCAGGCCGTTGGTCTGTTCGTCCTCGAAAAGCACGCCGCCCAGCGAGAAAGACTGAATGGCCACCAGCGGCGCGGTCGGGTCGGGCTGGATCAGACAGCGCGAGCCGTTATCGAGGGTAATCCTGCGCACGGGCGCCGGTCCGGCCTCGTCAACCGCGGGAGCAGTGCTGGTCGTGGGAACCTCCGGGAGGACCTGAATACGGGCCATCCGTTGCGGCACGAGATACCGCCGGGCTGCGTCGCGGACCTGCTCGGCCGTCACCTTCTGGATGTTCTCGGTGTAGGATCGGCTGAAATGAATATCGCCGGTGGACTGGTAGTCGCGGGCCATGTTCTCGGCAATGCGTTCGGCCGTCTGCAGGCTGAAGACGTGCTCGGCGCTCTTCTGCCGCTTGGCCTGTTCGAGTTCCTCGGAGTCAATCGGCTCGCGGCTGACGCTTTCGATCTGGGCGAGGATGGCGGCGACGG
>DATIKE010000178.1:0-6939 GCA_035477895.1 Phycisphaerae bacterium
GGTACACCAAGCCCGCCTGAATGGATCGCGCAGTCCGGGGCATCCCCATCCCTCTAACCGATCATGGAGCGTATGTCAATAATCAGTGATGTCCCCTTTGGTCTGTGTGGAAGAACTCCGGTTCCCGGTGAACTGTAAGTCTTTGTGGAAACGCCGGTTACGCTGAGCCAAGTCGCCCAAACCGGTCGGTTTGAGAAAAGTTAAACTGCCCTATTTCGCCGGGGCAGTGGCTGTCGCCGTCACACCCAGGCGCATGCGCGGCATCTGCAGGCGAACCAGTCGAACATACGGGCCGCCGCTGCTCGGCCAGACCGCCAGCCTGACGTCGTAGAATCCCGGCTTGCCGTACCGGTGATGCGGGCTGGCCAGCGGCGAACGCGGCTCACCATCCCCGAAATCCCACAGGAACCGCGCGGGCTCGAACGACGTCCGCGCCGCCAACCGCACGTGCATCGGATCCCGCGGATCATCCTCGATCACCACGCGAATCCACGGCTGCGAGCGCACAACCCGTGCGAAGAAGCTGAACACCGGCTCCGGGTCGCGCCGGTGAATGCCCGGCCGACCCAGCACCGTCGGGTCCAGTCCGTGGTTCCGCAACCAGTCGATGCAGCCCAGCGCCTGGTCTTTCAGCAGGTCCTCCTGGCCGTACATGACCAGCACCGGCTGGAACCGGTCGAGGAAGGGCACGCAGGGCTCGACAAAAGCGGCGTCGAAATTCCCCTGCCGCACGCACAGGGCCCGGAACACGTCCGGGTGCCTCAAGCCGGTGAACAGGACGGCGTAACCCCCCGCCGACCAGCCGGTCAGGAACACCCGCGTGTCGTCGATCGACCAGGCCGCCCGGAGTGACCGGACAATCGCCAGGATCGACCGCTCGTCCTCCATCTGCCGTTCGATCTGTTCGGCAGGCGGCGGGAGAAAATCCCCTCTGGTCCCGACCAGCTCGGGCGCGACCAGCAGAAAGCCCTTCTCTTCCGCGAGCCCCTTCCACTCGTCGAGCTGCGCGCCGGCCGTGTCCCAGGGCGGCGTCCCGTGGCAGGCGACCACCAGCGGCCAGCGGCGGGTTTCGCCCGAAGTCTTGTACGTGGATGGAACATATAGGTGGTACCGGCTGTTTCGCTCCGGGTCCCGCTGATGCAGCTCACGCCCCGGTGCCGCCCGGTTGTCGACCACCGGGCATCCGGTGGCGCAGACCAGCATCAGACCGCACACGGCAGCCAGGACCGACTTGGAGTGCATTCCAAAACCTTGAATTCGCACCGGCGCAACGCCGGTGCCGCACAGGCCCTGGGAGGCATCCTTATTGCTCGCGTTTCCGGTCATCCGCCGCGTCCTCCAGTTCGTGACCCTCCCTGCGCCACCGGCCGAGCATGGCGCGACCCTCGGGCCATGATTATCGGCCCCGGCCGGTAATTATCAACGCGGAAACCGCGGGCGGCTCCCGGGATCTTACTTGAACCGCACGGCTGATGAGGTATCCTATGTGGTCACCGATCCAACGGGCGACGAACGGATGCCGCCGGGGGCTCGTGCTTTCGGAAGGAGCTTGACATGCCAAAGTCAAAACATGCACCCGCGCTGTTCGAGCTGATCGACACGCGCGGCCAGACCAAGGCGACCAGCAAGCTGGCCGTTCCCAAGTGGTTCAAGTCTCACTCTCCGACGCAGCCAAATCGCGAGCCGGTCTCGGCCCCTCGCTCGGCGGAAACGCCGAAAGTCGAAAAACGACCGTCCGTATCGGGCGAACCGGGCGTCGTGCGACGGCTCAGGATGAAACTGCACGGCGACCGCGTCCAGTTCTCGCTCAACTCGACGAACGTCGTCGTCGTCGCCGGTGTGGTCCTCCTGGCCCTCTTGACCTACTACATCCTCGGTCGAAACCTGGGAGCCGGCACGGAGCCCGCAGCCGGGGTCGCTGCCGGCCTCGCTGCGATCGACCCGGTGAGCGAAACGCTTCAACAACCGGCCAACGCCGACATCCTGGACCCTGTCCGTCGAGCCACCCTGATGGCCACGCCCCCGGCTGCGACGGGTGAGCCCAAGCCCGCTCCTGAGGCAAAGCTGCCTGAAAAAGCACCCACCACCCCGGGCGTTTCAAAAGGCCCCAATCGGATTCTGATCGAGAGCTTCAAGCCGGCCGACATCAAGTCCGCCGAATTTGTCCTGGACTGGCTCGGAACCATGGGATTGCAAACGGAATTGAGGCGGGCGGGCGACTCGATCTGGCTGCTCACCGTCGATGGGTACGACCTCGGCCAGCCCGGCCAGAAAGAGGTCGTCGACAAGCTCATCGAGGACCTCAAATCCCTCGGCGAATCCTGCCGACGCGAGCTGGCGGCCAGAAAACTGACCGTGTACACCCTTTCACAGCCCTACACCCGCCGCCTGGACCGCTGACCGGCCCGGGTTGGCACTCTGGGCCGAGTCTGTGGTATAATTCAAGGTTCGGCTGCGAGGCGGCCGCAAGAACGGGGACCGGCTCGCTCGATGCAGGGGAGGCGGGAGAGTCGCCCGACAATCGTTCAGGCGTACAACGGCGAGAAGTGCACCAGAGGCCACGCGCCTGTCCCCGTTTCCGCCACCGGGTCGGCATAAGAAAGGGCTCTGTAAAACAAGCCAGGAGATCGGTGATTATGTCCATGGATCGTTCACTTAAAATTGGAAGCGGCCTCGTCCGGCACCGCAATGTCCTCAACCGGGCCGAACGCATCGCCAAGCTGACCGAGTTGGAGCGCTGGGGCGAAGACAAGAGCGCGTTCGGCCTGCCCAAGGTCGCCAACCGCAACATCAAGGTCGGCAAGAAGGCCAAGAAGGCCGCGGAAGACGCCACTGCGGCAGCACCGGGCGCACCTGCCGCAGCCGACGCCGCCGCGAAGAAGGACAGCGGCCCGGCCAAGAAGGACGCACCAGCCAAGCAGGCTCCGGGCAAGCAGGCTCCGGGCAAAAAGTAGCAAGAGCGCGTCCTAAGACCCTGAAATCACACCGGCGAGCCTGCCTGCCTGCCTGTGCGTGTCTGCCTGTCTGCGTGCGAACACACACAGGCAGGCAGGCACGCAGACAGGCCGCAGGCAGGGGTTTCAGGACGCACTGTAAGCCGGCCAGCGATACGGAGATAATGCGTCCGCGCCCGCACCGTGGAAAACCTCAGTGCGGGCGATTCGTTGTCGGGACCACCTGGAGACCGTCACAATGTCCCAGTTCACCCCCAGGCATCTACTCTCCGAACGAAGTCTGGCCGTCAACGCCTCGGGCATCCGCAAGGTCTTCGACCTGGCCGCCAAGATGCCCGATCCCATCAACCTGTCGATCGGCCAACCCGACTTCGACGTGCCCGAGAGTATCCGCCGGGCGGCCATCGAGGCGATTCAGAGTCGCCGGAACGGCTACACCATCACCCAGGGCATCCCGCAACTCCGCGAGAAACTGGCCGCCGAGGTCAAGGCTGACAGCGGACAAAACCTCCCGGTGCTGGTCACGTCCGGCGTCTCCGGCGGCATTCTGCTGGCCCTGATGGCCACGCTTAACCCCGGAGATGAGGTATTGATCGGCGACCCCTACTTCGTCATCTACAAGCACGCAGTCCGACTGGTCGGCGGCACACCGGTGTTCGTCGATACCTACCCCGATTTCGGGTTCGACCCCGCCCGCTACGAGGCCGCGGTCACCAGTCGAACCAAGGTCCTGGTCATCGCCAGCCCGAGCAACCCGACCGGCGTCGTTCTCTCCGAGCAGGCCCTGCGCCAGGCGGCCGAATTAGTCGAGCGGCACAATCTTCTGCTGATCGTCGACGAGATCTACAGCCGCCTCTGCTTCGACGGCCCCTGCCCGTCGGCCATCCAATTCTCGCCGGATCGAACGCTGCTGCTCCGCGGTTTCGGCAAAAGCTACGGCATGACCGGCTGGCGTCTGGGATACGCGGCCGGCCCGCAGTTCCTCATCGAAGAGATGACCAAGCTCCAGCAGTACACCTTTGTCTGCGCGCCGAGCATCGTTCAGTACGCGGGCGTCGTGGCGATGGACACCGACATGACCGCCTATGCGGACGAGTACCGAAAGAAGCGCGACTATGTCCACGAACGACTGGCCGGTTCGTTCGAGGTCACCCGGCCGGGAGGCGGCTTCTACTTCTTCCCCAGGGTGCCCGCCCACTACGCAAACGACATGGATTTCGTCGAGAAAGCCATCGAACAGAACGTGCTGATCATCCCCGGGTCCGTCTTCAGCGAGAAGGACACCCACTTCCGCATCAGCTACGCCACCAGCGATGACAAGCTCGCCCGCGGCTGCGATATCCTCTGTGATCTGGCCGGCGGCCGAGGCTGAGCCCTATTGCATCAGCAGAAGGCTGAGGGCCATCACCAGCATGCCGCCCATCAGGCCGAACAGCGAATCGTGCCCCTTCCCGTATGCGCGCGATGTCGGCAGCAGTTCGTCCAGCGATATGTAGACCATGATGCCGGCCACCCCGGCGAACAGGCCACCCATCAACGACGGAGACAGAATCGGCCGAAGCACCAGGTAGCCGATGATCGCGCCGATGGGCTCGGCCAGGCCCGAGAGCAGCGACCAGACGAACGCCTTGCGGCGATCGCCCGTCGCGTAGTAGATCGGCACCGATACGCTGATGCCCTCGGGGATGTTGTGCAGGGCGATGGCCACCGCGATGGCCGCTCCCATCGCGGGATTCTGCAGCGCCGCCAGGAACGTCGCCAGACCCTCCGGGAAATTATGGATTCCGATCGCCAGGGCGGTGAGCAGGCCCATCCGCAGAAGCTTTCGCTGATGCACGGGATCAGAGGATTCGTGACCTCGGAAGTGGAGCTCCTCGACCTGCCGATCCGAGCGGACCTCGTGCGGGTTTTCAGCCGTCGGGATCAGGAAGTCGATGCAGAACATCGCGGCGATCCCGCCGAAAAACGCGCCGGCCGTGGCCCAGTTCGCCCCGGCCTCCCCGAGCCCGGCAGCAAACCCCTCCGAAGCCTTCTTCAGAATCTCCGTGAATGAAACATAGAGCATCACGCCGGCGGAAAACCCGGTCGCCACGGAAAGAAACCGGTAGTTCGTCTTGGGCGCAAGAAACGCAATCGCGCTGCCGATGCCCGTGGACAAACCGGCGAACAGCGTCAGCCCGGCGGCGATCAGCACGTTATCCATGCAGCCTCCGTGAAATCGGACGCCGGCCAGACCGGACCAGGGCCGGGTCGCCAACAAGACCATGCCTCATCGAATTCACTTCTCCAATCGGATGGCCGTCGGCTCCGCCAGCGCGATCAGTTCCGGGATGTCCGCCACCTCCAGCAGGCCGAAACAGAACAGCGACGGCGCGATGTCATACCCGACCGGCACCCTGGCCAGATCCTTCAGCGACGGTTCCAGGCCGACCACCCGTACGCCGTTGCAGCAGCCGGGCTTCAGCGCGGCGGTCACGACCGCCGCCAGGCCGGCCATTCGGCCGCGTGCAGCCACCTCTATGGACTCATCCGGTCGATCCTTGCGCAGCCGCTCGATCACCGCCGCAAGCTGGGCGACCTGAATACCCAGCGGCCGCCGGCCTGCCGCGGAAATCATCATCGCCGCCTGTCCGTTCCGCCGAGGCTGCCATCCTACGTTCGGCTGACACTCACCCATGAGCAGCAGATCGACGGCCACCGCCCGCCGCCGCTGCCGGATCGCGTCGGCAATCAACGGCTTCGCGCCCTCCAGGCCTTCGTCAGCCAGGACAAGCGTTGTTCCCTCCACCGGCCTGTCGGACTCCGCGTATTCCACGATCGGCACGGTCCACTGACCACCCAGGCAAAGCCGCGACGCCCGGCCTCGCGTGTCGGCGACCTCCTCGAACGCGCAAGGCAATCGCACCGGATCGCCCGCGCTCATCGTCGGATCCGGTCGAACCACCGTCGCCAGTGCCTGGCGGGTCCGCGTGCGCCATGCGGCCGGAACTGCCGAGTCGGTCGGCCTTGGATCGCGAGGCAGCGAACGCCCCGCCCCTACCGCCAGCGTGTGGAAGTCCGCGTTGCCCTCGGGATAGTCGATCGCCAGCTCCGCCGCCGTGCGGATTTCGTCGGCCACGGGAATCTCCGCGTCAAGCCGCTCGCTTTCGGGCAGGAAGTGCCGGTTGATGAACCGGTAGAACGCCTCGCGGTTGTCCTTCAGGTAGTTGTGCGTCCCCGGATCCGAGTTGACGTGATAGCCGAACCAGTCCCCGATGCCCATGACCTCGTACAGAGATCGCGCCGGTCGATACACCGCCTGAATCGCCCGAGCCGCCCGGAAACAACAGTCGTCTTTCTCGTTGTAGATCAGCAGCGCCGGCCGTGGATACAGCATCGCCGTCAGGGCGTCGTAATCCGCCACCGCGACCAGATCATCCGGGTTCTGTTCCAGGTCCCCGGCGTCCTCGTGATTCCAGACCCGCTCCTCGAAGTTGATGTATCCGGCGTTCGGCGCGGCCAGCCTCACGCGGATGTCCAGCGCGCCGATCATGATGGTCTGCCAGCCTCCGCCGGACAGCCCGGTGACCGCGACCCGATCCAGGTCGACCGCCGGGTGGTCGCACAACACGTCCAACGCCCGTTGCAACGCCAGATAGAACACCGACACGCCCGCCCGGCCACACAGATCGAGGTGTGCCGCGTCATTGTGGACATACCCCGGCCCGCGGAGCTGCCCCTGTCCGATGAACTCCGTGCTCAGGGCGATCATGCCGCGTTTGACCAGGTTGATGCACCGCTCCTGCTTGTAGTCGATGGTCATGCCCGGCTCGCCGACATGTCCGTTGGGGTTCAGCACGCCCGGCCGCCGACCCTTCAAATCCTTCGGCTCGTACAGCAGCGCCCCGACCCACAGCCCGGGTACCGCCTCGTAGCGCAACTTGCGAATCGTGTAGCCTTTCCCGTCAAGCGTCTGACCCCAAACGACGTTCACCGGCCCGTCGTG
>DATIKE010000179.1:0-2318 GCA_035477895.1 Phycisphaerae bacterium
CGTGATCTGGGCCGGCGCCGTGGCGGCGGCCGATTACCCGACCAAGCGGCTCACCTACAACATCTGCTTCAACCCGGGCGGGGAGTCGGACATCACGGCGCGCTTTCAGGAAGGACCGCTGAAGAAGGCCTTCGGGCAGGACATCGTCATCGCCTACAAGATCGGCGGCGGCGGGGCGCTGTGCTGGGCGGACCTGATCAAGAGCCCGCCCGACGGCTACACCATCGCCGGCCACAACCTGCCGCACATCGTCCTGCAGCCCATGGAGATGGGTAATGCCGGGTACAACACCCTGGACCTGAAGAACATCTACATGTTCGAGAGCACGCCGAACGTGCTGGCGGTGCGGCTCGACAGCCCTTACAAGACGCTCAAGGACTTCGTCGACTACGCCAAGAGCCAGCCCCCCGGGGTCGTCACGGTCGGCGGCAGCGGCACCTCGTCCGCAAACGACCTGGGGACCGCCATGCTCAACAAGGCGGCCGGCATCAAGCTAACCTACATCCCCTTCGGCGGGACCGGCTCCGCGGTCCCGGCGCTGCTCGGCGGCCACGTCACCGCCCTCATGACGTATACGCCCATTGCGATCCAGTACAAGACCAAGTTCCGCACACTCGCCATCGCTGCCGACAAGCGCATGGAGATTCTGCCCGACGTGCCGACGTTCAAGGAACTGGGGTACGACATCGTCGAAGGCGCCTACCGCGGGGTCGCGGCCCCTCCGGGCACCCCGGACGACGTCGTCAAGTTCCTTGCGAATGCCTTCGACAAGGTCATGCGCGACCCGGAGGTCCAGAAGAAGATGGACCAGAACGGCTTCGAGACCGAGTACATGGGGCCGGAGGAGTCGCTGGCGCTCGTGAAAAAGAAAACGGTCGAGTACGAGGTCATCATGAAGGAACTGGGGCGGCTGAAATAGCCTGCCGCTCGACCCGGCCCCCGCCGGCTGCCGGCGGGGGCCGATCCCGACCTGCGTGCATAGCCCCCCGCAGACGGCCCGCCGTCATCCCCCGGCCGGCAGCAAGGCCACCACCTTCATGAAGTTTTCCGGATGGGCCGCGATCTCCCGCACGGCCTCCGGCGAGTCCTCGAACGGCACCGTCCGCGTGATCATGGCCGCCACGTCGATCCTGCCCGCCGCCACCAGTTCAACGCTCTCGGCGAACGCCTGCCGGCTGTTGCGCGAGCCCACCACGTCGAGCTCTTTCTTCGTGAACAGCGCGGTCGGAAGCGCAACCTCCGCCTTGGGCCAGCCGACCAGCGCAACCCGGCCCGAATAGGCCGCGTAGTCGATGCTGCTGCGGATGGCACCCTCGCTGCCCGAGGCCTCGATCACCGCCTCCGCCATCCTGCCGCCGGTGATCTCGCGGATGCGGTCGACCGCGTTTTCCCGCAGTGGGTTGACCCCAAACGGCACTCCCAGGCTGCGCGCGGTCGCCAGGCGTTCGTCGATCGGGTCGATAACGATCGGCACCGCCCCGATCACCTGCGCGTAGAGCGCGGCCAGCAAACCGATGGGGCCGGCGCCGGTCACCGCGAGATGCTCGCCCCGCGCCACGCGTGCGCGCCTGATCGCGTGGATCGATATGGTCAAAGGCTCGACCATGGCCAGCCGCTCCCACGAAACCCCGGCGGGCACCTTGTGGACCAGGTGGCGGGGGTGCGCGCACTGTTCGGACATGCCGCCGTCGACGTGCACGCCGCGGACCTTCAGGTTCTCGCAGCAGTTGGTCCGGCCCTGCGTGCACGGATAGCAGGCCCCGCAGTAGACGTAGGGCTCGACGACCACCCGGTCGCCGGGCGCGAAGCTCCGGTCGCCCGGGGGCGCCTCCAGCACCACGCCTGCGATTTCGTGGCCGATGATGCGCGGGTACGACACCAGCGGGTTGACCCCCTTGTAGGCCGCGATGTCCGACCCGCAGATCCCCATCCCGTGAACCTGGATCATCACCTCGCCGGTCTTTTGCTCCGGCGGCGGGACGTCCATGATCGAGATGTCCATGGGAGCCTTCAGCATGATTGCTCGCATCACGTTCTCCATTCAGCGCAATGCCCCGCACCGGCGGCTTTTCCCGGTCTTCCCGGTAACGGCAGTTGCGACAACCAGAGCCATACCGCTTCAGGTTGTCAAAGACAAGTATCAGGCCGTCAGCCAAGGCGCGCGGTCTTTTGGGATGCGCAGCATACTGACCAGTATGTGAGCAGTCACAAAAGGGCCGCGCAACGCAGGATCACGGCCTGAGACGCAGTCTGTCCAACTCAGAGACTGACCCCCTGCTTCCACGGGATGAAGTCGTCCTGGCACAGCCGGACGGCCT
>DATIKE010000180.1:0-10909 GCA_035477895.1 Phycisphaerae bacterium
GAGCCGGTCCGCTCCTATCCGATGGGCAAGCTGGCGGCCCACGTCATCGGCTTCGTCGGGGCCGACGCTCATGGCCTGGAAGGCGTCGAACTGGCATACGAGAAGTATCTCAAGGCGACGCCCGGCAAGCGCGTGGTCTACCGCGACGTACAGCGGAGGGCGATCTTTCAGGAGCCGGACAGCTACGTTGCGCCCCGGGACGGCATGAACGTGGTGCTGACCCTGGATGCGAACATCCAGGAGGTGCTCGAGAAAGAGGTCGGCGGGGCGGTCGAGCGGTTTCAGGCCGAGTGCGCCGTCGGACTGGTGATGTCGGTCAAGACGGGCGAGGTCCTGGCGATGGCCTGCGCGCCGACGTACGACCCGGCCGAGGCCAACAAGTACAAGCCGGAGCGTCGCCGCAACCGCATCCTGACCGACCCGATGGAGCCGGGCAGCGCGTTCAAGCAGTTTGTGATGGCCACGGCCCTGGCGGAAGGGGTGACCAAACCCACGGAGTCCATTTTCTGCCACAACGGTCTGTACGTGACCGGCGCCCGCCGGCTCAGCGACCACGAGCCATACGGCAGCCTGACCGTCGAGCAGATCATGATCCATTCAAGCAACATCGGCATGGCCATTCTCGGCCAGCGGCTCGGCAACATGCGGATGCACCGGGCCCTGAAGCAGTTCGGGTTCGGCTCGCAGACCGGGATCGACCTGCCGGGCGAGGGCGAAGGCATCCTGATGCCTCTGAAAAGCTGGAACTCCTTCACCACGACTTCCGTCCCGATGGGGCAGGAACTGGCGGTGACGCCGATCCAGCTCGCGACCGCGTTCTGCGGGCTGATCAACGGGGGGCAAAAAATCAGGCCGCGAGTGGTGGCGGCCGTGGTTGACCGCAACGGCGAAGTGATCGAGGATCACACCAGGGTCGGAGATCTCGGCACCGTGGTTCGGGCCGACGTTGCCGCCACGATGCGGGGTATCCTGGCCAAGGTGGTCAACGAGGGCACCGGCCGGAACTGCCGCCTGGATCAGTGGCAGGTGATGGGAAAGACCGGGACGGCCCAGGTGCCCCGGACGGACCGGCGGGGCTACGAGCCGGACGCCTATTTGGGAACGTTCATCGCCGGCGTGCCTGCCGACGATCCCGAGATCGTCTGCCTGGTCCAGGTGCGCAAGCCCAACAGGCGGATCGCCTATTACGGTTCGGCCGTGGCGGCCCCGTCCGTTCGGACGGTGTTGGCGTACGTGCTGCCGTACCTGGATATACCGCCCGACGAGAAACCGGCGGCCACAGGAAAGCCGGCGTCACTGGCCCTTGACCGCCGACCATGAGAGGGGATGCCCCATGATCGCCTGTCCGCCGCCCACGTCTGCTTTGCCGTTCGATCGGCTGGTGGTCAAAGCGGGCCTGAGTCCGTGCTGGGCCGGGCCGGCGAATCCCATGATTAACGCGGTGGCCGAGGATTCGCGTGAAGTTCGCCCGGGGGCATGTTTTGTCGCCGTTCGCGGGACGCAGGCCGACGGGCATGACTACGTGGCCGCTGCCATTCAGGCGGGCGCGGCCGCCGTGGTGTGCGAGCGACCGGTGGAAGTTCCCGCGGGTGTGGCGTGCCTGCGGGTGCCGGATGCGCGGGGGGCGGCCGGTCGATTGGCGGTGGTGTTGTACGGGCTCGACCGGCTCCAGAAAAAAGGAACGTTCCAGGTCGTCGGGATCACCGGCACGAACGGCAAGAGCACGTTCTGTTTTCTGCTGAGCTCGATTCTGAAGGAGGCCGGCTGCAAGCCCGCGATGCTGGGGACCGTGCAGTACGACCTGATTTCGCGGACCATCACCGCGGACATGACCACGCCACCCGCGGCGACACTGATGGGTTACCTGGCTGAGGCGGCCGGCGCCGGCGCGACCCACGCGGTAATGGAAGTCTCCAGCCACGCGCTGGACCAGGGGCGATGCGACGGGCTGCGCTTTGCGGTTGGGGTGTTCAGCAACCTGACCGGCGACCACCTGGATTACCACAAGACGATGGACGCCTATCTGCGGGCCAAGAAGCGGCTGTTCGATTCGCTGGAGCCGCAGGCGACGGCGGTGGTGAACGCGGAAGACCCGTCCGGCGAGGCGATGGTGGCCGATTGCCGGGCCGGTCTATTGAGTTACGGCATCGTGGGGAGCAACGGCAATGGTTCTTCCGGCGCCGGGCCCTTCGACGTGCAGGCGACGGTGCGCGAGATGACCGCGGCCGGCACCCGGTTCGAGCTGTCGGCCCGATATCCGGCCCGCAAGGGACGGGTTTTCAGCCGGCAGGTTGATTCGCGGCTGGTCGGGCGGCACAACGTGCAGAACTGTCTTGCGGCGGCGGGGGCGGCGGTGGCCCTGGACGTGGACCTCGACGCGATCGCCGAGGGCCTGGAGGCCGTGAGCTGCGTGCCCGGCCGACTGCAGGCCATAAACACCGACGGTGCCGGCTTTGCCGTGCTCGTGGATTATGCTCACACCGACGACGCGCTGGCCAACGTGCTGTCCGCGCTGAAGCCGCTGACCCGGGGCCGACTGACCGTGTTGTTCGGGTGCGGCGGTGATCGGGACCGGACGAAGCGCCCCAGAATGGCCCGGGTGGCCGCGCGGCTGGCCGACCGCGTCATCATCACCAGCGACAACCCGCGGACCGAGGACCCGCAGGCGATCATCGAGGAGATCCTCACGGGATTCGCGCCGGAGGATCGCCCGCGGGTGACGGTCGATCCGGACCGCCGGGCGGCAATTCATCGGGCGATGGAGATGGCCGGCGCCGGTGATGTCGTGCTTTTGGCGGGCAAGGGTCACGAAACGTATCAGGTCATCGGTCCGCGGAAGATCGATTTCGACGACGCGGCGGTGGCGGTGGAGGCATTGAAAGCGAAGCCGGTCGGTTGACGGCCCGGGCTTCCCGGTGTGGCGCCCGGAGCCGCTCACCACGGAGCGGCAGGAAGCGGACGGTTATCAATGAAACCTTTGATGCTGGAAGAGGTGGTGACGGCCCTGGAGGGCACGATCGATCGGCCGATGCCGGTCGGTCGGGTCACGCGCGTGGCGAGTGATTCGCGCGCGATCCAGGCCGGCGATCTGTTCGTGGCCATCCGGGGTCCGAACTTCGACGGGCACGGTTTTGTCGGTGAGGCCCTGGTCAAGGGGGCGCTGGCGGCGGTGGTCAACAGCGATTTTGCCCCGGCCGGCACGGATCCCGTCGGGCTGCCGCCCGGCGCGGTGCTGATCCGCGTGGACGACACGGTGTCAGCCCTGGGCCGGCTGGCCCGCTGGTACCGGCGGACGGTGATCGGCGGGTCGGTGACCGTCATCGCGGTGACCGGCAGCAACGGCAAGACCACGACCAAGACCATGATCGCCCACGTCCTGTCCGGGCGATGGAAAGGCCGGGGGTCGATCAAGAGCTTCAACAACCGCATCGGCGTGCCGCTCACCCTGCTGAGCACCGAGCCCGACGAGGAGTTCGTGGTCTGCGAGGTCGGGACGAACGCGCCCGGCGAGATCGCCGCCCTGGCCCGGCTGGTCGAGCCGGAGATCGCGGTCGTCACCGGCATCGCTCCGGTTCACCTGGAGGGTCTCGGAAGCCTGGAGGGCATCGCGGTGGAGAAGCTGTCGCTGCTGACCGAGCTTCGCCCGGACGGCTGCGCGCTGATCAACGCCGACTCCGAACTGCTCCGCTGGCTGCTCGAGCACGACCGCCAGTACGCCCGGGTGAAGAAGGTGATGTTCGGCGAATGGCCGGAGGCGGACCTTCGACTCACGGGGCTGAAGACGACGGAACTGCCCTCGGACGAGACGCACGGCCTGCGGGTGACGCAGGAATTCAAGGTCAATGACCGGTTCGTGTACCGGCTGAACGTGCCCGGGCGGCACAACGTGTTCAATGCCCTGGCGGCGATCGGCGTGGCCCGGCGGTTCGGCATGACCGACGACCAGATCGCCCGGCGCCTGGCGACGTTCGAGCTGCCGCCGATGCGGCTGGACTCCCAGCGCGTCGGGTCGCTGACGCTGATCAACGACGCGTACAACGCCAACCCGGCCTCGATGGCGGCGGCGGTCGACGTACTGGTCTCGATGCCGGCGTCGGGTCGGCGGGTGCTGGTCGTCGGAGACATGCACGAACTCGGGCCGGCCGCGGCCGACCTGCACCGCGAGGTCGCCAGTCGCATAGGTCAGAGCGCGGTCGACGTTGTCATCGCGGTCGGAGAGTACTCCAGGCTCGTGCGGCAGGCGATCAAGGAATCGAGCCGGGACCGCGTCGAGGTCCATGCCTACGCCACGACGGATCTGGCCCGGCGGCGGCTCGGATCGCTGCTCCGTCCGGGCGACACGATGCTGGTGAAGGGCTCACGGGCGATGGCCCTCGAGAAGCTGGTCGAGGCGGCCCGCAAGTGGGCGAAGGCATCGCCGCGCCGGCAGTCATCGAAGCAGTCCGCTGTGTGGCCCGGCGCAAGGCGAGTGAAAACTTGAATGCCCCCCGTTCGCCCGGTCGGCGGCGGGAAAAGGCCACAGGTGAAGACGACAGGTGCTCTACCATCTCATCGATTACTGGCTCGACTACCCCGAGGGGCCTTACGCGTACAAGGACGTGCTCTTCCGCGCCACCAGTGCCGTCCTGCTGGGGTTCTTCGTGGTGGTTCTGCTGGCGCCCAAGGTGATCCGGTTCCTGATCCGCTACAAGATCGGCGATCGGCCGGAATTCGACCACAAGGCCCTCAACGAGCTGACCCGGGACAAGCAGAACACCCCCACGATGGGCGGTATCCTGATCGTGATGGCGGTGGCCGCGGGCGTGCTGCTGCTGGCCGACCTCGGCAACTACTACATCCGCATGAGTTTGTTCTGCATGGTCTGGCTGGCGGTGCTGGGCGGGGTCGACGACTGGCTCAAGCTCACCGCCGGCCGGCGCACCGGAACCCGCGACGGCCTCAGGATGTACGAGAAACTGCTCTTCCAGATCGCCCTGGCGGTACTTCTGGGAACCTTCATTTACAAGAACGGCCAATACGCCGAGCGCTGGGCGATTGCCCACGGGCAAGATCCGATCGAGTCGTTCCGCATTCTCACCGTGCCCTTCTACAAGCACGGCATTCTGCTGGGCACCCCCGCGTTTCTGATCGTCACCATCCTGGTGACCACCGGCACGAGCAACGCGGTCAACCTGACCGACGGAATGGACGGTCTGGCGGCCGGCTGCATGTCCCTGTGCTGTCTGGTGTTCCTGGCTTTCGCGTTCATCAGCGGCGATGCGATGCGGGCCGAGCATCTGCTCTTCCCCTATATCCCGGAAACCGGCGAGCTGGCGGTGCTGTGCGGGGCCATGCTCGGGGCGTGTCTGGGCTTTCTCTGGTACAACGGGTTTCCCGCCCAGGTGTTCATGGGCGACACCGGATCGCTGCCCCTGGGCGGGTTGATCGGTTTCGTGGCCATCGCCACCCGGCAGGAACTGATGCTCCTGATCGTCGGCGGGGTGTTCGTGATCGAGGCCGCCTCGGTGCTCCTGCAGGTGGGATACTTCAAGCTGTCGGGCGGGAAGCGGATCTTCCGCGTCGCTCCGGTCCACCACCATTTCCACCTGGGCGGCTGGACCGAGACGCAGACCGTGATGCGTTTCTGGCTGTTGTCGGTCATATTCGCCGCGATCGCCCTGGCAACGGTGAAGCTGCGATGAGACGCAGGAATCGATCGATCGGGAACGTGTATGAACCACAAAGAAACGAAGACACAAAGCAAAAGCAGAAGAGGGCATCAGGATGAGCGCGCTTGATTGGATTACGCTCGGAATTGCCGGTTGATGGGCAATCCATATTGTTCTTCTTGGTGCCTTTGAGTCTTTGTGGTTTCGCCCCCCTTGCGCACCCGGATCGCCGTTCGGTTCGCAGGTGTGCCTGTGAGGATGTGATCATGAGCGATGTGACATGGAAGCACACGGTTGCTCAGGGCGCTCCGCCTGACCTGGGTGTGGAAAGTCAGGCCCACGGCTGGACCCGGGGCCGGACGGTGTCGGCCGCCATCGTGGCGATCGCGACCGGGCTGATGGGCCTGGGCGCGGTGATGACCTTCTCGGCCGCCGCGACCATCGATCAGCCGATGATCGGCTGGCCCTTCTGGCAGTACCCGGCGTTGCGACAACTGGTGTTCCTGATTGGTGCACTGGTGGCCATGTTGATCATGACCCAGGTGTCGTACCGCATCTGGGGCCGGGCCGGCGGGCTGCCTTCGATGATCCTGCTGTTAATCGCCTTGGGGGGATCGGCCCTGGTGCTGGTGCCCGGTATCGGGCTGGAGGTGAACAATGCCCGCCGCTGGCTCGGTTTCGGGCCGGCCAGTTGGGGACTGCGAATCCAACCCTCGGAGGTGGTGAAGGTCGCCTTGACTCTTTTCCTGGCGGTGTGGATCGCCCGTCGGGCGGACATCCGCAAGTTCTGGAAGGGATTCCTGCCCGCGGTGGTGGCCATCGGCGCGAGCGTGGGCGTCGTGGGCATTGAGGACTTCGGGACGGCCGCCCTGCTGGCGGCGGTCGGCGGAGCGATGCTGCTGGCCGGCGGGGCCAAGTGGCGTCATCTCTTCCTGCTCGTTCTGCCGGCGGTCCCGGCGTTCGGTTATCTGCTCGTCAGCCGGGCGCACCGCATGGATCGTCTCACGACCTTCCTGGATATCTGGAAGGACCCCGAGGGCAAGGGGTATCAGGCCATCCAGTCGCTATGCACTATCGCCAGCGGCGGCTGGTGGGGACGCGGCCTGGGCAACGGTTTCGTGAAAGGATATCTGCCGGCCGCCCGCACCGATTTCATCTTCGCGGTCATCTGCGAGGAACTCGGCATGATCGGGGCGGTGGCGGTCATCGGCCTGATGATCGCCCTGGTGTGGAACGGCCGGGAGGTGTTCACCCGGTGTGCCGACCCGATGGGCCGGCTGCTGGCCTTCGGCATCACCCTGACCGTCGGGCTGCAGGCGGCCATGAACATCGCGGTCGTCACCGTGTCCGTGCCGACCAAGGGCATTGCCCTGCCGCTGGTGTCGGCCGGCGGTTCCGGCGCGATCGTGATAGGCGCCCTGGTGGGCATTCTGGCGAACATTCCACGGCGGGGGTTGCCTTTGTCCGCGGACAACGGACAGGCATCCACGCCGGCGGAGGCCCGGTAGATGTGTTTAGAGGTAACGGAGGATCGTCTTCCCTGGTTCGTTTTTGCCGGCGGCGGGACGGGCGGGCACCTCTTCCCCGCGCTGTCGATCGTCGGATCGCTTCGCCGGCGATGCCCGGCGGCGGACGTGTCGTTCTTCCGCACTCAACGGCCGATCGATCGGCAGGTGTTGGGGGCGGCCGGCGTCGAGGCGATTCCGCTGGGTGTCCTGCCGTTCACGACCCGCCCCTGGCAGTGGCCGCGATTCTGGCGGCGATGGCGGGAGTCGGTGGCCCTGTGCAGACGGGTATTCGAACGGCGTCGGCCGGCCGCCGTCATCGGTGCCGGCGGGTACGCCTCCGGGCCGCCGGTCCACGTCGCCCTGTCGTTGGGCATCCCCACATTCCTGCTGAATCCGGATGCGGTTCCCGGCCGGGCAAACCGCTACCTGGGCCGCCGGGCCGGCCTGACCGGCATCTTTGCCCAGTGGGACGTGACCCGGGACCATTTCCCGGTGTCGGCCCCTGTCGAGGTGGCCGGCTGCCCCGTACGCCCGGAGTTTCGGGCCCTCAGGCCGGACACCGAAGCCATTCTGCGATCGTTCGATCTGGACCCCGCGCTGCACACGCTGCTGGTCACCGGGGCGTCACAGGGTGCCCGCACGATCAACGAGGCGATGATCCTGCTGGCGGATCGCCTCGACTGGACCGGCTGGCAGGTACTGCACCTGGCGGGTGAGGCCGACGCCGCCCGGGTGACCGAGGCCTACGCAACACAGGGAGGCGGGGTGGGCAAATCGGCACCGAAAACACGGGTGCTGCCCTTCACGCCGCGGATGCCCGAGGCCATGGCCGCCGCCGATGTGATCGTTTCACGGGCGGGTGCGTCCACGCTGGCCGAGATCCAGGCGGTCGGCAGAGCTTCGATTCTGCTGCCTTATCCCTATCACCGCGATCAGCACCAGCGACACAACGCGATGGTCCTGGCCGGCGCCGGGGCGGCCGCGCTGATCGACGATTCCAGGGATGCGGCGGTCAACGCGGAGCGGTTGGGTCCGGTACTGCGGGACTTGATGCGCGACGAGGCTCGCCGCTCGGCGATGGCTGAGGCCGCTGGGGCGCTGGATCATCCTGATTCAGCGGACCTGATCGCGGATCGCCTGCTTTCGGCAGCGGATTCCAGGCTTGCCGCGGGTTGTGAGTTTTGCACTTCGCCGGCTGTGAGTTCCCCTGCGCGGCGCACGGCCTGATTGCCTTGAACCGCCCTCAAGGATTCTCAAGGCAAGTCCCGATATTCATTGATATTGGCTCAGGGGCGAGGGTACGGTTCCGGATAGCGCCGGGGGTGGTGAATTACGCGCCGTGAGATGCGTTTTCGCTTGGAACCCGCACCTCGTGGGGTTAGAATACTCAGGCAACCGGCGTGGCGCGACGCCGGCGGCCGCTCACGCTTGCCGTGAGCCGGCCTGTCGAGCGAGGGAATGTTCTCGGCATCGGGCCGGACGGAACCGGCGACTCGAGGTTCCAAAAAGATCCCTATTGTGTGTTGGCGGAGGGCATGCGCTCTTCCGTGCGGTAGGCCCGAGGCAATCGAGGATTTTTTGTCCGGGAGAGGATGGCCCGATGGCTGAAGGTGCAGGGACGCGCCGCAGGTCCGATGGCAGCGCGGCAGGAAAACCGGAGTATCCGCCGATGGGGGGCGCGGGCAGTGCAACAGCGAGGGTGCCGGGGGCGGTGGCGCCCCGGTCCGTGCCAAAACGGCTCAGGCCCGGGCTGAAGGTCCACATGGTCGGTATCGGCGGCTGTGGCATGCGCGGGGCGGCCGCGGTTCTGCTCAGGCGCGGGGCGCTGGTCAGCGGAACCGACCGTGAAACGTCCCCCGGGCTGGGGCCGCTGGCCGACCAGGGCGCCTGCGTCGTCTTCGACCAGAAAGTTAGCCACCTCCCGGCCGACTGCGACCTCGTGGTCCGTTCGGCGGCGGTCAAGGATGACAGCCCGGACATCGTCGAGGCTCGGCGCCGCGGCCTGCCGATCCTGAAGTATGCCGAGTTGCTCGGCCTGCTGATGGCCGACCGCGCGGGCGTCGCGATCGCCGGCACGCACGGCAAGAGCACCACGACGGCCATGACCGCCTTCGTGCTTCGTCAGGCCGGGGTCGATCCGTCTTTCGTCGTCGGCGCCGAGGTGCACCAGCTCGGGGGCGGCTCTGGCGTGGGTGACGGCCCGCACTTCGTCGTCGAGGCCTGCGAATACGACCGCTCGTTTCTCAACCTGCGGGCCCGCTATGCCGCGATCCTGAACCTCGAGGAAGACCACCTCGACTACTACCGCGACCTGAACGAGATTGTGGACGCCTTTTCGGATTTCGCCTCCCAGGTGTCGGGCGACGGCGTGCTGGTGGTGAACGGCGAGGACCGTCACGCCCTCAAGGCCGCCGTGTCCGCCCATGCCCGCATCGAGACATTCGGTTTCGAGGGCAAGCAGGACTGGCGCCCGGAGATCCTGGGCGATCAGCGCGGCTGCTTTCGGTTCCGAGTGCTGCACGAGGGCCGGGCGCTGGCCGAGGTGCAGTTGTCGATTCCCGGCCGGCACCATGTGGCCAATGCCCTGGCGTCGATGGCTCTTTGCTTCCACGGCGGCGGCATTGAGCCGGAAACCATCGCCAGGGCCATCGGGGATTTCCGGGGCGCCGGGCGGCGGATGACCTGGCACGGGTGCGCCGGCGGCGTCAACGTGGTCGACGATTACGCCCATCACCCCACCGAGTTGCAGGTGACCATCAAGGCGGCCCGCGAGTACTACAACCCGCGTAAACTCTATGTGGTCTTTCAGCCGCACCAGCATTCGCGCACCCGATTTCTGCTGAACGACTTCGCGCGAAGCTTCGGGGCGGCCGACGTGGTCGTCGTGCCGGATATCTACTTCGTCCGCGACAGCCAGACGGAACGCGACCTGATCGATTCGCGGGCCTTGGTCGATCGGATTCGCTCGCACGGCGGAGACGCCCGCTACGAGCCCGGCTTCGAGCAGATCGTGCATCGGCTGGCCGGTATGGTCCAGCCTGGCGACCTGGTGCTGACGATGGGGGCCGGCAACGTCTGGCAGGTCGCGGACGATCTGTTGCGACACCTGGGCAACGGCCACGGGTCGGGGCATTGACGGCCTGGGGGCTCCAGTCCGGCGACGATGGGCATTCGCGTCCGCCCGCGGGCCGGGCAGAGGATATGCGGAACCGGTGATGAAGAAGTTCTTTTCCGACATGCCGGAGATAGTGGTCGAGAACGAGCCGCTGGCTCGGTATACCACCTATGGCGTGGGCGGCCCGGCCCGCTGGGTGGCCCGGCCGCCCAGCGTCGAGGAACTCGCCTTGGTTATCCGCCGCTGCGCCGATGAGGACATTCCGGTTTACGTCCTCGGGCGCGGCGCGAACCTGCTGGTCAGCGACGAGGGCGTGGACGGCATGGTGATTCGGCTGGATACGCCGGTGTTCGCGCGGATCGAATGGCCGCAGGCCGCCGCGGTACCGGGTGGTCCGGTCGAGGTAACGGCCGGTGGTGGGGCGGACATGTATCGGCTGGTGCGCGAGTCGGCTCGCCGGGGACTGGCCGGCCTGGAAGGGCTGGCGGGCATCCCCGGCCGACTCGGCGGCATCGTCCGCATGAACGCCGGCGGCAGATGGGGACAGATCGCCGACGTGGTCCGCGGCCTGACCGTCGTCGACGGCCGGGGGGAGATCAAACGTCTGGTCGCCGCCGAGGCCGGCTTCGGCTATCGCC
>DATIKE010000181.1:0-7643 GCA_035477895.1 Phycisphaerae bacterium
AGCCGATATGTTTCCTGCGGATGGTGCAGGAGGCGTTGCCGCCGGAGCAGCGTCCGCGGCTGTCGGCGTCGGCCGGGCTGACTTATGCTCCGAGCCGGCCGGTGCAGCTTGCGGTACTGCCGAGCGAACCGGCCGGCATGGCCCGACTCGTGGCCGGGCAGGACATTGCCATTCACCGCGTCAGCCAGGCCTGATCAAACTGCCCACAAGCCCCGTCTTCTTTACACGTCGCACGCCCTCGGTCAGAATGTCCCCGGAGTGAGCGTTCACACGCGACCCGACAGGGATCGCTGCATCCGACCGGCTTGCCAGTGAAGGAGGCGACCATGATCAAGTGCATCAGCTATTGGGCGATGAAAGACGGATTGGCCGGCACCCACCCCGTGGACGACGCCCTGGCTCAGGCGAAGAAGGCCGGCTTCGCGGGCATCGAGCTGTGTATCGCGCCGGACGGGGCATTGAACGTCAACACCTCGCAGGCCGAATGCGAGAAGATCCGGGCCGCCGTTGGCAAGAACGGCCTGGTCGCCGAGACGCTGGCCAGCGGCATGAGCTGGGGGTTCAACCCAACCAGTGACGACCCGGCCATCCGCGCCAAGGCGATCGACCTGCACGCCGCTGCCCTGCAGCGGGCGGCATGGCTCGGCTGCAAGGCGATGCTGTTCGTCCCCGGCGTGGTCAAGACGCCGCTATGCCCGGACCTGATCCGCTACGACGTGGCCGTCGACCGGGCCCGCGAGGCGACGAAACGCCTGCTCGACGTGGCTGAGAAGGTCGGCGTCGATCTGTGCGTCGAGAACGTCTGGAACGGGTTGTTCTATTCCCCGATCGAGTTCCGCGATTTCGTCGACTCGTTCAAATCGGCCCGATGCGGCATCTACCTGGACGTCGGCAACCTGATGGGCTATCACCAGCACCCGCCGCACTGGATCGAGCTGCTCGGCAAGCGCATCCGCCGCGTGCACATCAAGGATTACTCCGAGAACTTCAATTTCCTCGGCGCCTACTCGTTCTGCGCCCTCGGTGCCGGGCAGGTCCCCTGGGCCGACATCATGAAGGCCCTCCGAGCGGTCGGCTACGACTCCACGCTCGTCGCCGAGATGATGCCCTGGGACCCGAGCCTGCTGGCGCGCACCAGCACGGCCATGGACGAGATCATGGCGATGTGACATGGACATCGCCCTGGAGATATGACTCACAAAACGCGGAGCAGGAGAGGGGACACGATACACGAGCGGATCATATCGATCTTCGTGATTCTTTTGACCGTCGTCGGCGCGTTGGCCCGGTCGGCAACACAGCCGACGGCGACGCAGCCGGTGGTATTGGACAGCGGCATCACACCCGCTGACGTCGCGAAGCGCCCCTACATCGACTACGTTCGTGAATGCCTCGACCTGCTCATGCAGTATGGCACCGATCGTTATGGGCCGGAGCACCTGCCGATCCTCGTCACGATCCTCGACGTGCAAACGCGCGACTGCCCGCGTGATCCGTTGCCGCCGGAGGAGGAGGACCGTGTCGGCCGACGTGGCCGGCGCGGGCCGGCCGGCGCCAACCTGTATCTGGACCAGCCCGCGCTGCATGCGATGTACCTGCTCAGCCGCGTCACCGGCGACGACAGGTACGCCGACTTCGCGAACAAGGAGATTGCGTGCTACCTAAGCCGGCTGGTCGACGAGAAGGGTTTGATCTGGTGGGGCTGGCACCGGCATTACGACGTTTACCAGGACAAAAAGGACGGCCACGTCGGTAATTTCCACGAGATCCGCTTCCAACGTGCGATGTGGCCGCAGCTCTGGGAGGTCGGCCCGAAGGCGACGCAACGGGAGATCGAGGCCATCTGGCAGTGGCACGTGGCGGACAAAACGACAGGCCTGATCAATCGCCACGACGACGGCAAGCCCGGATGCGACTTCGCGTTTACGGCCGGCGAGATCGCCTGCGCGTTCGCGTTCCTGTACGGCAAAACGAACGATCTCATTCCTGTTGCACATGCACGCGCTGACCGGTGGGTGGGAATACCTTGATTTCGCCCGCGAGGTGGCTGACGAGGCGGTTTCTCGCTTGTACTACCGCGGCCTGTTCCGAGGCCACCCCGGCAAGCCTTACTACGAGGCAGTCGATGGCGTGGGCTATCTGCTCGTCGGGCTGCTTCAACTCGATCGGGTGACACGCGGCGGCAGCATCGACAAGATCGGCTTCGAGAACCGCTGAATCGGCGGGCTCCTGCTCAACCTCGTGTCAGGGCGCGCTCTTTGTCGCCGGCTCGTTGGATTTCCCTTTCAGGTGCTTGACGAGGAACTCCTCGGCCATCCCGATGGTCTGGGGATTGCCGACGCCGTGACCTGCGTTCGGGTCGATGTGCAGCACGGTCTCGACCCCCGCCTTCTTCAACGCGGCGGCCAGGATGCGGGCCTGCTGAACGGGGACGACGTTGTCTTTCTCCCCGTGTGCGATCAGGAAGGGTGGATCATCCGGGGTGACGTGTTCAGCCGGGCTGGCCAGTCGGGCTTCGCGGGTTTTTTCCTGAACGGTGCCCCCGAGCAGAAGTCGCAGGGCCTCGGGTGTCTTGCCTTCCTCGGCTTGCTCAAGTCCCTTGACATCCTCCAGCCGAAAGCTGGTCGGCCCGCAGAAATCCGCCACTGCCTGGACGCGACTGGAGAATGTCAGATTTCCGCCGACGTCGCCTTCGATTTCCTTGACGCCGCCCGACGTGCCAAGCAGGGCGACGAGGTGTCCGCCTGCCGAGTTGCCCCACACCCCGATGCGGTCAGGATCGAAGCCGTACTCCTTCGCATGTCCCCGCACCCAGCGAATCGCCCCTTTGCAGTCGTGGATCTGGGCCGGAAACGCAGCCACGTCCGTCAGCCGATAGTCGATGCTCATGACGGCAAAGCCCTTGGTGGTCATCGACAGAGCCGGACAGGTGTTCTTGCTGCCTGACCGCCAGGCGCCGCCGTGAATGAAGACGATCACCGGCATGGGCTTCGGCGCGTCGGCGGGGAGATAGAGATCCAGCTTCAAGGAGTGGCCGTCGACACGGGCATACTCGATGTCGCGCATCGCTTTGACGCCGGGTGGCAGGCGACGCGATCCGCCCTTGTCGCCTCGTTGCTTCTGCCATTCCTTTAATGCCGCCTGCCGTTCCTCCTGGCTGAGTTGGCCGTCGCCGTCCTTATCGAATCGCTGGATCAACGCCTGGCGCTTCTGCGGGTCGGCCGGCCGGGACTGTTCCTGGGCCTGCGAGCATGCGCCGAACGCGATGGTCAGTGCCGTAATCCAGGTCAGAATCCGCAGCGGTCTCATCACATATCCTTTCGCTTCTCTGCTGACAGCGCGGAACGGTCTTCCATGCCGCCGACAGACCGGCAAGATGCTGCCCCAGCACATTGCCGGTCCTGCACAAACGTTTTGTCGGAGTTCCTGCTTTTAACGCCGCGGGGGGTCATTATATTGCCGCGGCAGGAAATCCCCGATGTTGCGCGACCTGTATCGAGTGACTATAATGCCCCGGTCGGGCGGTTCGGGCCGCCAACGCTCTCTGGCGAGGACCGATGTCACATGGCTCTGGAGGTCATCATGCGAAGTTTTCTGACGGTATTCATCGTTCTGGCGGGGATGTCCTGGATCGGCTGTGACTCAAGAGAGCAGGGCGGTCCGGCGTCGGCTCAGGCACCGGAGGCAGGGGCACCGCAGGCCGACAAGCCGCAGGGCGTGGAACTCTTCAACGGCCGGGATCTGTCCGGCTGGACTTTCGTGCTCGATCAGCCCGGGGTGGGCATGGACGATGTCTGGTCGGTCAAGGACGGCGTGCTGTCCTGCAAGGGCAAACCCGCCGGTTACCTCCGGACGCTGAAAGATTACGAGAGCTATGTCCTGGATGTGGAATGGCGCTGGCCGGACCCCGAGCACCCGGGAAACAACGGCGTCCTGGTCCACACCTCGACACCGGGTGTCCTCGGCGTCTGGCCGAAGTCGATCGAGGTGCAGCTCGCCAACGGTGCTGCCGGCGACTTCTGGATCATCGGCACTGAACTCACGGTCACCGACATCGAGAAACGCCGCAAGGGCCGTCGCCATCTCCGGCTGGTCGACGACGTGGAAAAACCGCTCGGCGAGTGGAACCACATCGAGATCACCTGCCGGGGCAACGAAGTGCTCGTGAAGGTGAACGGCACGCTGGTGAACCACGCGACCGACTGCAACGTGACCAGCGGGGCGATCTGCCTCCAGTCCGAAGGCGCACCGATCGAGTACCGGAACATCCGGCTGCGACCGCTCGATAATTGATCGTTTCGCGTGCCTTCCGGTTATTCGTCCGGTTCCGACGCGCTGTCCTTGAAGCCGCAGGCCGTGAATACTGGCATGAAATCGCCAAAGCCCGGCAAGTCCGGAGACCGGCTCTCCGCTATACGGGTGTCCTCATCGTCGGCCGCCGCGCGCACCAGGGGGGGGCTCGCTTCCCTGTTGCTCGTCGTCATCATCTTGGCGGCTTACCTGCCGGCCCTGCAATGCGGATACATCTGGGACGACGATGATTATGTCACCAACAACCGCGCGTTGCGCAGCTTTGACGGCCTTGGCCGGATCTGGTTCGAGCCCGGGGCCACGCCCCAGTATTACCCGCTCACCTTCACCAGCTTCTGGATCGAGTATCAAATCTGGAAACTCAATCCAGCCGGCTACCACCTCACCAACATGCTGCTCCAGGGTTTGAACGCCTGCCTCCTGTTCATCATCCTGCGTCGGCTCGCGGTCCCTGGTGCATGGCTGGCGGCGGCTCTGTTTGCCGTTCACCCCGTCCAGGTGGAATCCGTGGCCTGGATCACCGAACGCAAAAATGTGCTCTGCGGGGCGTTCTATCTGGCCGCGGCATGGGCCTGGCTGCACCACATGGGCCTGGCTCACGGCGGATTCGCCGAGGCGGGCTTACTCGGGCGTCGCCGCTGGTACTTCCTCTCACTCGTTCTGTTTATCTGCGCGCTGCTCGGCAAAACGGTCGCATGTACCTGGCCGGCCGCGGTTCTGCTGGTCCTCTGGTGGAAGCGGGGCCGCATCCTGCGGCGCGATGTACTCGGGTTGCTGCCTTTCTTCATTCTGGGCATGGGGATGGGATTGGCCACCGCCTGGCTCGAGCGTTCGCACGTCGGGGCCGTCGGTGAGGAATGGTCCCTCTCGTGGCTCCAGCGACTGCTGCTGGCCGGGCGGATTCCCTGGTTCTACCTGGCCAAACTGCTCTGGCCGCACCCCATCATATTCATCTACCCGAGATGGCAGATCGACGCGGCGAACTGGTCGCACTACCTCTATCCGGTGGCGACGACGGCCGTCCTGGTCACCTTGTGGCTGGCCAGGCATCGCGCCGGTCGCGGACCCGTCACCGCAGCCCTGTTCTTCGTCGGCACGCTGCTGCCTGCACTGGGCTTCGTCAACGTGTATCCCATGCGATATTCGTACGTGGCCGATCACTTCGCCTACTTGGCGACCCTAAGCCTCCTCGTCGCTCTTGCAGCCGCGCTCACCACCGTGCTGAACCCGAATCAAACGCTGCCCGGGCGCGCATCGACCGCCCGTTGGCGGGGGCCGATGACCGTCCGCGCTGTCTCTACCGTGATTCTGGTCGTGCTCTGTATGCTGACTTGGCGGCAGATCGGCAAATACGCCGATGCCGAGACCCTCTGGCGCGACACGTTGAGGAAAAATCCGGCGGCCTGGATGGCCCACAACAATCTCGGCGAACTGTTGATGCGCAGGGGGGACCTGGACGAGTCAATCAACCATTTCACGAAGGCGATTGAGTGGAAGCCCGATCACGCGGGAGCATACAACAACCGCGGCACTGCCTGCCGCAAGATGCGCCGGTATGACCGCGCGCTCGAGGACTACGCCAAGGCCATCGAATTAAGGCCCGATTACGCCGAGGCGTTCAGCAACCGGGGCAACACCTATTGGCGGATGGGAGACCTCGACCGGGCGATTCAGGAGTACGACCGGGCCATCGGGCTGAAACCGGATTACGCCGATGCCTGGTACAACCGGGGCATTGCCAGCGCCGGCATGAACGATCCCGACCGGGCGCTCCGGGACTACACCCGTGCCGTCGAACTGAGGCCCGACCACGCCGGTGCCAGGTACAACCGCGGCAATCTTTACAGCAGGATGGGTGATTTCGCCCGGGCGGCCGAGGATTACAGCAAGGCCATCGAGTCGGAACCCGACTCTCCCGACGCCTACCGGAACCGGGCCGTCGCCTATTACTATCTCAAAAAATACGACAAGGCCTGGTCGGATATTCGCCAGTGCCGACGGCTCGGCGGAACCGTCGTTCCCGATCTGGTCCGCAAGCTCACGGATGCCACCCGCCTTCATCCTACTTCAGTCCCATAAGGGACGCTTGGCAATAGAGCAGCTTAAGAAAAACTGTGGCGTCCGGCGCCCCTGCCGGACGTTGAGGTGTATTGACCAGGGAACGGCCGGCACGCCTGCCTGCCTGCCGGCGAGGGGGGCCGCTGCAACATAAGTAAGCTACCCCCGCCTTCAGGCGCGGGCAGTTTCTTGTCGATGGATTCGCATCCGGAAAGCCGAATGTCAGATTGTCCACGGCGCCCGCATCACCCGCGACCGGAGCTTGTTGGCCTCTGCGTCGTTGACGAATTCCTGCTTGGCCGGGTCATACTTCATGTCGCGCTTGAGCCACATGCAGATGTTCGCCGCGTGGACCGTGGACATGGAATGGTGCATGACTTCCGCGTTCGCCACGGTGGGGCGACGCGATTTCACGCAGTTGAGGAAATCCCGCACGTGGTTCATCGGCCGTCCGGTCTGGGCCATGTAATCGTCGACAATCTTCTTGAAATCATCCAGCAGGGCGGGCGATGAGACCTCGGGCTTCTCATACTTGTCGGCCGCCGAGACCCAGCCCTCGGTGCCCTCGAAGCGCATGCCGCACGAGCCTCGCCACCATCCTTCGCGGTGAAGAATCATCTTCACTCCGTCCGCGAAGCGGGTGACCATGCCGTCGCCCGACGGATTCTTCGTGTATTCGTATTCGACCGGCGAGGTGTCCAGCATGTTGAGGCCGGCCTGAGCCTGGGCGAACGTGTGCGCGCCCCATTCCCCGATGCAACTCGTGTGGAAATCGTAATGGCCGCGCCAGGCCCCCTTTACGTAGGCGGAGTTGTAAGGCCGCATGGGGCACGGGCCGAGCCAGCCGTCCCAATCCACCTCGTCCTTCGGCGGCTCTGGTTCGGCCGGCAGCCAGTCACGTTTCAGCTCGGCCGACTCCCACGGCGCGATGTGGGCGCGGGCGGTGTGGACCTTGCCGAGCTTGCCGCTCTGTGCCATCCGGATGCAATACACGAAATTGGCTTCGCTGAGCCGCTGCGTGCCGGTCTGGTACACCCGACCGTGGCGCTTGGCCGTATCGACCACCGCCTGTCCCTCCGCAATGGTCATGGACGACGGCTTCTCGCTGAACACGTCCTTCCCCGCCCTCATCGCCAGGATGGACGCCAGGGCATGCCAGCGATCGCCCGTCGCGATGAGCACCGCGTCAATATCCTTGCGGGCGGCCAGGAACTCGCGTATGTCGTTGTAGACCTTGCAGTCGCTGTTCCCATATTCCTTGTCCACGAGCTGTT
>DATIKE010000182.1:0-1809 GCA_035477895.1 Phycisphaerae bacterium
AGGTCGGCTGGTCGAGCCCTGCGGGATTCGCCGGCATCGAAATCATGGGTGACGGCGGCTGCATCATTGAGGACTATCGGGGGTCGTTGCAGGTCGCAACCGGCAGGTTTTCGCCGGACGCCAGAAAGCGGCTCGATCTTCCCATGCGAACGGTCGACCGCGATCCGACCGCCGGCGGATGGCGGGTCGAGATCGGAGAAGTGGTCAAAGCGTTTCGTCGCAACGACGACCTCGGAATGGGGATCGACGTCGGAGGCCAGGCGCTGGCGGTCGCCCTGGCGGCCTACGAGTCGTCCCGGACCGGCAAAGCAGTTCACGTCGCGGAGTGAAATAGGGCCGCACAAGCATCACGGACCGGATCACTGTCGACGCAGGCTGCGCCGGGCCAGTACCGTCAGTCGCCGCCGCAGCAGCACACATCCAAGCCCCGCCGCGAGCAGGACACCCTGGGCGCCCCAGACGTTATCGAGCAGGCCGTAATCTGGAGATGTTTGGGAAAGACGCGGGGCCGGAGAGTTCCACACCGGCCGGCAGGTTGGCGATCGGGCAGCGCATGACGTCGCCCTGGGCTGTGATGAGGAAGCCGGTAGGCCGCAGGCAGGGATTCTCGTTCGAGCCGAACAAGACGGCTTGACAGACCCGGCTTCATGGAAACCCCGAGCGGGAACGAGCAGCCGAATCTGAATCCCGATCGGAAGCAAGGGGTCAAACCTGAATCCCGGGCACGAGCGAGGGGTTCGACCGGTCGCTTCCGCTCCCGGCTCTCCTGCCTGTGCAGGCAGGGAAGTGGGCCGGCGTTTTCCGGTTCGGAATGGCAAGCGCGAGGGAAGGGGCGGATTGCACTGGCAACACGCGGAGCCGGTGTTATGATACGCATCGCATTTGGTGGAGCGCCCCGGCCCGTGGGCTGAAGCGCGGCTCAGCCCGAGCATGGTCGGCTCCCGACCGGCTCCCGAGGTCGCTCCTGTTCCGTCAGCCTGATGCAAGGAGAACGCCATGGCGAATGGATCTCTACCCGCTTATCTCAGCTCGGCCAAGCCGAACCCGATGGACAAGCGTGCTCCCTGGTTCGCCACCATCGCGCCAAGCTACGCCGGCATCTTTTTGTGGATTGCGTTCTACGATGTTCTGGGCCGAACGCTGCAGGTGGGCGGCCTGGCCGGCGCCTTGATCGGCCTGGTGGCGGCCGCCATGGTCAGCTACCTGCTGTTCTACAAGGTCTTCGGCATGCTCGGCATGCAGACCGGTTTGCCGCTGTACGTCGTCGGCAGTTCGACCTTCGGCACCAAGGGAGGCTACCTGTTTCCCGGTGTTTTCATGGGCCTGCTCCAGATCGGCTGGTACAGCGTCGCGACGTTCTTCGCGACCAGGCTCGTGATCGACGGCCTCAGCGACAATCCGGACTACCTGAAGACGCTTTTCGACCCTGCGGAGGCCAACCGTGGTTTCAGCGCGGTGTTCGTCATCGTCGCGATCGCCTGGGGGTATATCTTCGCACTGATCGGCTCCTTCGGCATCCAATACGTTGCCAAGGTGTCGCAATTTTTTCCGATCATCCCGCTCGTCATGCTCATCGTGGCGGCCGTCTGCGGCGCGTCCGGCCTTGGCTCCTTCCAGGCCAAGCCGGCCGAGGGCCAGTCACTGAGCGTCCTGGCCGGGGCTTGCCTGATGGTCCAGATGGTCATCGGCTTTTTTGCGACGGCCGGAGCGGCCGGCGTCGACTTCGGTACCGCGGCCCGCAATTCAAAGGACGTCAGTCTCGGCGGGTTGGCCGGCGTCGCTCTGGCGGTTCTCGTGGCCGGCGGGCTG
>DATIKE010000183.1:0-17033 GCA_035477895.1 Phycisphaerae bacterium
CGCGCGATGGATCAGTTCATGAGCCGTCTGGCGTCGGCGGTGCTCAAGAACGACATCTACTGGATCGAGAACAACATCGGCGGCGGGATCAATAACCATCTCGCGTGGCACAAGATGATGATCGGTCTGCTCGGGTTGTTCTACGAGCGGTCCGACCTGGTCGATTTCTGCCTGCACGGCCCGCGGGCGATGGTGCCGCTGCTCGAGGTTGGCCTGCTGGACGACGGGCTGTGGTGCGAGAGCAGCCTCGTCTACCAGTTCGCCGCGATCATCCCGATGCTGGTGATGGCTGACTGCCAGAAGCGGATGGGCCACCACCCGGAGCTGGGTGAGCTCGTGGCGGCCGACGGCCGAACGGTCAAGCAGTCGTTCGACGCGATGTTCAACGTGCTGGCGCCCAACGGGATGATCCCGCCGATCGGCGACGCCTATGGCTTGCGCAAGCCGCTGTGGGAAAACCATCTCTACGAATACACATGGGGCCTCTGGGCCGATCCGCGGCATGCCTGGCTGATCGCGAAAAACCCCAAGCCGTCGCCCCGGTACCTCTTTGTGCCACCCATCCCGGCCGACATCCGGCCGCCGGCCATCCGCTCGATTCTGCTGCCCGAGCACGGCTACGCGTTTCTCCGCTCGCACGCCGACGAGCAGTACTGGTCCGACGAGGCCGTCTGCGCCTTCCTGACCTACGACCGCAGCAACGTCCACGCCAACGCCGACAAGCTCAGCCTGATGCTGTTCGGCCAGGGCAAGATGCTCCTGACCGACGCCGAGGGGAGGGCCACGGTCCCGCACGCGTTTTCCAGCCGAATCCAGCGCGAGCTCAACCGCGGCGGCCTCAGCCAGAACACGGTCATGATCGACGGCAAGGACCAGATCTGCCATCCGCGAATGCTGCGGCTCATCGAGTACCGCGACCTGCCGGACGAAAAGCGAGTGACCGCGGCCGACGAGGAGGGGCTGCTGTACCCAGGTGTCCGGCAGATGCGCACCGTGGCCCTGACGTCCGACTATGTGCTCGACGTATTCCAGGTCCGCGGCGACGCGGACCGACAGATCGACTGGATCGCCCACATGCTCAGCGAGAAGGCGACGATGCCTGCCGGGTCCAACCCGGCCCTGAAACGATGCGAGCCGTTTGCCTTGCCTAAGGACGGCGCGTGGCAGTGGCTCCGCGACGGCCGGAGCTTCACGCCGGACGACGATGTACGTCTGGAATGGCGCGAGGACACCGCCCGGTTGCGCCTGGTCATGATGCCTCAGCGGATCGAGCGGGTCATACTCTGCGGCTACCCCGCCACAGACGAGCCGGCCAGCGGCGACGTGCCCATGCTGATCGTCCGGCAACGCGGCACGGAGGCGATCTTCGCTGCCGTCTGGCTGATCGGCGACAAGCCGAACACCGCCGAACTGCATCGCCTGCCCAACCGCGAGGGCCGGCTTGTGTTCGAGGTGAAGGCCGACGGCCGGCGACGGGCGCATCTGCTTCCGGCATTGCAGTGACAGAGCGTTTTGGAACTCATGTGGCGCCGGACTTCGGCGAGCGAAACCGCGGATCAGTAAAGGCGAGTTCGATCATGCGGATGCGCATCGTGGCGCTTATCGGTATGTTCGTGGTCGCGGCAGGCATGGCGTTCGGCGATGTCCGGCCGACGCAACTCACCTGCGAGTACCTGGTGAACCCGCTGGGCATCGACACGCCGGCCCCGCGACTGGCCTGGATACTCGAATCCGACGAACGGGCACAGGTTCAGACCGCCCGTCAGATCCTGGTGGCATCGTCCGTGGACAAGCTCAAGGCGGACGAAGGCGACCTGTGGGACAGCCGGAAGGTCGATTCGAATCAGAGCATTCACGTCGTCTATGCGGGCAGGCCGCCGGCGTCCGGCCGGCGCGTGTTCTGGAAAGTCCGGGCCTGGGACAAGGCCGGCAAGCCCTCGGCCTGGAGTGAGCCCGCCTGGTGGGAGATGGGGCTGCTTCAGCCCGTCGACTGGAAGGCCCGGTGGATCTGTAGCGACAAGCCTCTGCCGGAGACGCCCGAAGCCTTTTACCAGGATGACCCAGCGCCGATGTTCCGCAGGGAGTTCGTTGTCGGCGGGAAGATCGATCGGGCCCGGGCATATGTCAGCGGACTGGGTTACTACGAGCTGCGGCTGAACGGGCGCAAGGTCGGCGACTGCGTGCTTGACCCCGGCTGGACCAGCTATGCCCGGCGCGTGCTGTACTCGACGCACGATGTGACTGACCTCCTGAAAGAGGGATCCAACGCGGCGGGGATCATCGTCGGCAACGGCTGGTACAACCCGCTGCCGCTCAGGATGTGGGGCTGGCTGAACCTGCGCGATCACCTGACCATCGGCAAGCCGCGGGTGATCTGCCAGATCGGGATCGAGTATGCCGACGGCTCGCGCGAAACCATCGCGACCTCGCCCGACTGGAAGGTTGGCGACTCGCCGATCCTGCGGAACGACGTGTATCTGGGAGAGGTCTACGATGCGCGGAAGGAGCAGACCGGCTGGGACCGGGCGGGTTTCGACGACGCCGGCTGGCCGCGGGCAGTCGCGGCCGGCGAATCCGTCGGCCCGCTTCACGCCCAGATGCAGCCGCCCATCCGCGTGACCCGCGTGCTCGAACCCGTGTCATCCCGTCAGCTCAAATGCGGCGCGCGGATCATCGACTTCGGCCAGAACTTCGCCGGCGTCGCGCGGTTGCGGGTGAAGGGCAAAGCCGGCGGGCGGGTGAATCTGCGATATGGCGAGCTGCTGAACCCCGACGGCACGTTGAACGGCCTGACCGCCGTGGCCGGCCAGATCAAGAAGGCCGGTGTCGGCGGTCCCGGGGCGCCGGACGTCGCCTGGCAGCAGGACTCATACGTTCTCAAGGGCCAGGGTGAGGAGGAGTTCACACCACGGTTCACGTTCCACGGGTTCCGCTATGTCGAGGTCACCGGGTTGGGCGAAGAGGCCGAACTGCTCTCGCTCGAAGGGCTCAGGATGAACTCCGACGTTCAGCCGGCCGGCTCGTTCTCCTGCTCCAACGAGATGTTCAACCGCATCCAGCGGATGTGCGAGTGGACGCTGCTGAGCAATCTCTTCAGCGTCCAATCGGACTGCCCGCAACGCGAGAAGTTCGGCTACGGCGGCGACCTCGTGGCGGCCAGCGAGTTCGGGATGCTCAACTTCGACATGGCCGCCTTCTATGCCAAGGTGGCCCGGGACTTCGCCGACGCGGTCCGCGACAACGGCGGGCTGACCGAGACGGCCCCGTTCGTCGGCATCTCGGACGGCGGGCTCGTCAAGGGCGTCGGGCCGATCGGCTGGGGCACGGCCCACCCGATGATCGTCTGGCAGCTTTACCAGTACTATGGTGATAGGCGCCTGATGGAGGAGCATTACGAGATCGCCAAACAATGGGTGGAGTTCCTGCGGACGCACGCAAAGGATCACATAATCGATAAGTGCATCGGCGACCACGAGAGCCTGGCCGACAAGCCGACCGCCCTGACGTCCACGGCCTTCTACTGGTACAACGCATCACTCGTTGCGCGAATGGCCGGCAGGCTCGACAAGGCGGATGAGCAGCGCCGGTATGCGCAACTTGCGGACACAATCAGGGACGCGTTTAACGGGCGGTTCCTCAAGGCTGAGACAGGCTGGTACGATATCGGTTCGCAGGCGACCCAGGCGTTTGCACTGTACTTCGGCCTGGCACCGGCCGACGCGACGGAGAAAGTGCTCGGCCTGCTGGTGGATGATGTTCTGGACAGGCACCGGGGGCACCTCACGACCGGCATCTTCGGCACGAAGTACATGCTGAACGCCCTGACGGACGCCGGCCGGGCCGACGTGGCGTATGCGATCGTGAACCAGAAGGATTTTCCCGGCTGGGGCCATATGCTCGAACGCGGCGCGACAACGCTCTGGGAACACTGGGAATACAGCGACAACGTTTTCTCCCACAACCACCCGATGTTCGGGTCGGTCAGCGAGTGGTTCTTCAAGGCACTGGCGGGGATCAACATCGCCGACCACGCGGTCGGAGGAGACAAGCTTGTTATCCGGCCTCAACCGGTGGCCGGCCTCGATTGGGTGAAGGGTGAGTACCGGTCCATAGGGGGCACGATCGCCAGCCGATGGCGGATCGAGGACCAGACGTTCCACCTGGACGTTCAGGTGCCTGTCGGATCCACCGCTGAGGTCCATCTGCCGACCGCCGACCCGGCCCGGGTTTACGAGAGCAGCCGGCCCGCCGACCGGGTGCCGGAACTGACCCGGCTATCCAACGAAACCGCCGTGGTGGTTTACAGAATCGGCTCGGGCACGTACAACTTCCAGGTGCATGGCTTCAGGCGGGAACAGCGCTGAGCCGGTTCCATCCTGTGACGCATACTATTGATAGATAGTTACTTTCGGAGGTAATCCGATGTCGGGTATGACCAGGCGGCGATTCGTGGGCCGGTCGTTGGCGTCTTTGGGGGCGGTCGCGACGGCCAAGGCGGCCATGCCCTGGGTAGTTGTCTCCGGAGCTGGAAGTTCCGTCCTCGGGGCCAACGAGCGGGTCCGGTTTGCCGTCATCGGCTGCGGCGGGCAGGGCCGGGTGGATATGAAGACCTTCTTCAAGGCCGGCCGGAACGTTGAATGCCCGCTCATCTGTGACATCGACGACGAGCAGTTCAAGCACATGGTCTATGCCATGGAGCAGTTGGGGCAGAAGAAGCCGGAAACGGTCAAGGACTGGCGGAAGGTGATCGACCGGAAGGACATCGACGTGATCGTGCTGGCCACGCCGGATCATTGGCACCCGCTGCCGCTGATCGAGGCGGTGCGGGCCGGGAAGGACCTGTACTGCGAGAAGCCGCTGGCCAACTCCATCGGCGAGGGCAAAAAGATGCTGGACTTCGCCCGCAAGCACGACCGGGTCGTGCAGATCGGGACCCAGTGGCGGGCGAGCAGGCACATCGGCGAGGCGGTGAGCTACGTGCACTCCGGGCAGCTCGGCAAGATCCGGCTGGTGCGCTGCTGGGCGGCTTTGGCGTGGTTCCCGAGCATCGGCAAGGTGCAGGACAGCCCGACGCCGTCGGGCATCGACTACGACATGTGGCTGGGGCCGGCCCCGAATCGGCCTTTCAACAAGGCGCGGTTCCATTTCACGTTCCGGTGGTTCTGGGACTACGCCGGAGGCCTCATGACCGACTGGGGCGTGCACCTGCTGAACATCGCCCTGTGGGGCATGAACGTCAACGTGCCGAAGCGGGTGTCGTCCAGTGGCGGCAAGTACGTCTTCGACGACAGCGCTGAAACCCCCGACACCCAGTGCACGCTGTACGACTACGGCGATTTCACGCTGGTCTGGGAGCACCAGGCTGGGACCGGCCACGGTGCGGAAGGCCGCGAGCACGGCGTGGCTTTCTATGGCAGTGAGGGCACGCTGGTGGTCGACTCCCAGGGCTGGCAGGTCTATCCGGAAGCCCCGAAGAAGGGGCAGACCAGGCCGCCGATCGCCGCCGTCGACAAGAAGATCGAGGAGGACGGCGAGCAGTGCCGGGTCAGCTTGGTGGACAATCTGCTGGAGTGCGTCAAGACCCGCAAGCGGCCGATCATGGATATCGAGCGAGGCTACCACGTGACCGCGGTGGCTCACCTGGGGAACCTGGCCCTGCGCACCGGCCGCTCGATCGAGTACGACGCCGGGAATCTCAAAGTGATCGGCAACGATCGGGCCAACGCGATGATCACCAACCCGTATCGCTCGCCTTGGGTGCTGCCGGAGGTGTGAGGCCTGGCCGGCGGAGAGAAAAGACATTCGTTGAGTGGATGGCGGAGAATGGACAGAAACAAGTTGGACGATCCCTTCTTCTCCTCTCCAGCTTCTGTCCTTTGCCCTACACCCGGACGGGCGGGGTTCACACTCATCGAAGTGCTGGTCGTCGTGGCGATCATTGCCATCCTTGTAGCGCTGCTGATGCCCGCCCTGACCCGGGCGCGGGAACAGGCGCGGGCGACCGACTTCCATGCCAAGCGCGTGCTCGACCCTGGAGGCCAGATCCACGCCGCCCACCTCAATCCCGTCCGTGCCTGGACCCAGCCGGGCTCGAACCTAACGAAGCCAAAGTGTACAAGGCCTGGGACTGCTTCTCGCAGAATCCGTGAACGCGCGCATTCGACCGGAAAGGAGCGGAAACGGGTAACTGTGGATTCCCGGGCCCGATCCGGTGAATGTACCGCGGCAGCGGACGAGATCCCCCGGCCGAGCTTTGGCTGAGCCGGACGGCCGGTCGTGATCCGTTCGGGATGCATAAAGTGCATTCTCTGTGGAGTGCATTATGGTCACCCGACATATCCGTTTTTTGACACTCCTGTTCCATTCATTTGTAACGCGTGGTAGAATAGGCGGTGTCGTAGGTCTTCGTCGGCCAGGGGTGGGGAAGGGGGTTTCTTCGATCGCCACGCGAAGTTCGAATCGGGTGGGGAAAACGTGCGAGCGATGAGAAGCAATGTGCTTGTCGCGGGGCTGGTTTATACCGGGTTGGTATTGTGCGGCGCGACAGCCACGGGAACACTGATCACAGTCGGCCCGTTCGATCACGCCATGTCAGTTCCGGCCGACGCCGGTGTGTCCGTGTTGGCCTGTAAGGCTACTCAGCGATGCACATACGCCATGCAGACCGGGGGCAGCGAGCGGGCCGGTGAAATCGCGACTGCGCTGACGATTGATTGCACCTTCGATATCCTCCGCGACGGCGGCGCCCCGCTCGTTACGAGGTCGAATATCGGATTGGTGGATCGGAGCGTCGGGCAGCGCGCCGCGATGAGAGTGCAATTGCCGGCTTTGACCGAGCGAGACATTCCCGCCATGTGGCTGGCCCTGTGGGGCGATCTCTATGCGGATCGCACCTTGCATCCCACGCCCTGGGAGAGCAAGCCGCTCACTTCTCATTTGAGCCCCTGATTCGTTTTCTGCCCGGTTTACGGGTATCGCGGAGGCGGGGGTCAACTCGCCCATGCGAATACCGGCGCAGTACGAGATCCCGGTGTCGGAGGTGCCTGAGCGGGGGACGCGAACCGGCCGAGGGCCGGGGCAGCCAAAACGCAGGTGATCAGGCGGATGGGCTTCGACACGATCTTTCTCCCTCGCTAAGATGGGGCCGCCGTGCATTCACGAACGACATATCGGAGCCCTGGGATACAGTGTCTCCGCGAACAGGTACTCCCCGATCTCGAAGGGCCGATGTGTTGAGATCCGGCGTGTGCCTCCACAACCTTGATTGAGGCAAGAAGTTCGGGTACCGGCACGGCTTGATGATCGGTTGACGGTTCAATCTGCCAGCAGGAATCGGTCTGAACAGAGTGGGCCGGTGAGGTTGCTGGGTGATCGGGCGGTGGAAGCGAGGCAGGATGGTGGCCTATGGACGTGCCGGGCGCAGTCGTTCTGGTGACCGGGGCCGGCAGGCGGGTGGGGCGAGCGATTGCCCTTGCAATGGCACAGGCCGGCTGCGACGTGGCAGTTCATTGCCACCGGTCGACAAAGGATGCCGCCACGGTCGCCGACCAGATCCGAGTCATGGGCCGGCGGGCGGTGGTCGAGATCGCGGACTTGGGCGAGCCCGACGGACCGATGCGGCTGGTCGAGCAGACGGTCATGGATCTGGGGCGGCTGGACATCCTGGTCAATAACGCATCGGTTTTCGTGAAGATGCCGCTGGACCAGGCTGACGTGGCGGCTTGGGAACGGATTCTTCGCGTCAACACGATCGCGCCGGCGCTACTGGCCCGGGCGGCCGTGCCGCACATGCGTCGGTCCGGCGCGGGTCGGATTGTGAACCTGATCGACATCCTGGCGGATCGCCCGATCGAGGCGCATGGGCTTTATTGCGCGTCGAAGGCGGCGCTGGCGGCGCTCACGCGGTCACTGGCCCTGGAACTGGCGCCGGAGATCACGGTCAACGGGATTTCGCCGGGCATCGCTGTGTTTCCGGATGATTTCGATGAGGCCCTGCGGCAGCGGTTGATCGACAAGGTGCCGTTGAAACGGGCGGGCTCTCCTGAGCAGATCGCCGCCGTTGTGCGTTTCCTGGCGACCGAGGGTGACTATATCACCGGTCAGATCATCGCCGTCGACGGCGGCATGTCGCTGTGACGATCCGCCCCGCGGGGCTCATCGGGGAACGCCGGTGACATGGCGTGCTTGTTCGTCAGGTCTGCGGTGGGGCGGCCGGCGCCGGAATCTCCCAGTGCGGGAGGAGGGCGATCATGTCCTTGACGCCGACAGGCCGGGGCAGGGCGTAGAGTTCGCCATACGTGTAGCCGCAGCGCGACCCCTCGGCGCCGGCGTTGCAGAGGACGTAGTGCTTGAGCCGCTCCCATCGCTCGCCGGTGAACTGCGATCTGTAGGCGCGAATGGCCTCCAACTTGCGGTCGAGCGTGGAGGTTATATCCACCACAAACTGGGACAGGAACTGCAGGGCCTCGGCCGATGAGGGGATCGGCCGATATACCAGGTGGTCGACGCGCCAGGGTTCCGTGCCGTCGAACCGCTCGTTCCATCGGGTGAGCTGGGAATAGAAACGGGCGCCTTCGGTGATGAGCTGGGCCTGGTAGTGGTCCGGCGAGGCGGCGACGGTGCGGCCGGCAATCCCGACGAGGATGCGGGGTTTGAATCGCCGCAGGACGCCCGCCAGTGCGTACCGCGCGGGCGGGCCGTCCATCAGCTCGCGGTTGGTCAGCGGCAGGATCTCCAGCACCTTGACGCCCAGGATGTCGGCGGCGGCGCGGGCCTCGGCCAGGCGTTGCTCGCGTGTGCCGCGGGGTGTCGGTTCGCCGTCGGTCAGGTGCACCATTCCGACGCGGTAGCCTTGGCTGGTCAGCAGGGCGATGGTGCCCCCGCAGCCGATCTCCAGGTCGTCCGGGTGTGGGGCGGTGAAGAGGATGTCCAGTTCGGCGGTGCTCATCGGGGGCAACCTCAGGTGCAGCCGGGCCTGTTTTGTCAGCCCGGGAACGGGAGACTATAGGTGGACCGTGAAAAGTGAACAAGCCCGGACGGGCCTTTCCGGCCGGTGCTGCAGATTCCCACGTCGCTTGGCCGACGATATGCTGATAGTGGCAGGCGGCAGCCTGGGTCCGGGGCCTGCCGACGGAAAAGCGACAAGGGGTTCGGCTATGAAAGCATGGCACGGCAATATGGGTTCGGAGGATAAGGGACAGCGGCGATTAAGCTGGGCCGGCGGCCTGCTGGCCGGCCTGCTGGCGCTGGGGTTCACCGGCTGCGGCCCGCCGGTTGCAAACGTTCTGGTGGGAGCGAATGGCGAATCCATCCGCCTGTCCACGGTCGACGCGATATATCTCAATCCCGAGTTGACTCCGGAGGAGAAACGGCAGGCTTTGCGGGACCTGGGCATCACCGACGAAAGCCTGATCGATGTTCTGTTGCAGTAATCCTCCACGTTTTCCCGGCCTGTTGACGTGAATTGGCGGGGATGGCGATGGGGTGGTGACTTATTGGGCGGGGTATGATGGCCGGCATGTACACATGTGCACGAAGTGCGAGCGCGCGGAGACGGGTATGGTTGATGGCCGCGATGGCCATCAGCGTGTTGCCGTTGATGCCGGCTGGGGGCTGCGGCCACGGTTCGGCGTCTCGCGTTCTGGAAGATACTCCGGCCGAGGACATTATGATCCTTTGGCAGCAAAGCGGGACGTATTCCCGGATCAACCGGCGTGTCCGCCTTCTGGTTCGCGATCCGGCGACTCTGGCCCAGTTGCCGCTGACCGAGGTCCCGGTCGATTTTGATCAACAGATGGTGCTTGTCGCGGGCCTGGGGCCAACGCCGACCAGCGAGCGTGGTATTCGGATCGTTCGGGTCTGGCGAGAGGGGTCGCGCATTCGTGTGCAGGAGCGGGTGATTCATCCGGGGGACGATCAGGCATCGGGTCTTGCACCGGCCAGTCCGTGGACGGTGGCGATCATTCCCCGGAGCGACCTGAACGTGCAGGGCTATGAAAGCCGCGTTCCGGAGGGGCTGTTACGCGATCATCCCGGCGCGCGTTGACATGCCGATCGCAAGACGGTTTTTCGTCGATACGTAGAATGGATATGACCACTTTTCGCCCCAGCGACAAGGCACAGGTCCGTGAGGCGCTGGCTGCCTTGCTGGAGCGCCCCGGTCTGACGCGGGATGAGATTGACGAGCATATCGACGTCCTGCTGCGATACTTGGAACGGCGCGGAATCAGCCTGGAGCACCTCGTTGTCACCCGTCAGGATGAAATGGTGATGGGTGCCTGTCTTCGCATCGAGGGTGCAGGCAGAATGTCGACGGTGTTTATCCCCACGGAGAGCCGTTTCCTCGTCCCGACGGCAACAACGGTGGCCTTGCTGGAAGAATTGAGCGCGGAGGCCCGGCGGCGAAATGTGCAGCTCCTTCAGGCAACGGTGGTTCCGGAAGCGGCCCTGGAAGCGGCGGTCTACCGCGAGGCGGGTTTTGAACGGCTTGCCCAACTCATCTGCATGGACAGTGAAGCTGCACGCATTACACCGCCGGACCGGACGGATTCCGAGGTTCAATGGCTGGAGCATGACACGAACGCGCACGGGCTCTTTGCTCGCGTTGTGCAAAGCACTTATGAACGCAGCCTGGATTGTGTGGCCCTGAATGGTGTCCGGGATATGGAGGACATTCTTGCGAGCCACAAGGCAGCGGGGGAGTTTGACCCGCGGTTCTGGCTGATCGCGTCGGTCGATGGCGAGCCGGCGGGCGTGATTCTGCTGTCGCGGCAACCGGAGCGATGGGCGCTTGAGGTAGTCTACATGGGGGTTGTGCCCTCGCGACGTGGCAGGGGTTGTGGGGCCGCGATGCTGCGGCGAGCCTTCAAGATCGCCCGGGAGCAGGCCCTGGAGACGCTGACGCTCACCGTGGATGCGGGGAACATGCCGGCGTTGGGGCTCTATCGACGCTTCGGATTCACCGAAACCGGGCGTCGCGACGTGTGGATCAGGAAACTCTAGCCATTCGCCGGCGGCCAGGGCAGTGGTCCTTTACCTCCAGATAGAGTTTCGCGTGTTTCTTGTTTCGTATTGGTCGAAAGTTGCGCGTCTGCTCACGTATTATCCACATCCCGGCTCGATCGACGTGGATAACTTTTTTCGCGGTGCGCAAGTGTTGATGTTTGCGAAGTCTCGATTCCTGAAGCCGTTTGAATCGTGTTTTTCCGACGATTTTTTTGTTGAACAGCGGGCGAATACTGGCTAATGTAGCCCTCCCGTGATCGGCCGCGGACGGGCGAGAACCCGGTGTCGGCGGTGGTCGCGGACGTTCGACCGCGTGGTTGTACCCGGCGTGCCGGGGTGAGAGCGCGGGCGGTCGATCGGGAAGGGTGGCGTCAAGGAGGAGCCGTCAGCGAGTGGAGGAATGGGCCTGTCAAGGCCCCGCGGAAGGTGACATTGGATGTCCGTCCCGCCGGCCCCGGTTCCGTCAAAGGCAGTCGTCTGCGACGGCCCAAGGGGCTTGACCAGCTCGGTAGAGGTTGCAGAGGGTTTGGGGAAGATAGGCAGTTCTCCGTCAATCTGCGGCGCTTTTGTCTGGTGACGGTCAGCGCGACTTTCGCCGTCAGCGCGGGAAGGAGTGGCCCGTGTTTGTTCCTCGTGCGGATGTTCTTTCGTCCATTTCCGCCCGGATCGCCGAGAAGCTGGGCCCCCAGAAGTACAAGGTGTGGTTCAGGAACGCGACCCAGTTCACGGTGGTCGGCAACCATCTGAAAATCAGCACGCCGAACACGTTTCTCTGCGGTTGGATCGAGCGCAACTTCGCCGAGGTGATCGGCGAGGCGGTGCGCGAAGTGACCGGACAGGAGCACCAGCTCTCGTTCGTGGTCGATCCGCGGCTGCTGGTTGCGTTGAAGAAGCGGCAACTCAACTCGCAGGCGGACTTCATCGCGAAGAACCCGGAGCGTCTGGCGAGGCAGAACATCCGGGGGCTTCGGGAGGGCTCGACGCCGTCTGCTTCCCCTTCTGCGCGCAAGCTTCGCGGGCGGTTCGCCGATCTGGTGATTGGCCCGGCCAACGAACTGGCGGCGTCGGTGATACGCCGGCTCGCCGATCCGGCGGCGGAATCCTATAGCCCGGTTTTTGTTCACGGCGGCTGCGGGCTCGGCAAGACGCACCTGGTTCAGGCTTTGGCCAACGAGTTCGTCGAGAAGCACCCGACATGTCGGTGGCGGTACACGACGGGCGACGAGTTCACCAACGAGTTCGTGCTGGCGATCCGCTCCAACCGGGTAGAGGCGTTTCGCCAGCGCTATCGTCATCTGGACGTGTTGATCATCGATGACATCCACTTCCTCACGAACAAGAAGGCGACGCAGGAGGAGTTCCTTCACACTTTCAACGCCATCGACGGGCACCGACGGAAAATCGTCCTCACCTCGGACACGCACCCCAAGCTGATCGGACAGTTCAGCGAGCAATTGATCAACCGGTTCATGGCCGGCATGGTGGTTCGCCTGGAGGTTCCGGATTTCGCGATGCGTTGCGAGATCCTGCGGCGCCGGGCCGCGGGAATAGCCAGCCAGAGCATTCCTGAGGACGTGATTGCCTACATGGCTGGACATCTGACCTCGAATGTGCGGGAGCTGGAGGGGGCGTTGCTCAAGCTGCTGATGTTCGGCACGGTGGCTCATCAGCCGTTGACGCTATCGTTGGCGAGGCGGGCGCTGGCCGATCATATCGAGCGGAGCAAGCGATCGCTGGGTCTGGAGGAAATCGACCAGACCGTGGCCACGTATTTCGGGTTGACACCAGCCGATCTCCATACGTCGCGGAAGGCACGGACGATTGCGCTGGCGCGCGGCATCGCGATGTATCTCGCGAGAAAGCATACGGAGATGAGCTTTCCGGAGATCGGCCGTTTTATGGGCAACAAGAACCATTCGACCGTGATTCTGGCCAGTCGGAGGATGGCGGCTCTGCTGGAGGCGGATGAGTTGGTACAACGGCAGACGCCGGCCGGGATGGCCCAAGAGCGTCTGCGGGAGATTGTGGGAAAGATCGAGGAACAGCTGGGGCTTTCCTGCCAGGCGGGCCGATCCGCGTCGCCCACCGTCGAACCGGCCCAGAACCTGCGGTGTGCGCCGCCTGAAGCGGTGCCGGGGATCACATGCCCGCTGACGAAGCCGGGAACATCCCGGATGGCGGCGGGCTGACGGGTCGGCGGGAGCAAGGGGCCACAGTACTACGGGCGGCCACCATCTGGGATGGGGGCCGCCCGTGGTGTTGTTGCGGGCTCGCGGCCTCGGCCAACCCGGTGAATCAGGGTTTCTGACAACCTGCCAGGAACACCTCCCGCTGATAGTAAGTTTTTTCATTTTTTGCTCTTGTAATACTGCCCCTCCTGTGGTTAAAATTCCGATCCGATTACTGGGAGAGAGTCTTTGCCAGGCCGGCCGGCGCGCTGCCTGCGAGGACTACCCCCCTTTCCCGTCCGGCTCCTGCTGCGGTGCCTTGGGATTGGTGCGGCCTGTAGGCTTGTGGCGGTCAAATACTATAAAGGGGTCCGGCTGTGCGGCCGCGCGAATTGCATGGGCCGGGAACGAGAAAGGGTTTATTTACAAGGAGAACACGATGATGAAGACGCGCATTTACGCAAAGCTTGTGAGTCTGCTGACGGTTGGCAGCATGCTGTTGGGCAGTTCTTGCCTGCCTGACAATTTCTGGGCCGCCAAGTGGGGCGAGATTATCAACCGGGGCATCTTCGGCGCGATCAACGCGGTCATTGGCGCGGTCACCGGCGGTGGCGTGCAGATCTGACGCAAGTCGGGTCCACGTGCCTGCACCGAGCACGAACTCCGCTGGCCGATCTTGTGGTCGGCCGGTGTTTGTGCGAGGTTGCCAATGGAGGGTGCAACCGTGCATCAAGCCGATAGACTCATCACAACCGTTGTAGCCTTGGCTTTGCTCGCGGCATGTGGTGCGACATCCGCTTGGGGGGCCGGATTGGCCGCCAAGACGGACGCTGGCGCTCCGGCCGTGTCTGCCCAACCCTCCGAGCCAATCGCGACGCGAACCGAGGTCGCCGCCACGGAAGATGCGGGAGAGGAACCGCTGCCGATCAGCTTCAGCCTGACGTATGCGATTTGCTCCGACTATGTCTTCCGGGGCATCAACTTCTCCGAGTACCAGAATGAAGGTCGTGAGAAGCCTAATCATCAGCTCACGGTCGACGTGAATTTCGATCTCAGTGCCCTGGGGCATGGTGACTTGGGCACGATCGGGTTCACGTCGTGGTTCGAGTGGTTCGCCGGGCAGAAAAGGATCGACCCCGAGAAGGGCGGCCATAATCTTCAGGAGCACGACTACACGATCTACTGGAGCAAGACGCTCGAGCCGATCAAAACCGATCTGACGCTCAGCTACTCTTTCTACAACTACGCGAACCTGGGATATTCGCTTCGTCAGGATGGGGACCGGGGCAACAACAACGACAACCGGTCGCAGGAATACAGCATCCTGCTCGAGCACAACGACGCCTGGATGTGGAAGGGCCTGTTCCCGGACAACGAGGACGGGGTGCTGAACCCGTTCTTCCAGTTCGTTCATGACGTCGGGTCGCTGCCCGGCGTCTGGCTGGAATGGGGGGTCAGCCACGACTTCACCATCCCCGGGATCGACAACCTGACGATCACGCCGTCGTACAAGATGGCCGCACAAGGCAGCTATTACCGGCATGGATTCTTCCTGGCCGGTCAAGAGCTCGCACTGGCCACGAACTACGACCTGACACCGATCCTGAACCTGCCCAAGTGGGCCGGCACGGTGTCGGTTGGGGGCGAGATACGTTACTGGCAATCGCTTGGCCAGATGCGGCACGCGCCTTCGCCGAAGGGATCTGAACTCGAGGGTCGTGACGAGTTCTGTGGCGGCATGACCGTCAACTGGAGCTGGGGCGGCTGATCCAGGTTCGACAGGTCGAACCGGCTTGTTTGAATGCAGTGCCAGGGGGCGCCAACCCGTCCGGGGAAGCGCCCCCTATCCTTGCGCGGGATGAGCTGCATGATCCCCCTTGACGCCCGACGCTGCAAGGATCACCCCCTCAAGCCACGGATCGGAGATTGATGAACCGGCCTTGCATCTGTGAGATCGAGGTGGGATCCGGGACGGTTTCTCATGGATCGCTTATAATGCCCCGCGAAACGGAGGTGGGTCGGTGACGGGGCGGTTCGAAGGCATTTTTCTGGATTTCTACGGCACGGTGGCCGGCGGCGATCACCAGGCGGTGCGCGACGTCTGCCAACGTGTGATCGACGACCACAACCTGACGGCCGACGCCGGGGACCTGGCCGGTTGGTGGGGTGACTGCTACTTCGCCGCGATCGAGTCGGTCAACGGGCACGCGTTCCGCCTGCTGCGCGAGATCGAGCACGAGACGCTCATCGAGACGGCACTGCGGATGCTGAGCACGGAGATCGATGCGACGCCGTACATCGAGCAGCTCAACGCGTACCTGGCCTGTCCGCAGTTGTTCGAGGAGGTTCACGAGGTCCTGTCGTGTCTGCGCCTGCCGGTGTGCATCGTCAGCAACGCCGACGAGCACGAAATCCGGCAGGCGATCGCCCACCACGGCCTCAAGGTTGATTACGTGGTCACATCGGAGTCGGCCCGCAGCTACAAGCCCGAGCCGGGGATTTTTCGCAGCGCGCTGGAGCTGACCGGCTGGTCGCCGGATCGTGTTCTGCACGTCGGGGATTCGCTGCACAGCGACGTAGGCGGCGCCCACAAGGCGGGCCTCCGGGCGGCCTGGGTGCGCCGGGCGGTTCGCATCAAGGATATCGGCGACGAGGAGCCGGAGTACACCTGGGGCGACTTGCGGCCGCTGCTGTCGCTCTGACTGCCATACACGCGTACCGCGGAGCGGGTATGTTTGTTGTGTGCATGACAGTGATGTCGGCAGCACGGGCGGCTGGGCTTACCAGAACCGCGAGCGCCAGCGAGTCGGCGGCGGTTGGAAGCCGGTCGCTTGCGCTCCCGGTTCTGATCAGAGCGTCGGTGGTGGTTGGAGCAGAGGCGGGGGGGGACCTGTGCGTGGCGACCCGCGACAGGTCCCGGACAAGCGGGTGGCTCCACCACGGGCACGGGGGTCTGCCGCTACGTACAAACGTGAACCGCCATAGTTCGTCGTCCCCGCCGAAGTCGTGGTGCAGGCGCCAGAGGCTCTGGCTGAGCGCGTGGGCGGTTCCTTGTGGATGCCCGACGATTACCTGTGGATGTCCGAAGAGGCATTCGAGCCGCGCGCTTTCCGACGAACCAGGGCGGCACAGCCGGCCAGCATCAGGACCATGCACGCGGGCTCGGGCAGTATGACGCTGACTTGCGCGGCCTGGAACACGACGCCGGATGCCGACTGCCCGGTGCTCAAGATCATCTCGCCGCTCAGCGAGAGAATCGTGCCCCCGCTCAGGCTGATCGGGTCGAGCGCAAGTTTGCCCAGTACCCCGGTCGCGGCGTTTCCGCTGGTGCTCATGAAGTTCAGCACGCCGGCCCGGGCCTTGTCCGGGGCGATGCCATTGGATTCATACCACGGGTTGTAATTGCCCATCACATTGGGGATATACGTCCCGACCTCGAAGCCCTGGGTCGGGACCGTTCCGATGCCGACGATCGGCTGGAAGACGCCGGGATCGTAGGACAGATCGAACGCCCAGCTCTTGATGACCAGCCGGTCCGGGTTGGAGATCTGGATAGCCATGGTCAGGGGATCGTTCATCCCGTTCAACTCGACTGTACTGCTGACCGGGGCCAGGGTGATGGTGATGGGCGCCGCCCATGCGGGCAAGCAGACCGTCAGGACCGCCAGAAATGCGATTGTGCAGCGCAATGCCGCCCCCGTGAAGTACATCGTCTTTTCCCTCCAGACACAACCCCCTCGGAAGCCCGCCTGATGTGCAGGTCGGCCCCGATATGGCGATCGGGCTGTGCCTTCCCTTCCTTCGTCGGTCTGCCTGAGTCCTCCAGGGGCGGCCGACATGATTTCACCCCTATTGTACCGG
>DATIKE010000184.1:0-4940 GCA_035477895.1 Phycisphaerae bacterium
CGCCCAATCGTACACTCCCTTGCGATACAACGAGACCGATCTGCGTGTGCTCATGCAAGTCGCGGACATGGTGGCCCCGGCACTCGAGCGGGCCTACGCGGAGGAGTCCCTGCAGGCGCTGGCTCGTGAGTGGCAGACCACCTTCGATGCCGTGGCCGACGCAGTCTGGCTTCTGGACGGGGACTTCCGAATCCTCCGCAGCAACAAGTCGGGCGCATCGTTCCTTACACGCGCCCCCGGCAAACTGATCGGGCATCACTGTTGGGAGGTGATGCATGGGACTTCCGCGCCTCCGAAGGACTGTCCGTTCGTACGACTCCGGCAGAGCCTGCGGAGAGAATCGGTTGAGCTGGCCCTTGGCGATCGCTGGTGCGAAGTCACCGTGGATCCGATCCTGGACAAGGACGGCCATCTCGCCGGGGCGGTCCACGTCATCAGCGACATCACCGACCGCAAGAAGTCCGAGGAGCATCGTCAGATGCTCGAGGCCCAGCTCCGGCAATCGCAGAAAATGGAGGCCGTCGGGCAACTGGCGGGCGGCATCGCCCACGATTTCAACAACCTGCTGATGGTCATCCAGAGCTACACCGACCTGGCCCGCCAGACCCTGCCCTTTTCCAGCCCCGCGTGGGAAGCGCTGGAACACGTGACCCAGGCCGCCACCCAGGCCGTCGGCGCGACCCGATCCCTGCTCACCTTCAGCCGACAAGTCGCCGTCGACAAGAAACCCGTCGATCTGCGGCACATCATCGAGATGTCCGTTCGCATGGTCGCAAGGGTCCTGCCCAACTCGATTCAAGTTGTCGCCGACGTCCCCGGAGATCGCCCCATCGGCGTGCTGGCCGACGCGATCCAGATTCAGCAGGTCATCCTGAACCTGGCGATCAACGCCCGGGATGCGATGCCGGAAGGCGGCACCCTGCGAATCGCCGCGGCCACCTCCCCGGCCAACGACCCCAAAGGCCCAACCGTCCTACTGACCATCAGCGACACCGGCTGCGGCATCTCTCCGGAAACAATGGAACGTATCTTCGAGCCGTTCTTCAGCACCAAGACGCCCGCCAAAGGCACGGGCCTGGGGCTATCCGTCGTTCACGGCATCCTCGGGGAACACGGCGGATCGATCTCCGTGGCATCCCAACCAGGCCAAGGCACGACCTTCACCATCCTGCTTCCGCGTTTCGAAGGTCCGCTCGCACCCGACGCCTCAAGGCCGGAAACCCCGACGCCGCACGGACGGGGAGAACTCATTCTGCTCGCCGAGGACCACGAGCAGGTCCAGGCAGTGATCAAGACTGCTCTGGAGGCCCTGAAGTACGAGGTGCTCTGCGTGTCCGACGGCGAGGCGCTGCTGGAAACCTTTCACCGGCACCGGGATCGGATCGCCGTGATCCTGGCGGACATCGACATGCCCAAACGCAGCGGGCTGGCCTGCCTCAAGGACATCCGCGGCGAGGGATGCACCGTGCCGGCCATCCTGATCACGGCCGCGATCGACCCGGAACTCGACGAACACGCCGACGAACACGCCGTTCTGGTAAGAAAACCTTTGAGCGTGGTTCAGTTGGCCGGCCTCGTCGCGGGAATGATCGGCCGCCGCCATAAGAGTGCACCCTAAAACCCCTGCCTGCGTGCCTGTCTGCGTACGTACGCAGACAGGTCTCGCCGGTGTGATTTCAGGTTTTAGTACCCGTTTTCGGTTGGAGAGTTTCGCTGGGGCGGGGGCGGGCATCCTGCCCGTGCATTCACGGCCTGGAAGGCCGTGCCACTTCAAGGGTCAGGCGTACCGCCTGACCTCCGGAGGGCATAACTCTCCTGCCGAAAACGGCATTGGGATGCACTCCAAGCCGGGCAACTCATGAGATGTGTTGGGGGCCATTGCTCGTCGGCTGTCTCGCCCGCGTGCCGACAGATCTCGGAATCCCGCTGTCCGCCCCACCCGTGTCGAGGATACAATACCGCAGGCGAAGCCCCCCGGGGCCGCGACCGTTTGGGTGGGATGATTTCATGATGGTGCGCTCGCAATGGCTGCCGCTCTTGATTCTGGCCGCAACATGTCGCCCGGGCCTCGCCTCGCAACTGGACGAACCGTGCCCGATCGAGCTGCGCAACGTGCCCTTCCGGCAGGCGGTCGAGGACCTCTCCGCACGGTTCAATCTGCCGGTCCTGATGGACACCTCGGTCACGCCGGACATCGCCCGGCAACCGGTGCGGATGTTCGCCCGGCACCTGACCGGCCGACAGGCTCTGAACTGGCTGGCCCGCTGGGCGGGGTTGGAGGCGGCTTTTGTCGATGGCAGCCTCCTGATCGCCGCCGGCGATCGGCTGCCCCGCGTCTGGCGAAGGGAGATCGCCCCACCGACCGGCTCTCAACCGGTATCCGAGCCTGCCTGGCTCTCCATTCGCGACCGGACCGCCGACCTCGAATGGGTCGATGTGCCGCTCAGCCTGGTCGCCCGGGAGGTCTCGGCCCGCTTCGGGGTGGACGTCATCTTCGACGCCGCGGTTCTTCAAGGTGAAGCACTGGTCAATCTGCGGCAGACCGGAATCACCCTCGGCGGAGCATGTCAGTCCCTGGCCGATCAACTCGGGGCTGTCATCGCATTCGTCGACGGGGCCCTCTGGGTCCGCCCGCGAGCCGATGCGGGCGCCTCTCAGCCGACCACCCGCGCTTCGACCGCACCTGCCCCGCCGCCCGGCCTGCCGCCCGCCCTGGCCACGCTGGAAACCGTCCTGGACCGGGAGGTGGTTTTCGATCGTCCGCCGCCGGATTGGCGGAGTTTTGCGAAGGCGATCGCAGGATCGGCCCGGGTGGAATACCGGCTGGAGGTCCCGCCGGAGGCCGCCCCGCCGGATTTCGTCGCCCGGGGCACCGCCCGGGAAATCCTGGAGGCCGGCAAGCTTTTGGGGCGCCTGGACTTCCAGATCGAGCCGTCCACGGGAGGAAACAGACCTGTCCTGCTCATCCGGGCACACAGGCTTGGCCGATAAGCCCGGGTATCAAGGGTGCCCCGGCAGGGTAAAAATAGGCCTTGACGCCCGTTGAACGGGGTATACACTTTCCGCGGATTCGTGTCCGGTTATTGACATGAATTCGGGCGTTGTAGTATCCAAAGCAGGTGTTGACGGGAGCCTTGACATGCTGAGGTTCGAAGACATGCAAGTGAGCCGCGGGGCAACCGCGGTGGCGGAGTGGGATGAGACGAAGCAGGTTGTCGTGATTGGCCCGGACGAGGGCGACGGGGCCGGCATTCCGGCTGAGAATCCCCGCGAGTCGCGCCCCGCCCTGCCTTGGGCCCTGGAACTCCGATGCGCCCGCGACGCCGGCGAAGACGAGGAAGACGAGGACACGGATTTCCTCCACGACGACGAAGACGAGGACCTCGACGAGGACCTCGACGAGGAGCTGGACGATGACCTGGATGACGACCCGGATGACGACGACCTTGAGGAGGAAGACGACTTCTGATCCGGCATGTCCGCCGGAAAAAAGCCCCGCGATGCGCGTCCTTGGAAGTTCTTAAAAGAGATCGCCCGATGAGTGATCCGCGGCAGCCGTATTCAGGGCCGGAGCAACGTCAGAGCGAACGACGCGGCGCGATCGATCGTCGCACCGGAATGGAGCGCCGGCGGGGCCCCGGCAGGCGGCTGAGCGACCTTCGGCGGCAGGCCGAGGAAGGCGAGATGGCCGACGAACTCCTCGAGTTCGTCCTGGCCATCGATGAATACAAACGGGTCAACAAGCGCCCGTTCCCCTCGTGGAGCGAGGTCTTCGAGGTGATTCGTTATATGGGGTATCGGAAGGTGGCGGCGAGGGGGGAGCACATTGACCGCCCGGCCCCCGACCCACCCGCCGCTGACACGGCATAGCCGGTGCCCGCACGGGAGTGATCCAGGTGGACGTCATCAACCAGGCCGCTTTTGTCCTGAAAGTCATCGTGGCTCTGGCCCCGCTGTCGCTTTATTTCCTGCTGCTGGGACTGGTCAGCAGCCGGGCCCGGCCGCACCTGGTCAGTGCCCGCGCGGACTTCGCGATCCTGGCGATGGTGTTCATTCCGGTGATCGGCCTGCCCCTGGTGGCGATGATCGGGCGGGGCCAGCACCACATCGTCACCGGCGTGGTTGTGGTGCTCCTGGCAACGTTCTTCGCCCTGCTGCCTCGTCGCGACCGGAGTTGGGTCCTCTACAACTGCAGCCCCTCCCAGGGCCGCCGACTGCTGCTGCAGGCCGCCCGACGGTTGCGGTGGCAGGTCACCCGGCACGACGACGACTCCCTCGAAATCCGTTCGGCACAACTGAGAATCACCCATGCCGCCCTGCCCTGGCTGCGGAACGTAACCCTGCATACCGACGGCCCGCTGACCGCTCAAGGGCGAGCGGACCGGCACACGCTCATGGCCGCGCTGTCCGAGGAGCTTCAACACGAACAGATGCTGCCTTCGGCCACCGGGGCCGGCCTGGTGCTGCTCGGCGCCGCCCTGCTCGGCCTGCCGATGTGGTACTTCCTGCACAACATCAGCACGATCGTCGAAGCCGTCCGCCGAATCCTGTCCGCCTGACAATAATCTGCAATCTGCGTCAATCCGCGCGATCCGCGGGCAACTCCCTTATCTTTCTCATTCAGGCGATGCCTGTCTCTTCTTGCGACGATTGATGATCCGCTCAGGCCGACCTCCCGCCGCTCCGCCCCGATTGCCGCCAAGTGCGGACTGAGCAAAGCGGAAGGTGCCCGCAGATCGACCAAATGCACGCAGATGAGGAGGAGACGGGCGGCCCATCCGTCCGGGCGAAGCCCGATGGGCGGGGTCGCGATGATCGGCTGGTGAAAAGAGGTAAAATGCTCGTCCGGGCGGGTGAACTGCCGGACCGAGATCCCCTGCCTGCGGCCTGTCTTCGTGCCTTTGTGTCTTTGTGGTGGAATCGTTTTGAACCACAAAGGC
>DATIKE010000185.1:0-2905 GCA_035477895.1 Phycisphaerae bacterium
CTGCCTGCGGCAGGCAGGCAGCCGGTCGTTTTTCAGAGTTCTGGGACAGGCTCTTACCCTCGCAATGCAACAAACAGCGCCGTCCGCCCCGCGTCGGCCCCGTCGCGGCGATGACTCCAGAAGCGCTCGTCGCAGATCGAGCAGATGCCGGCCAGCTCGATGTTCTCCGGATCGAGGCCGGAGCGCAGGAGTTGGTTCCGATTGGCGGCCCACATATCGAAGGTAAGTCGGCCGTTACGGACAGCCACGACATCATCAGCGTTTGGGAGCCGTCCGGCCGCGATCCGCCGCACCTCGTCGCCGATCTCGTAGCAGCATGGCCCCGCCGCCGGCGAAATGCCGGCCAGCACCCGCTCGGGTCGGCTGCTAAAACATCGCCGCATCTGCACGATGAGATTCTCCACCGCCCCCGCGACGGTGCCCTGCCAGCCGGCGTGGACCGCCCCGATCGCCGGCCGGTCCGGGTCATACACGCAGATCAACGGGCAGTCTGCCGACAACAGCACAAGCGGCACACCGGGCGTGTCGCAGATCAGGCCGTCGACGAATGGAATCGCCGACCCGCGCCCGTCGCGGCCGCGGCCGACGTCCTGCGGTTCGACCCGGATCACTTCGCCGGCCATTACCTGGGCGGGCGCAGTCAGGCACTCCAGCGGCAGGCCGAGTATCTCACAGACCCGCCCGCGTGCTTTCATCGCCCACTCACGTCCAACGCCCCGGTGCGGCGCGTAATTGCGCGGTTTACCTGCCAGCGCGTGGACGAAACCACCCTCGCGCGACAGACGCTCGAACATTGAAAGCGTGATATCGTTGTGCTTTTCCTCAATCATGCTCGATTACCCGACAGTCGCCACGGCGACTCGACTGGGCGAGAGGCGACCGCCTCAGGGTAGTCTTTTCCTCGGCGATCTCAAGAAGCTTTTTGTAGTTGGCCGAGTATTCCCCGGCTCGCGCTTCCCGCTTCTCCCTCGAGCAGTATGTAGGGCACGTGCTGCCTGCCGCAGGCAGGGAAGCGAGCCTGACCCGTCGCTCCCGCTCCGGGCTCTCCTGCTTGCGCAGGCAAGGAAATGGGCCAAACCAGCACCCCTGCCCAGTCGCGCACCCCGTCATGTCTGTCCCCGTTCATGCCCCTACCACAACCGCAATATGGATGGTATGATGCCGCGATTGACACAGTACCGTTTGAAGGAACCGATTATGCCGGAAGCCAGTGAAAACAAACCGCGGATCGTCGTCGACGACGACTGGAAGGAGCAGGCTCGACGGGAGAAGGAGGAGGCCGACAAGGCCGCTCGCGAACAGACTGAGGATGCAAGGGACTTGCCGGCCCCGTCGATGGCCGAGGTCATCCACATGATCGCCATGCAGGCGACGATCGGCCTGGGCGGGCTGCGCGATCCCCAGACCGGCCAGGCGATCCCGCCGGACCTGCCGGTGGCCAAGCATTACATCGACCTGCTGGGTGTCCTCGAACAGAAAACCGTCGGGCACCTGGACGAACAGGAAAAGGCGTTCCTCGACGGCACGCTTCGCGAGCTGCGCATGGTGTTCGTGCACATGGTCAATCAGATGGGCCAGTCGGCCTCGCCGCCGCCAGAGCCGCCGGACGACAAGTGATTGTCGATCCCGGCCGGCCACGCGATGATCGGCCCGCAGGAATCTCGCCGAGGACAGCATGTTCATCCCAATCTCGACCGATACCTCCATCCGGCGCACACCGTGGGTGAACTACGGCCTCATCGCGGCCAACGTGCTGGTTTTCGTGCTCCCCTTGCTGCTCGGTGGCTCCGGGCGTCATCCGACGCCCCTGGGGATGGCGGTGCACAACGGGATCGAAAGCGGCGTCCTTCACGGCGAGGCGCCCCGGCTCTACCAGTTCATCACCTACCAGTTCCTCCACGCGAACACCGCCCACATCTTCGGTAACATGCTCTTCCTGTGGATCTTCGGCAATTCCGTCAACGCCAAGATGGGGCACAGGGCTTACCTGCTCTTTTATCTGGCCGGCGGCGTGTTCGCAGCCACCGGCTTTCTGTGGTTGAAGGACAACTCCCTGGTCGGCGCGTCCGGTTCGATCGCAGCGGTGACGACCGCCTACCTCGCTCTCTTCCCGCGAAGCAACATCACGATCCTCTACTGGTGGTTCCTCATCGGCACCTTCCAGTTGCCGAGCATGTGGATGATCGTCTTCAAGTTGATCCTCTGGGACAACATCCTGATGCCCAAGATGGCCGGCGAATCGCAGGTTGCCTTCGACGCCCACCTGGCCGGCTATGCCTTCGGCTTCCTGGCCGTCTGCGGGATGCTCGCCCTGCACCTGCTGCCGCGCGACCAGTTCGACATCGTCGCCTTGTGGCGCCGCTGGTGGAGCCGCAGCAACATGCGATCGGCTCTCAGCACTCCGGAGGCCCAGGCCAGAGCGCAGTTCGGCCGCGTCGCACGACCCATCACCGTCGACAGCGTCCAGACCGTCGAAACCACCACCGGGCCTACGGACCGCGTTTCGCAACTCCGTCTCCAGATCGCCGAGGCCCTGGCCCACAACGACCGCGACTCGGCCGCCGCGTTGTACGAGCAGATATTGGAGACCGACCCGCGGCAGGTCCTCGCCCGTCAGCAGCAGCTCGACGTCGCCAACCAGCTTTACACGCGGCATCGGCTGCCCCAGGCCGCCGCCGCGTACGAGAAATACCTCACGGCCTACGGCCAAGTCATCGGCGACGAGGCGGTGCACGTCCGCCTGCTGCTCGGTATCATCTACGCCCGCGACCTCCAGCAGTACGATGTCGCCGAAGGTCACCTCCTGGCGTGCCTCGGCCAGATCGCCGACGACCGCCGCCGACAGCAATGCGTCCACTGGCTCAACACCTGCGCCGAGGCCCTCGGCCACCCGATGCCCCCGACG
>DATIKE010000186.1:0-5262 GCA_035477895.1 Phycisphaerae bacterium
GACGCTGCCGCTGCTGCTGCCGACCGCGGCGCGGCTGCCAGCGGGAAGATGATCCATGCCGCGGCCGCACCCGCCATCGTCCCATTGACGGCAACTGCGGAGATTGCCATCGAGGCCGCTGCCGATGGCAAGCCGGCGAAGAGGCCGACCTTCTCAATCGCGGCGTACAGTGGTGGTCTTCTGCGGGTGTCGGCGTTCTACGATCCCGTCGTTTGCGACTTGACCGGACTCCGCGCCGGACCGGGCGGTCTGGTCACCGTCCTGAAGGATCACGATTCGTCCCAGATCGTCGGCCAAGGGAAGGCCGTCATCACCGCAACGGGCGTCAGTGTCGCGGGCACGGTCACCGGGCAGTATGACGATCCATCGACACCCGCCGGCCAAGTCATCGCGCAGCACCGTGGTGGGTTTGTCTGGTCCGCATCGGTGGGTGTCGCGCCCGAGCGTGTCGAGCGAGTCCAGGCCGGCGCGAAGGTCACCGTCAACGGCAAAGAATTTTCCGGTCCCTTAAACGTGGTCCGAGCGGGCCGGTTGGGGGAAGTTTCGTTCGTGGCGATCGGCGCTGATGAAAGCGCCCGCGCCAACATCGCCGCGAGTGCGGCAGGAAGAAAGACTATGAGCAACGAATCCAACATCGTCGGCGAGATCGATCCCATTCAGGCCGAGCGCCAGCGCGTCTCCGCCATCCAGGCACTGCACACCGAGTTCGGCAAGAATGCCGACTTCGGCAGCATCACGGCGAAGGCCGTCTCGGAAGGCTGGACACCGCAGGCGGCTGAGCTGCACTTGCTTCGGCACTCGCGCCCTGGCGTTCCCAACATCAACACCGGCGGCAACGGCCGCATCAGCGACACGACCGTCTTGGCTGCTGCTGCGATGTTGCATATGTCACCCAACAGCGCGGAGCGTGCGTATGGGGCGCAGATCGTCGAACGTGCTGCCGACCTGCGGATTCGTTCGCTCCGCGATTTGTGTGCTGCCTGCGTCCGTGCTGAGCTGGGCACGATCCCGGTCGGCGATGGCGAGTTGATCCGCGCTGCCGTCAGCACCGCCAGTTTTGCGAACGTCCTGTCGGATGTTTCGTCGAAAGAGGCATTGGTCCAATTCAATGCCGCGCCTTCAGCGTGGCGTCAGGTTTGCCGGCGCGTCAGCGTGAAGGATTTCAAGCCGCATCGCATGGTGCGAATGCTTCTCGCCGGGAAATTTGAGCCTGTCAGCGATGCTGGCGAGATCAAGCATTTCAGCGGCGAGGACCAGGCGTTTGACGTTTCCGCCGACACCGCTGGCCGGATGTTTGGCTTGACGCGCAAAGATATTGTTAACGACGATGCGGGCGCGCTTCTCGACACCGCGAGGATCGTCGGCCGGAAGGGCGCACAGCATCTTTCCCGGCAATTCGCGCTGGCCATCCTGGGCAATGCCAACGCGTTCTTCAGTGAGTCAAACGGCAATCTTTCCGAAGGCGCTGGGACGGCGCTGTCCGTTGCCTCTTTGACCGCCGCGTTGACGAATATGAGGAATCGCAAAGATGCAGATGGCGAGTCCCTCGACCTTTCGCCTACCGTCCTCCTCGTTCCGCCTTCGCTCGAAATGCTCGCACGCGCGTTGATGGTCGATGGCGCGCTCGCACGGTACACGTCCTCGACGAAGGACAGCCAGCCAGAAGCAAACCCACTGGCCGGTCTGCTGACGCTGGCCGTCGAGCCGCGGCTTGAGAACAGCACCTACGCCGGAAGCAGCGCGCTTGCGTGGTACCTGTGGAGTCAGGCCAGCGATGGCGGAATCTGCGCAGCTTTCCTGAATGGACAGGAGTCTCCCGTGGTCGAGCAGGTCGAGTTGCCGAGCAACGTGCTCGGCGTTGCGTTCCGTGGCTATCTGGACAGCGGCATCACTCTCGCCGATCCTTCTGCGGCATACCGCGCGAAGGGCGAGGCCTGATCTTTTTTCATCGTGTCCCTGCGGCCGGCCGGCTACACCGGCCGCAACTTGGCACCCTGCCGACCATAACCGGCAGGGTGTTTTTCTGCGCGCTGGTATACTTCGGCGATGGCATCACCCACCCGATCACGGCCGTCGATTCCAGGCACAGCACCAGCACCAGCACCGACACCTGAAGCAGTTGGTCTCCAGTGTCCACGCTGCGGCTGTCGTCACTTCACCGTTATTTGGACTCGACCAGGCGAAGGATGCGTCAAGAGGGCGCGTGAGTGTCGGCACTGCGGACGGCGAGCGGCGACGCGCGAGCGGGTGGGATAGGTTCTTCCGATCGGACCCATGGGTCCTACTCCGCAGTGGAAGCCGTTGCACATGGCGGTAGTGTTTCCATCCCTGCCATTCGCACCCAGACGCATCGACACCATGACCCGACCCGCAAGCCGGACGTGGCATCGATCGTTCGCCAGCGTGCGAGTGGTGCGGCGTTTTCCGCAGGCCACTGACGCACAGTTGACACCCTGGCAGATTTCCCTTGCCTTCCGTTGCTGTCGGGCGCATCATCATCGAACCGCACCGGCCGGACCGCCGGAGAACAGGGAGACGACGATGGGTATCAGCTCAGACCTTGGCCAGTACGACACCAGCGAGTGGGAAGCCATCAAGCGCCGCGTGGCGCACCCGGCCGACCGGACGAACATCGGCTTCGGAGTGCTGGTGCGGAATCGACGCACCGGGACGTATGGCATCATGCTTGGAGGCGCGTTCCGGTCGGTTGACCAGCGCTGGGCCAACCGCGTTCACGAGCAGCAGGCCATTGAGGCGTAGGACGGCAGCACCAGCACCAGGCGACGGGTCACCCTCGGCGATGGCGTCGAGGGTTTTTCTTTGCGCGGTGCTGAAGGTCGGCAGTGTTCCGATATTCACCGCTGGCGACGACTTCGGCCGCTGGAGCTTCAATGGCGCTGCAACAGAAAAGACGCCGGACTTGAGTGTCCGGCGTCGTCTCTTAAGTCCCTTGTTTTTCAAGGCTTTATAGTGCGCCATCTAGGACTTGAACCTAGAACCCGCTGATTAAGAGTCTCATTTGCGGCTTGTTGATGCACGTTGATATAGCGGCTTGTTTGTTGAGAAGTACTGTTCATTTCAGGGAGATACAACCGTTTAGAATAAGCTTGCTTGTTGATGCCTGTTGACGTACGCTGCTGCAATGGCGCTGCATCGCGCTGCAACGAATGACCCGGAACAAGAGGAAAGACCATGGCATCGGAACACGCATCGGCAATGCGGCCGGCAACGGACGAGGGAAAGAAAACGCCGCTGAGGTTCAACTTCACGAAAACCAGTGTATCGGCGATCAAGCCGCCGGCAAACGGGTGGTCGGTCGTGTATGACACCAAGGTGCGCGGTCTGCTGGTGCTGACAACGGCGCGTGGCGTCAAGACCTTCTACCTGGCTCGCCGCCGCCATGGCCAGTACAAGAGGCACCGCCTCGGGCGCTGGCCGGACATCACGATCGAGTACGCACGCAAGTTGGCGGATGAAGTCCGAGCCGACGATGCCGGCAACGAGACCCAGGAGGTCAAGCAGATCGCGCTGCGGATGAAGTGGACGATGGCCGACCTGTTCAACCACTACATCCCGCACGCCAAGCGGCACAAGAAGAGCTGGGAGTCCGACCAGGATCAGTTCGACCGATACCTGAAGGACCGCCACGGGTGGACGACGAAGCAACTCGGCACCGTGACGCAGGAGGACATCCGCCTGCTGCACGCCGCCATCGGCGATGATCATGGCATCTACGCCGCCAACCGGCTGCTGGCGCTGCTGAGTGTCATGTTCAAGTTCGCCAGCTTGCCGAACGTCTGCCGCGGCGTGAAGCGATTCACGGAAACCGAGAGGGACCGGATCCTGACGGGTGAGGAGTTCCCTCGGTTCATGGCCGCCGTGCTGGAGGAGAAGAACACGACCATCCGCGACTACATCCTGATCTCCTTGTTCACCGGCGCGAGGAGATCCAACACGATGGCCATGGCGTGGAAGGATATTGACCTGGCCGCCGCCGTCTGGCGCATTCCCGAGACGAAGAGCGGCGAGCCAGTGCGCGTGCATCTGCCTGAGCCGGCACTCGAGGTGCTGCGGGCGCGGAAGGCCGACAATGAGGCGGAGGAAGATCCGAGCACGTATGTCTTCCCTGGGCGCAGCGGCGGTCACTTGCAGGAGGCCAAGGCGGCGTGGTCGGCAATCCTTGATCGAGCAGGCATTCAGAATTTGCATCTTCACGACTTGCGAAGGACGGCCGGATCCTATGCGGCGGCGACCGGCGCGAGCATGTTGATTATCGGGAAGGCTCTCGGACACAAAAGCACCGCCTCCACGCACGTCTATGCGCGGCTGAGTCTGGACCCGGTCAAGGGAGCGATGGACAAGGCGGTCGATGCGATGATTACTGCGGCGAATGGCAAACCGCCAGCACCCGCAGCACCAGCACCCGCAGCACCCGCAGCACCCACCATCGATATCCTCGGCGAGCTTGAGCGGCTGGCCGCACTGAAGGCTGCTGGCGTCATCACTGATGAGGAGTTGGCACTGCTGAAGGCACGACTACTATCGAAATAGCAAACTTCCGAAGCAAGATGTTTATAGAGACCGGCGGAATTACGTTCCGCCGGTTCTGTTTTGAACAGCGGAATTTCGTTTTGTGGATAACTCGCCGATGCGGATTTTCCCGCGTTTTTCCCGTGTTTTCCACGTTCCGCAGTACACCCGTGTAACTTTGAAGTGTATTCCATTGCCACTGTAGATTTTTAGCTTGCGGTCGATACTTCGATTGATGAAATAGTATTCAGTGCCAACAAGGAGCATAGAAATGGTTGCATTGAACCTGCCGAGACTACTGACCGAAACCGAGACCGCCAACGCCCTGGGGATGAAGACGCAGACGCTGCGTTTGTGGCGTTCAAAGAATCGCGTGAAGCTGCCCTATCTGAAGGTCGGGCGGTCCATCAAGTACCGGCTCGACGACATCGAGCGGTTTCTCGAAACGAGCCGGGTTGTGGTCACCGCTGAGTAGTTGTCTGAGCCGCGCGTCTACTCCAAAGAAAAACCCGCCGCGGATGGTCACCGACGGCGGGCAGGAATGGTGACAGACATGGTATATCGCGATACAAGCAAACGCAATGACAATTCAGGGGGTGGCCGATGACCATCACGGCATTCATGCAACAGACGGGCGCACCGCTCACGCTGAGCCCGGTCGGAGAAGCTGCCGTCGAGCTGGCCGGGCGTGGGCTGCGCGTCTTTCCCTGCCATTCAATCCGAGACGGGCGA
>DATIKE010000187.1:0-4159 GCA_035477895.1 Phycisphaerae bacterium
CGCCCGGGGGCGCCAGGAGCGCGACCCGCACGATGGGCTTGGCGTCCAGTACCCGCTGGGTTTCCCAACTGACCGTCCGTACCGGATTGCCGTTGCGGTAGACCAGGAAATGCGCCTCCTCCGCACGGAGGTGATCATCCACGACTCGGGTCTCGATCCGGATGCCCTCCCAGGCCCGGGTGGCGGGGCCGACGGCCATCAGTTCGATGCCCGGCATGTTGGGAGCCATCGGACGGACCGGCAGCATCCAGTCCAGACATAATGCCCCCACCGTCATCGAAGCGACGAGAGCGGCCAACATCCGTGTTATCCGCTTGTGACTATCCATGATCCCGTGATCCGGCATTGCGAGGTCGGACGCCGCGCCCGCGTCCACACACAAGTGTCGCGCACTTTTCTACATTAGCTATCGGACAAACGCAATGGATTTGTCAGCAAGATTTGCAGTTTTTGGATGCCGGACGGTTCTTCGGGCGTTGTGAACGTCGGGTCGGCGGGTCGGCACATTATCGGCCGTGCTCCGCAACAGCCTTTCCTTCCCGTGCCGCCGACCATCCGTAGTGTCCCGGCCTTGGGCGGCCACTATGGCGTTTTGCGTTTGTTCGTAGCGCGGCCTTATTCTGCTTCATCTTGGGGCCGACTCTCAGCCGGTGTCGGGATGCCCGGCAACGGGGACAGTTGCCACGTCAGCCAGCCGACGAGCGCATCGGGATGATGCACGGGGGACTCGGAGGTCGGTCTGGTCTCGACTTCAGCGCCGCCGGCGTCCAGATCGCAGCTCTCGAGCACGCGAATCAGGGCTTTCCGGTCCGGCTCGGGGCAGGCCGGGTCGATCACCACGCGAACCCCGGCCCCGCCGGGTCTGTTCGTCCTTGTCGCCAGCCGGGTGGCCGCCTCGCCCAGCGTCATCCGGCGACCCTGGAGCCGAATCCGCCCGGCCGCATCGAGCGAAATGACTTCGGCGCCTGCCCGAAACACCAGCACGCAGCGGGTCCCCACGGGTGGAATGGCGGGGGTATTGGGCTTCAGCCACAGATCGGCGTTGCGGTCGGTATGAAGCTCCGGCAAGGCCACCAGCGAGCTGCCGAAGTCGACCAGGGCCACGACGGTTCCCTCGTGGTCGGCGGCGATCGAGTCGTCCCCCAGCAGCACCGACCCGGCCAAGACCCACGGCAGTCGGCCGACTTTCCGTCCGTCGTCGCTGTGGACCAGCCAGTGCTCGATCGGCACCGTCTGAGCCTGGCCGCCGGCCTCGTGGCGGACATCGATGGCCACCGGGTCGCCGGTGGCCGGTGTCCGTCGGTCGGCCTCAATGTCGTAAAGTACGGGGTGGCCGGGAGTTAGGCCGATCAGACCGAGAGCGTGGAAGACGTGCAGCGGCCGGGCCTCGATCCGGACGATGGCCTCGTGCTCGCGCATCCGGGGCGAGCAGGCGAAGAGTTCGATCAGGCCCTCGCGGAGGATGACCGTGGCGTCGACCTCGACGTGGCGATTGACCCAGTCGATGCGGACCCCCGGCTGAAAGGACACCACGCCGGGCCGGGATGCGGGCGCGGAGGTGGTCGTCGTGGTGACGATGGCGTGGCTGCCGGCCGCGACGGCCAGTATTGGCAAGGCCCATCGGCCTGCCAGCATGAAAAATGACGATCGCCAATTCATCAGAGCACCCGCCATATGCGGCCGATCTCGGTCACTTCCCGCGGTACCTCTGCTTGCGGGCGGCCTCGACCGTGTTGCGAAGCAGCATGGTGACGGTCACCGGCCCGACGCCACCAGGAACGGGCGTTATCGCACCGGCCACCCGGCTGACGGACTCGAAGTCGACGTCGCCGACGGTCCGGGAGATTTCCTTGCCGGCCTCATCGGTTGCGGTCACGCGATTGATGCCCACGTCGATGACCACGGCTCCGGGCTTGACCATCTCGCCGGTGATCAGGCCGGCCTTGCCGGCAGCGACGATGAGCAGGTCGGCCCGGCGGGTGTGAGTGGCCAGGTCGGGGGTGAACTCGTTGCAGGCGATGACGGTGGCCTCTTTCTGGATGAGGAACACGCTGATCGGCCGGCCCACCACCGCGCCCTGCCCGACGACGACCGCCTGGACCCCGCGGAGGTTCATGCGAGTCTCGTCGATCAGCTCGACCACGGCCAGGGCGGTGCAGGGGGCGATGATCGGCTGGCCATAAAACACGAACCCGATGTTGGCCGGGTTCACGCCCTCGACGTCCTTGTAGGGGTCGATGCGGTACTGCATGGCATGGGCGTCGATCCAGGGCGGCATCGGCAGATGGATCATGATGCCGGTGACGGTTCGATCTGCGTTGAGCTGCTCGATGTGATCCGCCACGCAGTGGGCGTCGCATTCGACGGGAAGCCGGACCAGCTCGTAGTCGATGCCGAGGCCCTCGCACTGTTTGGCCTGGGAGCGGGCGTAGACCATGCCGGCCGGCGGCTGGCCGACCAGCACGGCCGCGAGCTTGAGGCGGACGCCCTCGGCGGCCAGTTCGCCGACCTGCCGGCTCACGTCGGCCTTGATCCGCTCGGCGACCTGTCTGCCGTCGATGATCGTGGCGCTCATGAGAATCCTCGCCGCCGCAAACGAAGGTGTCCGACCGGGCGGCGATTATAGAGGCAGGCTGTCCGGGCGCCGAGACGAGCAGCAAATGAGAGGTCATCGGGAACGCTTGCCTGGGGTGTAAATGGAGAGACAATGCCGTTATGGCGGCGGGAACGGACAGACCGGCGGTGGCGTTGGCCCATCACTGGCTGATGTCGATGCGCGGCGGGGAGAAGACGCTGGCGGCGATGGCGGAGTTGTTCCCCGACGCGCCGATCCATGCCCTGTTGGCCCGGCCTGAGCGGCTTTGCGATACACTCCGGCGGCGCGAGTTGCGGCTGTCGTGGCTGCAGCGGTTCAACCGGATTCCCGATCTGCAGCGCAAGGCGTTGCCCTTCCTGGCCGCCGCTGCCCGGTCACTCGACGCGACGGCGTTCGACGCGGTGATCTGCTCCGATGCGGCCATCATCAAGGCGATCCGCACCCGGCCGGATGCGCTCAAGCTGTGTTACTGCCATTCTCCGATGCGGTACGTGTGGGACCTGTACGACGATTACTGCCGCGCTGCTGGACCGGGAGGCAGGCTCGGGTTGCGTCTGTTCGCCGGGCGGTTGCGTGAGGCGGATCGCCGGGCGGCGTACAGCGTGACCGCCTTCGTGGCCAACAGCCGGGCGGTGGCAGACCGCATCCGCCGCTGCTATGGCCGAGCGAGTGTGGTGATTCCACCCCCCGTCGACGTGGACTCAGAGCCGACCCCGGCAAACAAGTGCGGCACCGGCGTCCCTTCGGAGCAGACACAGGCGAGATACCTGGGCCACACCAACCAGGACAGGCTCCTCCCCGACGCAGGCGCACCGACGGAGGACTTCTACCTGGTGGTCGGCGAGTGCGTGGGTTACAAGCGGCACGATCTGGCGGTCGATGCCTGCACGCGACTGGGCCGGCCTCTCGTGGTGATCGGCACGGGGCCGATGCTCAAGGATCTGCGCAAACGGGCGGGCCAATGCGTGCGGCTGCCGGGCTGGCAGAGCGACGACGTTGTGCGCGACTACATGCGCCGCTGCCGGGCGCTGCTGTTCTGCGGCGAGGAGGACTTCGGGCTGGTGCCGGTCGAGGCCCAGGCGGCCGGTCGGCCGGTGATTGCTTATCGCGCGGGCGGCGCAACGGAGACCGTCGTGGACGGCTCCACCGGCCTGTTCTTCGACAGGCAGCTCATTGAATCGGTGATCGACGCCATCCGGCGGTTCGAGTCGGGCACGACGTTGTGGCCTTCAGGCCGGATTCGCGAGCACGCCCGGCAATTCAGCCGAGAAACGTTCCGCCGACGGTTCAAATCGTTTTTCGAGTGGTGCCAGGTCCGCTGGCGCGAGGGCGGGCCGGCGGCTGTCCGCGAGGCGATGGAATCGCTCGATGCTGAATCGCGCATCTGGAAATAGAAAAAGCGTTCCTCTCAATACTCCGCCAACCCACCGAATGTCACCGTTTTTGACCCGGAATCGGCGGTGTGGGTCTTCGTTTCCAATTTCTGGGGGGGCGCATGTCAAAACTGTGTTGTTTTTCGCCTCCAAAGTCGGCCCGCCTGATATTATCGGACGTCGTTAACCT
>DATIKE010000188.1:0-2287 GCA_035477895.1 Phycisphaerae bacterium
GCGGCTGCACGGGTCGGTCACGCGGGCCTCCGCAGCAACTCGACCACGGTCGCGTCCGGCACGAAGTGCATCTCCGTGCATGGCACCGCGGCGACCAGTTCCGCAAACAGGTCCAATGACACGCTGATCCCGTCCGGGTCCCAGAAGGGCGGGAACGAGCAGCGCAGCAGCTCGCGCACGCTCGCGTCGGCCGGCAGCCCATGAAATCGGTTTTCGCGCCCGTGGCGCAGGAAATAGATGCGCTCCAGCGGCACCCCGCCGGAGGCGGTGAAATGGGCGTCGCCGTGCCAGGGGGACCCGTAGAGGCGGAAGCCGCTCGCCTGCCGCCGCACGATCACGCGGTCGTCGCTCAGAATCCGGGCCCCCTCGACCGCGGCCCAGAGCCGCGAGAGGGTGCTCTTGCCGGCCCCGGACTCGCCGACGAACGCCACGCCCCGACCCGCGAGGTCGATGCCGCAGCCGTGCAGGATGACTCCCGCCGTGCGCGCCAGGCGCAGGATGGTGATCAGCTCGATCGTCGGGCCGACGAACGGGTCCCGGTCCGACGCCAGAAACGTGAGGTCGGCGCGATCGAGTGCGGCAGGCAGAAAGAGGGACCTCCTGAGATCCGGGTAGCTATCGAAGATACGGAACCGGCAGCCGTCCGCCTGGCGGTGGAGGGTCCAGACGGGCGCGTTGTCGAAAACGGGCTCCCCCGCGTCTTCAGCGCGCTTTGAGGCCGACAGGGCAACGGGCATGCCGCCCGGGGCATCCGACTGGAAAGGCCGGTACGCCGCGGGCAGTTCCACCGGCGCGAGGCCCTCGCCCCAGCTCAGGCTGAACGGGAGGTCGGCGATGTCGAGGCGGATCTCTGCGGGCATCGGAAGGAGGCCGGGCTCAGGAACCTTGCGACTGGCAGGGGGAGCTCAGGGCGTCCACGCAGCCGGTCAGCGCCGGGCCGCTGCCGGTGGAGACCTGCTTGCAGAACCCCAGCACGGCGCAGCGGGCATCGAGCTGGATGCGCGTGACCTCGGGCTTGACGTAGGGCTTTTTCTTCGGCGTGTCGTCCATGTCTATAGTCTATCCCACCGGCCGGATGGCGGATATCGATTCCATCTCGGCGACGAAGGCGTTCAGGTCGGCCTCGGCCGCGGCAGCTGAAACCTCGTACTCGTCGACGATGCGGTCGCGGATGGCTTCCAGGGTGGCGGCCCCGTCCAGATGCTCCCAAACCAACGCGCCGACGGGGTTGAGGCTGAAGATGCAGTCCAGGTCGCCCACGTTGTTGCGGATCGGCACCAGGACGGTCTCGTTTTCTATCCGCCGGGAGACGAAGTTGGGATCTCGCCGATAAGCGCGTCCGCACTCGTTCATGGTGGAGGCTCCAGTACGTGTCGTTGCGCGCCGCAGCGGCCCTTCAAGAGAGCCCGTGCAGGCGGTTCCGGCTATTGACGGATAGAGGCCAGGTAGCTTTCTATCTCGTCGGCGAATCGATCGAAATCGTTCTGGCCGGCTTTGATGTTCTCGATCAGCTTCCGGTCGTCGATCGTCCAGTAACGGTGGATCAGGCTGTTGCGAAAATCGAAAAACGGCTTCAACCTGCCGAAAAGATCCTCCGACAGGATCCCTTCTTTGTGGCTCTTGGCTATCGTGTCGATATAGCCGTTCACCGCGATGCCCTTTTGCTTGGCCAGCAGGTGCTGCAGGCAGTTGGACATCGCTTCTGCCAATTCGATCAGAATATATTTGGCGGCCTTGAGCTCGATAGATCCGGGCTCCAAGGCATTCAGCTCAACGATCTCCTTCAGCTCCTGGCCGTTGCGGGTGATTTCGGTCAAGTAGTGCCGCAGTCGCTTTATATCCACCCTCATGCGAGCACCTCCGCGAACAACCCTTCGCACTCCCGGTACTTCATGCCGAACGCCTCTATGAATTCAGCCCGACGATCGAAATCGCGGTCAGCCAACATCAGGCTGTCGTTCATGACGTCTCTCAAGTACAAAAAGGAAAACAAATCCCCCTTGTCCAGCAGGTGGTTGATCACGCGGACATCGAATTCGTCCGGCGGCCTGCCGGTGCTGCCCGAAAGCTCGATCTTGAGGTCGGCGGAAAGGCTCAGCGGGTCGGCGCTCTCCTCTGCATAAACCGCTATGTCGATGTCGTTGCAGACGTCCGCGTCTTTGGCGGATCCATACAGATAGGCGAAGACCACCGCAGGGTTCCTCGACAGGACGGTCTTGATATTTTCCAAATCGTTCGGATGCATGACGAACAGCTTAAGGCAAGTCGAAGCAGGATTCAAGCAGTC
>DATIKE010000189.1:0-1770 GCA_035477895.1 Phycisphaerae bacterium
AGCTTCGGCAACGGCTCGGCCATGCGGGTCAGCCCCGTTGCCCACGCCTTCGAGACGGAACAGGAGGTGTTGGACGAGGCCGCACGAACCGCCGAGTGCACGCACAACCACCCCGAGGGCGTCAAGGGCGCGCAGGCGACGGCACTGGCGGTGTTCCTCGCTCGGATCGGCCGGGACAAGGAGGCGATCCGAAAGGCGGTCCAGGACCGCTTGGTCGTACCTCATGATGTTGGCAGAGAATAGTCGCAGAATTGGGCTTCCAGGGGCCTTTTTGCCGATCTGTTATGTGTCCGATAACCGATTTGGGCAAGGAGGCCGAAAATGGGCACCGCACGATCCCCGTCACAGGACCGTCCGCCGACCGGGGAGTTGCCGCTGGGATTCTTCGCCTGTCCGAATCCCGACTGCGAGGCGTTCAACCGCTTCGGCGGCGACAATCTGTCGGTCGCCGAACACAGGGGCAAGGAGAAGGCCATTCGGCGTCTGTACTGCCGCGGTTGTAAGACCCGGTTCAGCGAACGCCAGGGTTCTCTCCTGGAGTACAGCAAACTCCCGCTGCCCGCCGTGGTGCGGATCGTCCAATGCCTGGGCCACGGCTGCTCCGTGGAAGCGACCGCCGACATCTGTGAGGTGGACGCCCGCACGGTCCAACGGATCGTGGATCGCGGGGGAACGCGAGCCGAGGACTTCCACCGGTTGTCCTTGGAACGGCTGCCAGAGCCGTTGGAGGCGGTCCGGATGGATGAACTGCACGGTCGCGTGGCCGAGAAGGACGGCGAAAAAAGGGGGCGCCTTCGGGGCGTCGCGGCCTGGGTCGCACGTGGGGTCATGTCGCCCTGGAAGTGAAGAGCCGCTTTGTGATCGATCTGCGGGTGGGGCCTCGCACGCTGGAGACGACCGTGGCGTTGGTCACCTCGGTGGCGGTGTGTTGTCTGAGGGTTCTGACGTATCCGCTGTTGTTGGCGGACGATTATGCGCCCTATCGTACGGCCATCCTTCAGGTCTTCGGGAAGATCAAGCATCGTCGGCGTCGTCGCCGACGTGGCCGCCAATGCCGTCCGAGCTTGAAACCGCCGCCGGGCCTGTTGGTGGGCATCGTCCAGAAGGTTCGGGACGAGTCCGGGCGTCTGGTGAAGGTCGGCCGCCGGGCGTTTGCCGGGACGGTCAAGCAGATCGAGGCTCGGATTCGCGAGTTGGGCCTCGGTACGCGGATCCATACCTCGTACATCGAGCGTCTCAGCGGCACGCTTCGGGGTCAGCAATCGCGTCGGACGCGTCGGACCCAGAACGGCTCTCGCCGCGGCGATTTGTTGCAGAAGAGTCTGCACCTCTGGCGGGACCTCTACAACTGGGTCCGCGTTCACGGTTCTCTGGAAGGCCGCACTCCGGCGATGGCCCTGAGTCTGGCCGACCCTGTGTGGAGTGTTGTCGAGTATGTCTGTCACCCGGTCCATGTCGGCGACCTCCAGCGTGACATCTGGGCTGAGGAACGCAATGCCGTACAAGAATCGGCCTTGGATTGTCGTTTTCGCAAGAAAGTCTTACCAATATCATGAGGTACGACCCTTCCGTTCGTTCTCGTCATCAATCTGTCTGTGGCCAAATCCCATACTCCCTATATCAGCAATCCGGCCGCTTGGCCTTGAATATTATAGGACAGACAGAGCGTGCGAGCGTTCTGCTGCGTCGTCAGGAAAATGGACAGCTACAAGGACGATTCACAGTTGTGCGGGATCGGTCCTTATGGGACGGCCCATGCCTTGGGCGCAT
>DATIKE010000190.1:0-4940 GCA_035477895.1 Phycisphaerae bacterium
TGCCCGGGGCCGAACGGCCTCGTTTATGGTGTGGCGGACCGGACTCGCTTCTTTGTTTTCGATCCGGTCAAGCGGAAAGTGATTCACGAGCAGGAGACCAAGACTCGACTCGGGCTCACCAATTCCCAGCAGGGGCCGCGGATTTTCGTGACGGACCCCAAGGGCGCCGTTTACATGCTCTTCGTCAAGGGAATCTGCCGGGTCGAACCGGGAACGTTCGAAATCATGCTGCTGGCCGAGTCGCCCGTGCCGGTCGGCGCCGGGGGCGATTACCATGAGGGGCGGATCTACTTCGCCAGCGGATCGCACCTGTACAGCTACAAGGTCCCCGGGCGTGTGGTGAACTGAGCCGCGACCGGGTTCGAGGACCGACAATCATGAGATACCTGTCGATCGATGTGTCGCGTGCAAGCCAACCGGTGATCGCCGCGTGGTCCTGCGTTTTTTGTCTGGCGCTTCCATGTCTCGCAGGCCCGCCCGACCTGATTTCCGTGCGTAAGATCTGGGACAAGGCGCCGCACAACGCCTTCACCGATCTGGTCCGGTTTCAGGATCGGTTCTTCTGCACTTTTCGGGAATCGGATTCTCACGCCCAGGGGCAGGATGGCAAGGTGCGCGTCCTGGCGTCCGCCGATGGCGACCAGTGGACATCCGCCGCACTGCTGGCCGAGGAAGGCATCGATCTGCGCGATCCGAAGCTGTCGGTCATGCCGGACGGTCGGCTGATGCTGCTGGCCGGCGGGTCCGTCTACCAGGGAAAGACCTTCCTGACCCGCCGCCCGCGGGTGGCCTTCTCGAAGAATGGCCGGGACTGGACATCCACGCAGCCTATCCTGGCCGAGGATCACTGGCTGTGGCGGGTCACCTGGCACAAGGGGCGTGCTTACGGGGTCTCGAAAACCGGCCCGAGCGGGACGTGTGGGCGGGATTTCCTCTACACCAGCACCGACGGCCTGAACTGGGACTGGGTCGCGCAGTTCCGTGTCACCGGCGCGGACGAGGCCACGCTCCGGTTCGGCCCGGACGACGAAATGATCGCTCTGGTGCGGTGTGAAACTGGCAACGGGCACGCGTGGGTGGGCACAAGTCGTCCGCCGTACAAGGACTGGCTGTGGAATCAGACCGGCCTGCGCCTCGGAGGGCCCGAACTGATCCGGCTCCCGGACGGCCGGTACGTGGCCGGCGGCCGGCTCTACGAGGATACGCTTCTGCCCCAGCCGACCGGCAAGCCCCGAACCTCTTTATGCTGGTTGGATCCTCACAAAGGTACGATGACCGAGTTTCTCGCGCTTCCATCCGGAGGCGACACCAGCTATCCGGGAATGGTCTGGCATGATGACATGTTATGGGTCAGCTACTACTCCGCCCACGAAGGCACTACGTCGAGAGATGCGGCTATCTATCTCGCCAGAATCAGATTCGACAAGAGAAAGCAATAGACCGTTCGGCAGCAGGTGTGGCGTGCCGGCGTTGCCGGCTTCAGAGAATGAAGCCAATCACGCATCTTCGTCAATCCGTCAGGGACATCTTGTTGTTGGCCTCGGACGGCCTCGTGGCGGTAATACACTTGGAGGTGTCCATGTACAGAGCGTTCGTGTTTTCACTCGCATTGCTGGCCGGCGCTCTCACGGGATGGGCAAATGGCGTCGATGCCGGGGAATCCAGACGCGATCGGCCGAACGTCGTCGTCCTGCTCGCCGATCAATGGCGAGCCCAGGCTCTCGGGTATGCCGGCGACGTCAACGCACGTACGCCGCAGCTTGATCGTCTGGCAACCCGGGGGGTCGTCCTCACCACGGCTGTCTCCACCTGCCCCGTTTGCTCCCCATACCGCGCCAGCCTCATGACCGGCCGCTACCCGGTGCGGCACGGCGTGTTCGTCAACGACGTGTGCCTCAACCGCGAAGCGGTCTCGCTCGCCCAGGCCTTCGCCGGTGCCGGATACCGCACCGCCTACATCGGGAAATGGCACCTCGACGGGCACGGACGGTCGAGCTTCGTCCCGCCCGAACGCCGGCAGGGGTTCGAGTTCTGGCGCGGATGCGAATGCACCCACGACTACAACCATTCGCTGTACTACGCCGACACGGACGAAAAACGCTACTGGAAGGGGTACGACGCGGAGGCCCAGACCATCGAGGCCCAGGCCTACATCAAGGCTCATCGCCAGGAACCCTTCCTTCTGGTGCTCTCCTGGGGACCGCCGCATAATCCGTACGAGACCGCGCCTGAGCGGTTCAAGAAGCTCTCCAGTCCTGAGGAAATCCGCCTGCGCCCGAACGTGCCTCCGGACAGCCGCGACGCCGCCCGCCGCGATCTGGCCGGCTATTACGCGCACTGCACGGCCCTTGATGAATACGCGGGCCGAATCGCCCGGACCCTTGACGAATGCGGCCTCGCGGACGATACGATACTGGTTTTCACCTCCGATCACGGCGACATGCTCGGCTCGCACGGCGAGATCCGAAAGCAGCGCCCCTGGGACGAGTCGATCCTGGTTCCGTTCCTGGTGCGGTGGCCCGGCGGCCTGGGAACCGCCGCCCGCAGGCTGTCGGCTCCCTTCAACACGCCGGAGATCATGCCGACGCTCCTGGGCCTGTGCGGCATCACCGTGCCTGCAACCGCACAGGGCGAGGATCGCTCCGCATGGCTCCGTGGAAAGCAGCCCGACCAGGACCGCGCCGCCCTGATCAGTTGCGTCTCGCCGTTCGGCGAGTGGACTCGAAAAAACGGCGGCCGCGAGTACCGCGGCCTCCGCACGACGCGATACACCTACGTTCACTCTCTCGATGGGCCATGGTTACTCTACGACAATCAGGAAGATCCATACCAGCAGCACAACCAGATCGGACACCCGAAGTACGCCGCGATCCGGGCCGAACTGGATTCATTGCTGAAGACGCAACTGGAACACTGCGGCGATGAGTTCCTCGCCGGCCCGGAATACCTCGAGAAATGGGGCTACAAGACCGATGCGTCGGGCACGGTTCCCTATCGGCCGTGAGGCCCTTCCGCCATCTGCCGCAGGGTGGCCTGTAAACATTATCTCCATTCACACCGTACGTAAAAACCGGGACACCGGCCGCGTATTTGTCCTGATTCTTTGGCGTATCGCCGCACCCAACCCTTCCAGGCCATGACAACGAACGGTATAATACTGCCTGCAATTCAGCCGTCGGAACGGCGATCGGGGGAATTACGGTCGATAAGGAGACCGCCGCGGACGCCACCGGCCGGCAGGCGGGGAGAGAAGCCTCATGCGGTTTGCATTTCGTCGCTTCGCGTGCGGTCGTTGGCCTGGATCACTCGCGTCGTTGCTCCTTTGCCTGTTCTGTCTTGTCCCGGTCGGAAGCCTCTGGGCCTTTGACCCGCTTTCGGGTGATCTCTCGAAAGACAGCCCTCAGGACATCCGTATCGTCACCTACAACCACGCCCAGAACTTCATCCAGACTCCCAGCCGGGATGCCGCCTTCAACCGCATTCTGACCGCACTCGGACCCGACCTTATCTGCTTTCAGGAGTTCGGCAGCAGCGTGACGCAGACCACGATCACCAACCGGCTGAATGCCATTATGCCTCTTCAGAGTGGCAGTTGGCAGGTCCACCTCGGTCTGCTCGGCGGCACCCGGACGGTTATCGCGTCGCGATTTCCTTTAACACTCAAACGGACCGATACCATCCCCGCGTCGTCGACCCGCGGCGTCACCCTGGCCCTGGCCGATTTGCCGAACGCGACGTATCCGCGCGACATTTACCTTCTGGGCGTCCATCTCAAGTGCTGCGGCGTGGCCGGCGGATCGGAGGACGCGAGCCGGCAGGCCAGTGCCGACGCCATCGCCAACTGGCTCGGCGACGCCCGCGGCGTGGCCCGGTCCTCGGGCAACAATATCGTTCTCGCCGCCGACACGCCGATGATCGCCCTCGGTGATTTCAACCTGGTGGGAGGTCCGCAACCCGAAAACACGCTGATCACCGGAAACATCCAGAACGAGGCCGCCTACGGCCCGGACGTCAAAGGTGACTGGGACAATTCGAACATGACCGATCTGATGCCCACTGACCCATTCACCAGCGACACTTTCACGTGGCAGGGCAGCGCCTCCTACCCGCCTTCGCGGCTCGACCGGTTCTTCTTTACCGACAGCGTCACCACGGTGACCAACAGCTTCATCCTGAACACCAATACCATGACCCCCGCCGCCCTCGCCGCCGCCGGCCTGCAGGCGGGCGATACGCTGCCGGACAATTCCTCCGATCATCTCCCGGTCGCCATGGATGTGCGGATCGTGGCTGCCCCCGAATGCACCACCAACGGCGAGTGCGACGACGGCCTGTTCTGCAACGGGCAGGAGACCTGCAACATCCAGAACCAGTGCCAGCCCGGAACGCCGCCGGTCCTTGATGACGGCGTCACCTGCACCGTCGACACCTGCGATGAGGCCGGCGACGTGATCGTGCATACCCCCGACGACGCCTTTTGCCAGAACGGACTGTTCTGTGACGGCGCGGAAACCTGCAACGCGTTCCTGGGTTGCCGGTCCGGCACACCTCCCGACCTGGACGACGGAATCGACTGCACCGTCGATACCTGTGATGAATCCGGCGACCGGATCGTCCATTCGCCCGACAACGCCTACTGCGATGACGGCAATCCATGCAACGGCTCCGAGATCTGCGACATCGGGCTTGGCGCGTGCCGATCCATCATTCTCCCTCCCCGGGAGACCCTTCTACTGGAAAGCTTCGATGCCGGGGCCGGGGCCTTCAGCTATCGGGACGACACGTTCCGCGGCACGTCCAATCCCTCATTTGCCGGCGGGGCCTATGAATCCGCCGGCGGACTGACCGGCGGAGGGCTCCGCGTGCAGGTCGGCGGAAACTCGACCAACATGTCCGGCGGATGGGCGGCCGCCTTCGAGGTCACCGGCTCGCCGGTGTCC
>DATIKE010000191.1:0-5536 GCA_035477895.1 Phycisphaerae bacterium
CTACAGGTTGTTTGTCGAACCCTGCTGCCGGGCGGCCAGGGCGAACGGCAAGATGGTGGTCTACTTCCGGTTTGCACGGCACGATCCTCTGCTCATGGAGGATTCCGGTGCGGAGATTCGTGAACTGCACCCGGAGCAGGGCTTCGAGCAGTTCATCGGCGAGATCCACCGGGTACTCGACTGGACGCGCGACCAGGGGGTGCACATCTTCGACTGCCTGTCGGACCTGGCCGTCGACTGGTGCAGCGACCGCATGCTGGGCAACTTCTTCCGCCTGACCTGCCCCTATGTGTACGAGGTGGCGGGCCTGGCGTACTTCGCGGTGCTGAAGAACCGCCACTCGCCGCACGCCATCGCCACCATCGCCGACACGACCCAGATTTTTCTGGATATCTGTCGCCACCAGTCAAGGCTCTACCTGCATCCCACGAAGGTCCAGCAGCGGCACTCGCCGACCATGTACATGCTGCATGAATGGGTGGGTGAGACGTTCCGCCCGGTGACCGAGAGCGTCACCATCGCCAGGATCATGAACTCCATTCCGTTCTACGGACTGGGGGCGGCCCGGCCGCAACTCGGGGTCTGGGCCCAGGCGTTCCTGGAAGCCGAAGATGCGGCCAAGCCTCGCCGCCCCGGCAAGGAGCAGCCGGAGTCGGAGAGCCAGGTCGTGCGGCGGCTCCTGAGGATGATGTTCTCGCGCGAAGACCGGCTCCTGGATCTCGCGCAGGAATACTTCTCCCTTTCGGACGTTCTGCGGATCTGGCGGCGGATGATCGGCACCGGGCTGATCGGCGGCAAGTCGGCCGGTATGCTGCTGGCCAGGGCGATCCTCAAACGCGCGAATCCACGCTGGGAGCAATTGCTCGAGGAGCACGATTCCTTCTACATCGGCTCGGATGTGTTCTACACCTACCTGGTCCAGAACGGGTGCTGGTGGATCCGGGCCAGGCAACGGAACCCGGCCACCTTCCTCGAGGGCGCCGAGGAGGGCCGCCGGCGGATTCTCACCGGCACGTTCTCGCCCGAGATGCAGCAGGAATTCGCGGCCATGCTCGATTACTTCGGGCAGGCCCCGATCATCGTCCGGTCCAGCAGCCTGCTCGAGGACGCCTTCGGTAACTCCTTCGCCGGCAAGTATGAAAGCGTGTTCTGCGTCAACCAGGGGCCGCCCAACCGGCGCCTGGAAGATTTCATGACCGCCGTTCGGACCGTCTACGCCAGCGCGATGAGTGAGAAGGCCCTGCGTTATCGCGAGAAACGCGGCCTGCTTGACCGCGACGAGCAGATGTCCGTGCTGGTGCAGCGGGTTTCCGGCGCGATGTACGGCCACCTTTTCTTTCCGCAGGCGGCGGGCGTCGGCCTGTCCTACAACCCCTATCCATGGAACGAGCGCATCGATCCCTGGGCGGGCATGCTGCGACTGGTCTTCGGGCTGGGCACCCGGGCCGTGGACCGGACTGACGACGATTACACGCGGGTCGTCGCCCTGAACGCCCCGGAGCTGCGCCCCGAGGCCGGATTCGACCAGGTTCGCCGATATTCCCAGCGCAAGGTCGACGTGCTTGACCTCGCCTCCAACCAGATCGTCTCCAAGGATCTGGTGGACCTGATGGCCGAGTGCCCATCGACGCCCGTGGATTTTTTCGCGTCCAGGGACGACGCGATGGAGCGGCTGGCGGCCGAGACCGGAAAACCCGTCGTTTTCTCGTGGGTGCTGACCTTCGAGCGGTTGCTCGAGGACACCTCATTCGCCCGCGACATCCGCGACATGCTCAAAACCATCGAGAACGCCTACGGGTGCCCCGTCGACACCGAGTTCACCCTGAATTACGTCGACCGGGGCCGCTTCAGGATCAATCTCGTGCAATGCCGGACGCTCCAGGTGCAGGCAGAAACCGGCCCCGCGGCGCTGCCCGCAAGAATTGACCAGGCGGACCTCGTCTTCGATGCCCGCGGCACAGTTGTCGGCCAGAGCCGGTTGGTCAACATCGACCGTTTTGTGTATGTCGTCCCGGCCGTCTACGGGCAACTGCCGATGCAGGACCGCTACTGCGTCGCCCGGCTGATCGGCCGGCTGATTCATCTGGACGAACAGAGCGGCGGTGTTGAGCGCGTCGCCCTCCTCGGGCCCGGGCGGTGGGGGACCACCACGCCTTCCCTTGGCGTGCCGGTTTCCTACGCCGAGATCAACAGGGCTTCCGTAATCTGCGAGATCGTCGCCATGCGCGAGGGGCTGGTGCCCGAGGTATCCCTCGGAACCCATTTCTTCAACGAGCTGGTCGAGGCGAACGTCCTGTACCTTGCCCTGTTTCCGGGGCGCGACGGCAACTTCCTGAACGAAGCCTTCTTTGACAGCATGCCGAACCGGCTCGAATCCCTGTTGCCGGGCGCCGCGAACTGGTCGCACGTGTTGCGCGTGATCGACGCCGCGGATATCCCGGAACGCCGCCGGGTCAGGGTCAACGCCAACAACATCAGTCAGCGGGTGGTCTGCTATCTGGACCGCGACGGTGGTTGACCGATCCGGTTTTCTCGAGCCTGTGGATAAGGCGGTTGTCGCATTGATCTGGCGAAGCGTCCGCCTTGAATCAGACGACGCCCTGGTCCAGCATGGAGTCGGCCACCTTCACGAAACCCGCGATGTTGGCTCCGAGCACGTAGTTGTGCGGTTCGCCGTATTCCCTGGCCGTCGTCGAGACCGCCGTGTGGATTGACGTCATGATCCCTTTCAGGCGGGCGTCCACTTCCTCCCGCAGCCAGCGGGTGTGCTGCGAGTTCTGGGACATCTCCAGGCCCGAAACCGCCACGCCGCCCGCATTGGCCGCCTTGCCCGGCCCGTAGAGGATCTTGTTTTCGATGAAGATATCGACGCCGGCGGGCTCCGTCGGCATGTTCGCGCCCTCGGCGACCAGCTTGCACCCGTTCTTGACCAGGGTCTTGGCATCCTCGCCCGAAATCTCGTTCTGGGTCGCCGACGGGAACGCACAGTCGCACTCGATGCCCCAGGGACGAACGCCTTCCTGGTGCCTGGCGGCGCGGAACTTCTCCACGTACTCCTTCATTCTGCCCCGGCGGATGTTCTTCAGCTCCATCACGTAGGCCAGCTTCTCATCGTTGATTCCATCCGGGTCGTGAACCGTTCCGTTGGAATCCGACAGGGAAACGCACTTGGCCCCGAGCTGGTTGAGCTTCTCGATAGTGTACTGAGCCACGTTTCCGGACCCGGAGATGGCGCATCGTTTCCCTTCGAGCGTGTCGCCGCGAGTCGCAAGCATCTCCTGGGCGAAGTAAACCGCGCCGTACCCGGTGGCCTCCGGCCGAATCAGCGAGCCGCCCCAGTTCAGGGCCTTGCCGGTCAGGACGCCGGTGAATTCGTTGCGGATCCGCTTGTACTGCCCGAACAGGAAGCCGATCTCCCGGCCGCCCACGCCGATGTCGCCCGCCGGAACGTCGGTGTTCGGCCCGATGTGCCTGCACAGCTCGGTCATGAACGACTGGCAGAACCGCATCACCTCGTTGTCTGATTTGCCCTTGGGGTCGAAGTCGGACCCGCCCTTGCCGCCGCCCATCGGCAGGGTGGTCAGTGCGTTTTTCAGAATCTGCTCGAAGCCCAGGAACTTCAGGATGCCCAGATTGACCGTCGGGTGGAACCGGAGTCCGCCCTTGTACGGGCCGATCGCGCTGTTGAACTCCACCCGGTAGCCGCGGTTCACGTGGATATGGCCGCGGTCGTCCGTCCAAGGGACACGGAACATGATCACCCGTTCCGGCTCGATGAATCGTTCCAGGATCCGGTGCTTTTGATACTTCGGATTCCGCTCGAGTACCGGCCCCAGCGACTGCAGCACTTCCTGGACCGCCTGGTGGAACTCGAGTTCGCCAGGGTTCCGCTGCATGATCTGTTCAAGAACCTCATTCGCATACGACATGGCTTCACCCTTTCTAATGCCACGGATGGCATTTTATGGAATCTGGTTCGATTTCTATGAGAGTGGCCTTATGCTATAATGATTTGGATCAAGTTATCAAGGACAATCCGCAATGCGGCGTAACTTTTTTGATTTTAGAAGGATAGGATGATATTCTCCATTAGTGTCTTTGAATAATGGAGTGGCCGTGAATCTTGGAACAATGAAACTTTTCTGCGATGTGGTTCGGTGCCGCAGCTTTTCCCAGGCCGCGACCCTTAACGGCATCTCGCAATCCGCCGCCAGCCAGGCCGTCAGCCAGCTCGAACGCGAAGCGGGCGCCCAGTTCATCGACCGCACCAAGCGTCCGTTCATTCTGACCGCCGAGGGCGAGATCTTCTATGCGGGCCTCACGGATATTCTCCACCGCCACGAAGCGATCGAGGCCGACATCCGCTCACTGCGCCAGGATGTGTCCGGACTGGTGCGGGTGGCGGCCATCTATTCGGTCGGCCTGCACGACATGCACTCCTGCATGCAGGCCTTCATGGGCAAGTATCCCAAGGCCCGCGTCCGCCTGCAGTATCTCTTGCCCGACCGGGTGTGTCAGGCCGTCCTTAATGAGGAGGTCGACCTCGGCATCATCTCGTACCCGACTCAGACGCGAGACCTGGCGGTTATCCCGCTGCATTCAGAGCCGATGGTCCTCGTCTGCCACCCCGAGCATCATCTCGTCAAGCGAAAGGGGATCAGCCTCCGCCAGTTGCAGGGAGAGAACTTTATCGCGTTCGACCGTTCGCTGGCCATCTGCAAGGAACTGGATCGGCACCTGCGCGAACAGCAGGTGGCGGTCCGCAAGGTCATGGAGTTCGACAACATCGAGACGATCAAGCAGGCCATCGAGATCGGTGTCGGTGTCAGCATCCTGCCTGAGCCGACGGTCAAGAAGGAGGTGGCCGCCGGCGTCCTGGTGGCCATCTGGATCGTCGACTTCAGGCTCGATCGTCCGATCGGGATCATCCACCGCCAGCGCAAGACCTTCGCGCCGGTGGTCAAGAAGTTCGTCGAGATCTTACAGGCCTCGACCGGTCCGCGCCCGGCTTGAGTGCCGCCGCAACTCCGGCACGGACCATCGAAACAGGAGCGCACGACAGATCTCATCGCCGGCTCAGGGGCGATTGTATCGGCCGTACTCCTCAACCGTGTCGAACATGGCGACCACGTTCTCGACCGGGGTTTCTTCGAGGATGTAGTCGTGGGACGCGCCGGCGATGTAGCCGCCGCCGGGCATCATGATCTCGAGCACCTCGCGGGTCCGCCGGCGGACGAGATCCGGCGTGCCGTCGATCAGCACGTGGTGCGAGTCGATCGCCCCATTGAAGACCATCCTGTCGCCGAAGTCGGCCTTGAGCTTCCGCAGGTCCATGCCGCGGCACGACGGCTGAACGGCATGCACGGCGTCCAGCCCGACTTCGATCATGGCTGGGAGCAGCGGAGCGTACCCGCCGCAGCAGTGGAGCATGACCTTGACGGGGGCAAGTTCCTTCGCCCGGCGCCACATCTTTGCGGGTCGCGGCTTGAAGAATTTCTGATACATGGCCCGGGACATTTGCGGGCCATTCTGCATT
>DATIKE010000192.1:0-5395 GCA_035477895.1 Phycisphaerae bacterium
GTGCCTGCCGGACCTGATCGAGGCACCACAGCGAACCACCCACCAACGCGACCGACAGCAACAGCCGATTTCGACTTACCGCCACAACTCACCTCGCGATGCCGTTTGCGGCCGGCCGATCCGTTGAAATACCAGCCGGCGGACTCCGTTCCAACCCGCCCGGGAAACACAAACCCGAAGCCGGGAGATCGGGTATTTACCCCGCCACTATCGGCCTGTCAAGCGCGGAAACTGTTGGAAAAGAGGCAGCGTTCGATGAAGCGGTTGACCTGTTCGGCGTGGGTGAGGTTGATGAGGTGGCCGCCGCGTGCGACGACTTCGTCGGGCTGGACGCCTTTGAGCGGAATGATTCGGTCGATCTCGCCGTGAATGTGGTACGTCGGGCGTGGCAGCTCGCGCCGGCCGGCCCAGTTCAGAATCAGGCGGCCCGCGCCGCGGAGGAACGGCACCGGGATATCGCCGGCCATCGCACGGATCAGCTCGCGCTGTTCGTCGGTCAGGAATTCGAGCTTGGCCATGATCCGACTGCTGGCCCCGCACCGGTGACGGATCAGGAAGTCCGGAAAAATCCGTGCCATCCTGTCGACCCACCAGTAATACTGGGGAATGGCGGAGTTATCACGGCATGAGGCGATCAGAATGGCACACCGCGCCTGGCAGATCGTCGCGAGTTCGCAGGCCACCATGCCGCCGAACGATACGCCGCCGACCACGCAAGGGCCGGTCAAATCCAGCATGGCCTTGATCCGGGCGGCGTATGCGGGCAGGTCATCCTGGGGTTCCGGGATCGGCAGTCGAAAAGTCTCAAAGGTGAAACCGTAGGCTCGCTGCGGCCCGAACAGCCGTTCGTCGGCCCCCATACCGGGAATCAGGATGAATCGCTCGGCAGGCACGGCGACAGTAAAACGATGCGCCGCCTGAAATGCAAGGTGTCGCAAGGGAATCTTTCGCGTGTTCTCCGGGCGTTCCTGTACCTGGGTTTCGCCGGAAGCGGTGTCGGCTACAATGCCCTCACTGTGACAACAGGCCGGCGAATTCTGGTGATCGAGACGTCCAGCCGGGTCGGGGCAGCCGCCCTGGCCGACGAGTCCGGTCTGGTCGCCTCCGCCCAGTTGCCGGGACTGATGCGCCATGCGGGCGAGCTTCTTCCGACGATCGACCATCTGATGAAAGCACAGGGGTGGCAACCCGATTCCATCACCGACGTGTTCGTTTCCATCGGTCCGGGAAGCTTCACCGGCCTGCGGGTGGGGGTGACCGTCGCTCGGACGCTGGCCTGGTCGATCGGCGCCCGGATCGTGGCCGTCCCAACCGCGGACAGCCTGGCCAGGAACGCCCTGGCGGCCGAGCCGGTGCCCCATCACCTGGCCGTCATACTGGATGCCAAACAATCGCGGGTTTTCGCGGCCGCCTTTGAATTGGCCGACGGCCGGTACCTCAAGACCGTCGACGCCCACCTGGTCGGGCCGGGCGAGTTCCTGAGCCGTTGTCCGAGGCCCCTGGCTGTTCTGGGCGAGGGCATACCCTACCACAGGCCGGCGGTCGACGAGGCGGGAATCCAGATACTTCCCGAGGAACTGTGGCAGCCGCGGGCGGAGAGCCTTTACCGCATCGGGATCGAGATGGCCAAGGCGGGCCAATACACCGCAGGCGGCGATCTGCTGCCCCTGTACATCCGCAGACCCGAGGCCGAGGAGAAGTGGGAGAAACTCCACGGCCCGCAGGGTCGTCAGGTCAGGTGATCAACTTTTGCGGCAGGCTGGATCAGTCGTCGCCGCCGAACTGCGAGTCAAACCAATTCGTGAAATCACCCCAGCTCTTGACGTCATTCAGATTCTGGGGCGTGTCGTCAAGGCCGTCGGCCGCATCGCGCAGGGCACGCGACAGGCAGCTATTGGCTGTGGCGAACAGCAGGGAACCCGCGGCCAGCAACCTCAACCAGGCAAACATGTTCTTGGACATGACACCTTCCTCGCTCGAACTCGGAAACCCATCGGTCCAGTCCCGAGCAGGTTTATCGGCCATTGGCCCTGACGGGTATGAATCGAGGACGTTTTACGGCGGAAAGATAGCGGGGCTTTTTTTCTAACCTCTTGTCGGAAATATGGTTAGAATTTCCATGTTCTCCAGCCGTCAGTTACGCACGACGGTCGGGCGCGGAGGGAATCCGGCTCTCGTGATTGAGGAATTCAGCAGATCCATGCCGGCCTGGCGTGGGTCAGCCAACTGACCTCCACCGGCGTGGTCTGATCCGATCCGGGCTTGAAGGCCAGGAAGAGGGCGTCCACGAGGGCACCCGCCAAGTCGTTCATGCCGTTCCACACGGCGTCCTGCACAGCGGGATTGTCGCACCCGACGAGGCCGGGCCAGAGGATGAGGGTGAAAGCCGTCAGGAGGATCAAGCCGATACGGCCCGCATGGGCGCTGCCAAGGTTACGTTTCATGCCCCTGCTCCACAAAGCCCTGTTTCATGGGCTTCCGGGTCAACAGAATAGTTCCAAGAAACCCACCGCATTATACCGGCAGCCAGCCGTCCGGTTGAGTTTCCGGTCTTGTGAACTATCTCAGATGACGAGTTGGACTGTCGCGGACGGAAACCCTTTGCGGAGCCTTCATGAAATCGCGCGGGTTTTGCCCGGCGATGTCCGGAGGGTGGCGCCCATGAGTCATGCATCCCTAAGGCATTGTCAAAAAGAAGCTTATGGGTGATTGTGTGGTTGGGGAGGCGCAGGCTGCGGTGGTTGCGATGGCGGCGGGGGGTTTACAATCCAGTACTGAAAAGCGAATGACCGATAAGGCCAACTTGAGGGCGGACCCGCGTGTCGGGTTTGCGGTTGAGGTTTATCGATTGGGGTTCGGGCATGTCGCTCGATCTGCTGTTGCGTCGAAGGGCGGTTGCGACGACCCGCCGCAGGGGGCCGGTCGGTCCGCGCTCGTCTCGGCGCACGGTGGCGGAGATGCCCGATTGGGTGGAGGCGGCCAAGGCCCTGCCGGATGTCCGCTGGGACAAGGTGGCCCGTATCCGCGAGGCACTGGATGCCGGCAGCTACGACGTCGATGCCCGCCTGAACGACCTGCTGGCCGACCTGCCTGATGAGTTGGCCTTGCTGCGCCGCACGGGGTCTTGACGACGGTCCCTTCCGAACGGCACATCCCGGAACGGCTTCGGATTACGACCGATCGGCGGAGGCGTTGGCGGGGATGCCCGCGAAGCCGCGAGCGGCCACTATTTCTTCCTGTTGGTGATGTCGTAACCGTTCACGGGGGTCGCCCACAAAAACCTTGGCCCGGATTATTCACGGATGCCTGTTTGCTGTCGGCGGGCGGTGGCGGCGGTGTTGCGATGACCGTCTCGGTTCTGTCGGACAGGCATTTCGGCGACCCCGCCGGTGTAACCGGCTTCGCGCAGTCGCAGGAAGATCTGCGCGGCGGTGTAAGGATGGCTCGGGTCACCCATCTGGTAGTAATCAGGCAACTCAGCCGGCGGCAGCTCTGAACGTGTGGGCCGCCGCCAAGCCGCGAATCGTTTTATTCTCCGTGATCACGTCGTGCGGAATCAGGAGGTACACCCACGGCTTGTCGTTGTGTGCACGAGCGTGTCGGCTGGCATGCTCGCACCAGACCGTCGCCGCATTTGCCTTGGCGAGTACTTCTTCATCGGTCATCTCGCTGGCCCGCTTCGGCTCACACAGGTACTTCATATCCTTCGTCTCGACGACGAAGTCCGGGATGTATGGCAGGTCCTGCCCGTTATGCCGGTAGTCAATCTGCACAACGCCCTTTGCGGGCTTCAGCCACTTCAGCACGTCTGTGTCGTTTTCAAGGACCACGGCGAATCGACGTTCCGGGTCGGAGTCAAACTTCTGGTCGGCATACAGGCATTTACTGAAGCCGGTAAAGATCATGCCACGAATCAGCAGCCGTTCATCGACCGGTGTTCGGAAGTTCCGTTTTTCCTCGTTTGCCGGTGCCAGGTAGTTGTTCGGCTTCAACGTCATGAAACCCCTGCTGACCCGGGCCTCATACTCCGTCGCCCGCTCCTCATAATGATCCTGCATCTGGGCGTGGATCAAACTCACCAGGATCTGCTGGTGATACTGGAGGACGTTCAAGACCTCTTCCTCGTTCGCCAGGTACGACTGGAGATGCCGTACGACCTGCCCGGCCAGCTTGTACAGCAGGTCGGCATGATCGTCGTAGCTGATATCGTCAAAGTCGATCAGGCCGCGGACAAGGTAATCCTCCAGTCGCTCTTCCTCTACTACGCCGTTCCCGCTGAGAAGCCGATGCTGGGTGCGATCGTGCAGATGCTGGATCAGGATTTCGTTGTCCACCGGCTGTAAGCGGGTATGGGTCAAATCAAGGTCGAAGTCCCTGTAGCCACAGCTCACCTCCCCTTTGGGGACCACGATGATCTTCGGGATGTCAATGGAAAGCTCGATGTGCAGGTTGGTTACCTTCTCCACGACCCGGGCGACATCAACTTGCTCGGTGACGCCTGCGAGTTCACCTTGAACCGGACGTATGGCCGCGGTGACTCGTCCCACAAGCTCGCGTTGGTTCTCTGGCGAGCGCAGATCGGCCGATCTAGGAAGCCGCTCGAAGTCCCGGATGATCTCCAGCGTCGTCCGGGCGACCTCTTGCTCCTTCGGCGTTTCAAACAGCCGAAGCTGTGCCCCGGTGCCCGTAACCGTCGTCCCGGTGATTCGGTTCTCGATTTCCGGCCGGACCTCCACCACCTGTGAGCGTTGCTCCGGGATGTCCCGCCCAATGATCACACCCGTGCGTATGATCGAGTCGGGCCGGTTGGCCTCGTCGATGATCTCCTGAAACCGGTCATGCGAAACGATTGTCAGCCGATCCACGGCCGGGACACTCACGCGCTTGCCATAGGGCAGCCGTAGTCCTCGCCCGATGGACTGTTCCACCAGAACCTTTGAGTTCGCCGCCCGCAACGGCACGATCGTGTACAGGTTGGTCACGTCCCATCCTTCCTTGAGCATGTTGACGTGCACCACGATTTCGACGGGGTTCTCCGGATCCTCGACTTCGAGCAGCTTTTGCACCGTCTCGTCACGCTCTTCGCCCGTCTGGGCGGAGTGAACGGTAATCACCCCTTCCTTGTACCGCCCCTCGAAGAAGTCATCGCTTTCGATGGTCTGGACAAGGGCGTTGGCGTGCTCGACGTTCTGGGCAACCACCAGCATGAACGGCTTCACTCGCCGCTGGTTATTCTCGCGGGAGTAAATGTCCAAATGGGGTATCCCCTTGACTCAACCTGCCGCAAGCCGTAGTGTGCGGCGTCATGGAGGACTATCCCCGCACGCTGACGGAGTTTGAGGCCCGCTTCCGGACGGACGAAGCTTGTCGTGCTTACCTGGGTCAGCTTCGTTGG
>DATIKE010000193.1:0-17866 GCA_035477895.1 Phycisphaerae bacterium
TTGAGGACATCAAGTACCTGCTCAAGACCATTCCTGCCGTCTGCCGGGCCCGCGGCGCGTACTGACCATCGCGCTTTCCAAGCCCGCCTCGCCGGCCGCTTGCCTCTTCGGGCGCTGGAACGGGGATCACGCCAAGAAACCTGCGAAGGGAGGGTGCGAATGGGATGAATAGCTGAAACCCTCCAGAGAGACCCTGTGGAGGGAAGAGGGGTGTCGGATCATGGAATCGTTCATGGGAACTACGTCGAATGCATCGGAATCCGGAGAACGTATCCACGAAACAGGAACGGATGGCCACGCTGGCGAGACAATCGCCGGAGATGGGATTCACGTCTCCGGCGTATCTGATGGGCCTCGAATGGCTGGGCGAGGCCTACCGGACCGTGGATGCCCACGTCGGGAACAGGCTGAGGATGTGGCTCAACGCCAAGCACAAAGTTCGTGGCGTCGGGAAGAAACATTTCATCGACGCGGCGGAATCCTGCCGGCTTGGTCTGGCCCGCCTGCAAGGGCGGACGGGGAGCCTCCCGTGGGCGAACGCATGAAGTCCTTCTCCGAGAGCCGGATGCGGGAAAACCGCACGTCCGGTTCGATGAGCGGGACGTGGCAACGGAGCAAGTTTGGGTTAGTGAGGCACCGGCAGACGAAAGGGCCGGAAACGGATAGGCTCAAGCTAAACCACCGCGCCACGTCTCGACTCTACCCCGTTCGACCTGGCGGTGTTGTGTGAGCCGTTCTTGCGGCCGGCGAACATTCAATTGTTCCGGCTGATGGCCATTTGCTTCCGGTCGTCAGGATTGTTGGGGAGTGACAAGTTGGAGGGCCAGGAGGATGCCGCGCATGAGGCCCAGGATCGGGCGGACGACGAGTCCCCAGCCCGGGCGGCAGTCGCGATAGAGGCGGGCCAGGTGTGTGAGGTAGAGTCGCTGCTGGCGGAAGTCGAGTTTGCTCACGCCGGCCATGCGGTTGTGAAAAACGATGGGGACCTCGACGACGTGTCGGCAGGGGCAGCGGCAGATGAGTTCCAGGCCGATCTTGTATCCGATCGGGTCGAGCTTCGTTGCCCGCTCGAACGTCTCGCGGCGCAGGGCGAAGAATCCGGCCATCGGGTCGCGGATTCTGCCGGCCAGCGGCCGGCAGAGCAGTGTCGCGACGCGACTGTTGAGCCGGCGGTGGCCGCCCCAATCCTCGGTGCGTCCGCCGGGCACGAACCGCGAGCCGAGAACGAAGTCCGTGGGCGGTTCGCGCAGGGAGGCGAGCAGGTCGGGGATCCTCTCGGGCGGATGGCTCAGGTCGGCGTCCATGACCAGCAGGGTGTCGCCGCGGGCCCGGCGCAGGCCGTCGAGGACCGCCAGGCTGAGGTCGCGCGGGCCGTCCCGGACGATCAGTTGCACCGGGCAGTCGCCGCCCGCCTCCCGAACCGCGGACCCCGGGTCGTCGTCGCTGCGGTCGTCCACGATCAGCACTTCATAGCTTAGAGTGCATCCAAAAACCCTGAGATCCGACCGGCTGGAAGCCCTTGACACGCCGCGAACGCTTTGCGTTCCATCGCCATGCGATCCGCCCGGGGCGGGCGGCGTGTCAAGGGAAGCCGGTCCCGCATGGGTTTCAGGATGCCCTCTTAGGCTGATCGACTTCATGGCCGCGGCGATGCGGGGCAGAAGCACGCGCAGGTTGGCCGCCTCGCGATAAGTCGGGACGATGATGGAGAGGTCGAGGCTCGTAAGGGCGCTCCCGGTCACAGACTCTCGACGGCCGGCGGCTGTTCCATCCCGATGCATGCGGCGAGGTAGTCGGCCAGGTCGGCCAACTCCTTCCGGGCATGGAGGTCGACGGAGGTTTGGAGGTTCGGCCCGAGCTGGCGGATGTCCTTGGGCAGATGCAGCTCGTACCGCACGATCACGGTGTAGACTTCCGGGGCCGGCCGGGCCAGAACACGGACCAGGAGCGGCCAGAGGCTGAACCGGCCTTTGGCCAGGCGTTCCGGAACCAGTGGCCCGAGGCCCAGCAAACTCTTACGCCACATCCCGCGGCGGAACTCCAGTCGGAACCGCTCCCGCCGCTCGCACGCGTAGTCGCCGCCGGGATACGAGGCGAAGAACGCCTCCAGCACCTCCAGTAACTTGTCGTATGGAGGAACGTCGAGTTGATATTCCCAGGTGTATGACATGTGGAAAACGTCGAAACGCCGGAACGCCGAAACGCCGAAACGCCGAGCCCCCAGAATAACCCCAACAGCCAATTGCCGAAATCAGACGCGACTCCTTTAGAGTGCGTCCTGAAACCCTGAAATCCGACCGGCTGCCTGTCTGCCTGCCTGTGCGTACACGCAGACAGGCCGCAGGCAGGGGTTTTAGGATGCACTCTTCGGCGCGTTGCGCCGGGGGTCGCTTCTGAAATCATTTTTTCGCATTCCACGCCTCTCGGTTGAGCAGATTGGGCGGCTCCCGGTCCTGGAGTGCGGCCAGGATATTTACGGCGGCCATCTCCGCCATCCGCGAGCGTGTCGCCTCGGTCCCCGATCCCAAGTGTGGAATGCACACCACGTTATTCAGTTCGATGAGCCCGGGTGTCAGCCGCGGCTCGCTTTCGTACACGTCGAGGCCGGCCCCGGCGATCCGTCGCGACCGCAGGGCCTCGACGAGCGCCTGTTCGTCGATGATCGGTCCGCGGGCGGTGTTGATGATACAGGCCGACGGTTTCATCCGCTCGATCTGCGGCCGGCCGATCAGGCGTTGCGTCTCCGGCGTCAACGGCACGTGCAGGCTTAGGAAGTCGGCCTCGCGCAACGCGGTATCCAGATCCACCCGTTTGCCGCCGATGCGATCCAACTCCGAGTTGTTCTGCCGATCGACGTAAAGAAGCCGCATGCGGAACCCGGTGCTGCGGAGGCCGACGGCGTTGCCGATCCGGCCGGCGCCCACGATTGCCAGCGTCGCCCCGTGGACATCGTGTCCCAGGAACTGCATGGGACCCCAGCCGTCCCACCGGCCGGTGCGGAGAAAGGCGTCGGCTTCCGGGATGCGTCGGGCGACGGCGAGGATCAATGCCCAGGTGAGGTCGGCCGTGGCTTCGGTCAGCACGCCCGGGGTGTTGGTCACGAGGATACCGCGGCGGGTGGCGGCGGCGAGGTCGATGTTGTTGAATCCGACGGCATAGTTGGCCACAATGCGGCAGGACGGCCCCGCCGCGTCCAGCACCTGCTCGTCGATGGCGTCGTTGAGCATGGTCAGCAGGGCGTCGCGCCCGGCGACTGCGGCCAGGAGTTCGGAGCGGCTAAGTCCGCGGTCGTGGGGGTTGACCTTCACGGACAGGCCGCCTTCCCCCAGCAGGGCGGGGCCGCTGTCCGGGATGACACGGGTGATATAAACGCTGCGGGCCATGATGGGGCGGTAGTATAGGGCGATACCCTGAGGTAGAAAAGCTGTCAGTGGCCGGCGATGCGTGTGATTTCGACCCCCGGCATGTTTGCCATATAATGCCCGCGGCTTCAGCCGGCGCGGGGAGCGTTGCCGGTGAAGTATTCCTGGGGAGAGCACGCGATGAAAGTGCGAATCTGGGGGTGGATGGTCGTGGTCCTGGGGGCGGCCCTGGTCGCCGGCGGCGACGTGGTGATCCTTCGGAACGGGGACCGCGTCGAAGGGGAGATCGTTTCGGAATCTCCCGCCGAGGTGCAGATCAAACGGACCTTCCGCGGCGGGATAAAGTTCACGGAGAAGATCGAGCGATCCAGAATCGCACGTATTGAGAAGGGCGAAAGTGATGAAGCATCGGCGACTGCTTCCTCCGTCGCGGAGAACGGCCCGCAATCCCGCCCGGCGGCGTCGCAGCCGACCGTCCTGACCGATGCCGATCGGAAGGAACTGCTTGAGACGGCCCTGGGTCGCTGGGAGAAGCAGGACTACGCGGCCGCCGGCATGGCGCTGTCCCGGCTGATAAACGGAACGCCTTCTGCGGATCTGAACCAGATATCCAGGGAACTGGAGAAACGGATCGAGCTGTCGCTGGGAGACTTGGCGGCCGAGGCCCATTTGCAGGCGGCGATCGTCAAGGCCCGCGGCCAGAGCGTCGTTCTGCAGTATGTGACCGAGTACGAGCGGCCCAATCTGGTGCCGCGGCTGGTGCAGGCCTACGAGGCTGCGCTCGCGAAGCCGGCCGGCGCCGATCTGTCGACCGCCCATCCGGCCCATTCACGGGGCCGATCCACGGCCAAACCCGATCCGGGTCGCACCGGGCATCCCGCAGGTCGTCAGGCCGGCGGCAAACAGGCGGGAAAGGAAGAAGTTAAGCTGGACGAAACCCCGCCGGCCGAGCCGGCCAGCCAGCCGGCAGTCACCCTGGCCGGTCTGTTGGACAATCCGGAGTCCTTCACCGGCGATCGCGAGCAGATCATCGCCGTCGGACGGCACATCCGCCACGTGATGAGCCTCTTGTCGGCCCGGACCCGGTATGACAACGAGTACCGTCGGAACCCGGAGTTGCGAGAAGAGTTGCGCAAGGAGCGGGAGCGGCTGACGGCCCTGCAGAAGGCGCTTCAGAGCAAGGCGGGCGAGGCCGCGACGGGTCGGGAGTCGAGGGAACGCGACATGCAGGGGCACGGCCCCGGAGGCATGGGCGGCTTCGGGCGACCCCGGCCGGGCGAGGGTGAGGAGGAGGATTTGGGGATGGAGGGCCAGGAGAACGAGGACCCCGCGGCCCGCGGGGTTGGAAAAGCATTGAGAACAATAAGGCAGCGACAGGAGTCAGAGGAGGCCGGCCAGCCGCCTCCACCGCCCAAGTAACCCTGATTTGAAAAACAGGAGGAAACGACAGTGACTGCTTGCCAAGTGGTTTTACAAAGCAACATCCCCGGTCTGCCCGTCCGGCGAGGCAAGGTGCGCGACATTTACGATCTCGGCGACGAACTGCTGCTGGTGGCCAGCGACCGCATCAGCGCGTTCGACGTGGTCATGCCCAACGGCATCCCGTACAAGGGCGAGGTGCTGACGCGTATCAGTTGCTTCTGGTTCGAGCGGATCAAGAGCGTTCGGCACCACCTGATCGAGCTGATCGAGAATCGGGCTCCCAAGGGGCTCGAACCCTACCTGGGCCAGCTCCGCGGCCGATCGGTGCGGGTGCGCAAGACGAAGGTCGTGCCGATCGAATGCGTGGTGCGCGGGTACATCACCGGCAGTGGCTGGAAGGAGTATCGCCAGAACGGGGCGGTGTGCGGGATCAAGCTGCCGGCCGGCCTGCGGCAGTGCGATCAGCTCCCCGAGCCGATCTTCACGCCGGCGACCAAGGAAGAGCAGGGTCACGACGAGAACATTTCCTACGAGCAGATGTGCCAGATCATCGGGGAGGACACGGCCCGGACGCTGCGGGATCGGAGCATCGCGATTTATCGCGAGGCGGCGGACTATGCGCGGCAACGCGGCGTGATCATGGCGGACACCAAGTTCGAGTGGGGGCAGGTCGACGGGGAGCTGATCCTGATCGACGAGGTGCTGACGCCGGACTCGTCGCGGTTCTGGCCGGCCGACGAGTATGAGCCGGGTCGCGATCAGCCGAGCTATGACAAGCAGTTCGTGCGCAATTACCTGGAGACGCTCGACTGGGACAAGACCCCGCCGGGGCCGCAACTGCCGGACGACGTGGTGGCCGGCACCAGCCGGCGTTACATCGAGGCCTACGAACGACTGACCGGGCGGAAGTTCCACGCCGCCTGAGTCTCGAGAAGGTGCTTTTGAGAGCGGGCTCAAATCGCTCTCCTGCGGGGCGCGGATAAGAGTGCATCCGAAAACCCCTGCCTGCGGCCTGTCTGCGTGTACGCACAGGCAGACAGGCAGCCGGTCGGATTTCAGGGTTTCAGGATTCACTCTTGGCACTCGACGTTACACCTGGAGCGGATCGGATGCTGGCAATGCACATGGCCAACGAACTGCTGACGCCGGGCGTGGCCGGTGCATTCATCGTTCTGTCGGCCGGCGGGCTCGCAATGGCGTCGCGTCTGGCGCGAAAGGATTCCGACCCGTTTCGAGTGCCGCTGATGGGTGTTCTGGGGGCGTTCGTATTCGCCGCCCAGATGATCAACTTCCCCATTCTTCCAGGCACGAGCGGGCACCTTGGCGGGGGCGTGCTGCTGGCGATTCTGCTGGGCCCGCACGCCGCGACGCTGGTGATGGCCGCCATCCTGATCGTGCAGTGTCTGATCTTCCAGGACGGCGGGCTGCTGGCTCTGGGGACCAATATCCTCAACCTCGGCATCGTGCCGTGCTATCTGGGCAGCGCGTTGTTTCATCTGCTGGCCGGCGCGCGGCCTGCGACGGCCCGGCTGTATGCGGCCGTCTTCGCCGCGACGCTCGTGGGCATGGTCGCAGGGGCGGCTCTCGTGCCGGTCGAGGTGTGGCTGAGCGGTCGGATCACCGTGCCGCTGCGCGAGTTTCTTGTGGTCATGGTCGGGCTGCATCTGCTGATCGGGCTTGGCGAGGCGATCATCACGTTCCTGGTGGTCGGCTACGTTTGCCGGGTTCGCCCGACACTTCTCGGGCCGGTGGCCGAACGGCTGCACGCCTCGGGCCGCGGCCTCAGCCTGACAGCGGTGGCGGCTTCCTTCGGAGTGATCGCCGTGCTCCTGGCCGGCGTCGTCTCGCTGTATGCCAGCAGTTCACCCGACGCGCTGGAATCGATCACGGCGGCCGAGGGTTCGGACGCGCCCGCGAGGATCGCCGGGGAAGCGGACCCGACGATCGAGCGGGTCACCGCTCTGCAGCATCGGACCGCGCCGCTGCCGGACTACCAGGTGCCGGGCTGGTCCGAGACGGCCGGCACCAGCGTCAGCGGGCTGATCGGGACGGCTGTTACTTTGGCGTTGGTCCTGCTGATCGGCCGAGCGGTGCGTCGGCCGGTTCATGAACACGCTCATCCGCACCCGCATTGATCCTGAGATCATGCATCATCACTACATCGATCGATTCGCATACCAGGACTCGCCGATCCACCGAATCGACCCGCGGGCGAAGACTCTGGCGGTGGCGGCTTACAGCGCGGTGTTGATTTCGTTGCCCGGCACGATGATTCCCTCGCCGTGGTTTTCGGTGTTTCCGTTCGCGCTGCTGGTATGGGGCGGCATTCCGCTGCGGTTCGTGGCCAAGCACACGCTGATCGTCTCACCGTTTATCCTGTGCCTTGTCGCGCTGGCGCCGGTGTTCGATCGTCAGCCGGTACAGGTTGGCGAGTCGATGATCGCCCGCGGCTGGCTGACCGCCGGCTCGATCCTCGTGCGGTTCGTGTTCGGCATGGCCGCTTTGATCGCCCTGGCCAGCACGACGCGGTTTCCGAATCTGCTCAAGGGTCTGGAGAAGCTGGGCGTGCCGCGGCTGCTGGTGAGCCAGTTGCGTTTCCTGTACCGTTACCTGTTCCTGCTGCTGGACGAGGCGATGCACCTGCGGCAGGCGCGGGCGTCCCGCGACGCGGGGAAGGGGCCTCTGATGGGGCGCTGGCGGGCGTCGGCCGGCCTGGTGGGCGTGCTGTTCGTGCGGACGCTGGATCAGGCCGAACGGACGCATCTGGCCATGATCGCCCGCGGCTACGACGGGACGATCCGTCTGACCGAGCCGCTGGCATGGCGTTTCTTCGATACGATCTTCGTGCTCGTGACGGCGCTGTACCTTCTCGTGTTGCGTGCCGTGCACGGTTGGTTCTGACACAAAGAGCCGCGGACTTCAGCGCGGCGATTTGATCGCAAGGGAAGCTTATCGCAGCGAGTCAGGCACCACGCGGGCTGAAGCCCGCGGTTTCGGTTGATGGTTCGCCGTGTGGGGGGATTCCACGCGTGACGGCTGTTCTGCTTCAGGCCGACGACCTGTCGTACCGTTACGATGACGGCACGGTCGCTCTGCGCGGCCTGAGCCTGGGCGTGGCCCGGGGTGAGAAGGTCGGCCTGATCGGTCCGAACGGCTCGGGCAAGTCGACGCTGCTGCTGTGCCTGGCCGGCCTGTTGAAAGGGCGGGGCGTTATTCGGCTCGACGGGACGGAGTTGAGCGGCCGGCGGTGGGCCGAGATCCGCGGGCGGGTGGGACTCGTCTTCCAGAGCCCCGACGACCAGCTTTTCATGCCGACGCTGGCCGACGACCTCGCCTTCGGGCCGATCAACCTGGGCTTGCCGGCGGACAAGGTGCGAGAGCATGTGCGGGAATCAGCGTCCGCCCTGCGGCTGACGGAGCTGCTGGATCGTCCGCCGCATCACCTGTCGATGGGGCAGAAGCGGATCGCGGCCATCGCGACGGTGCTGGCCATGCGGCCGGCGGTGCTGCTGATGGACGAGCCATCGAGTAACCTGGACGCCCGTTCGCGACGCCGGCTGATCGAGGTGCTGCAGGGGCTGGAGACCACGCTCCTGGTCGCCTCGCACGACCTGGTCCTGGTCGAGCGGGTCTGCACGCGCGTGCTGGTGATCGACGACGGGCGGATCGCCGTCGAGGGGCAGGCAAACCTGGTCCTCCACGACGCGGCGACGATCGAACGGTATGGACTGTCCGCGTGAGTTGCGTCGTCCGTTGCTCGTCGCGGATCCACGCATTAGGATGATGTCGACATGGGTGACATCAATATCCAGAAGCGCATTTCGGGCATTCTGAAGAAGGAATCAGAGGCCATCGCGGCCGTCCAGGTGAACGGCGAGTTTGAGCGGGCGGTGCGGGCGATGGGGGCCTGCAAGGGCAAGGTGTTGACGACCGGGATGGGAAAGGCCGGTCACATCGCCCGCAAGTTCGCGGCCACGCTTTGCTCGACCGGCACGCCGGCGGCTTATGTGCATCCCGGCGAGGCGGCCCACGGCGATCTCGGGCTGATCGCGCCCAAGGACTGCATCGTCGCGTTTTCCACCAGCGGCAAGACCAACGAGATCATCGAGATGCTCGAGCTGGGCCGGCACCTCGGGCTGGAGACGATCATCGGAATCACCTCGCACCCGGATTCCCGACTGCGCGAGCTGGCGGAAATCATTCTGGATATGGGCGTTATCGAGGAGCCTTGTCCGCTGGGGCTCACGCCGTCGTCCAGCATCGCGGTCATGCTGGCGATCGGCGACGCGCTGGCCCTGACGTTGATGGAGCTCAAAGGCGTCACCAAGCACGACTACGGCCTGCGCCATCACGGCGGCTACCTTGGCCGAAAGGCGCGGACGGATAACGAATGACCGATCATCCAGCCGCCGCATCTCCAGATCAGAAGCGGAATGCATACAGTCGCGCGGATCGCAGCTCGAACTTCAAGCGGACCGTCCGGCCCTGAAGGCCGGAGAGCAGACCGGGCTTGTTCCATTCCAGGATTGCGTCGGTTGCGTCCACCGTGATCGGCTTCGAGACGCCGAGAGAGATTCCGTTTTCGTCGAGCACTTCTACGCTCGCGGCGCCGCCGTTGGCGTCGGCGGTGAGGCCCAATTGGTCGCTCGCACACTTGATCGGGCGGGTGATCACAATGGCTGGTTTGCCGGTGTCACCGGGTTCGTAACCCGCGAAGCCGTCCGGCCGGAGCCGGGCCAGGCCGAACCCCCCCTTGCGCCAACTGCCGTGCGTGTCGTCGCTGCCGCCGTAGTAGAGACGGATTTCGCCGTCGCGGAAGACCGGGTAGGCCGCCGCGTAGACGCAGCCATAGTCGAAGCTGCCTCTCGGGCCGCGCGGGATGAGCGGCGTGCCTTCGCAGACCCGCTCCCATTTGAGGCCGTCGGGACTCCATGCAAGTTCGCAGTCGACCAGGTCGGTCTTGGTGTCCAGAATCATGACCAGGCCGAGATAGACGTTCGCATGGCGGAAGACGGGCATCGCGTAGGTCTGGTGTTGCGGGTTGCCGCAGAAGATCTGCTCCGCCTTGCTCCAGTGGAGATAATCCCTGCTTTCACTGCGCCCGACGGTGCGCTGCTTACCGTCGAAGAGCCGGGTGATGGCCACATAGCGTTCGATGCGATCGTCCCAGAAGCTGTTGTTGTGGGTGTCGCCGGCCGCACCTATGTCCGCGCAGGGTGACGCCTTGGACCAGTGCAGGCCGTCGGGCGAGAACGCCACACCAACCGGTTCGTGGTCCTCACCGGTCTTGGCGAAGAGCTTGTAGCGCCGGGCCGGGTCGGGGTCCCGCAGGTCCTTGAAGATGCCCGCGCCGTGCACGCCGCGCAGGACGATGTTGTTGGCCTTTGAACCGTCGAGATCGACGAGGCCCAGATCCGGCTTGTTCCATTTAAGGCCATCCTTCGAAAACGCGTAGCACACGCCGGCGTAGCGATCGTTGCCGGACAGGGCGTTGAGATAGGGCAGTGTCTTGCGTTTCTCGGGCGGCGTGCGGGTGACGGCCTCGTCGATGATGAACGGGCTGTACCAGCACTTGTAGAGTTTCTCCTGCTCATCGTAGAGCACGTTGGGGTACAGGTTGTCGAACCGCGGCTCCCAGGGTTTGTCCTCGACGAATAACGGGTTGCCGGCGTCTTTTTTCGCAGTACCCAGGACCAACCGGGTGTTCTCTGTTTTCTCGACGACGCGGGAATCGAGCAGAAGGTATTTCGTTTCAGCGTCCGTATTGGTTGCGGAGGCTTTGTTAATGGCCACCTGACCAGTGGCAGGGCCGCAACACGCCTGGAGCAAAACGATCGCTGTGAACAAGTGCCGTGTTCGCACTCTGTCACCTCATTCGTATGGGACACCGGATCGATGAAGCTGGACAGGCTCACACTGAGCCGATCCTTTTATCTTGAGAGTACCGAGTTTCAGCCTACCGAGTTGCCCCCGGTTTCGCAATCTGCATGGTGAGCTTTGAGCGTTCGATGTCCAGGCCGATCCACTGGTCGATCAGGCGTTTGAACCGTTTGTGGCTCGCGATCTCCCGGCGGAGCTCCGGCACCCATTCCTCGCGGACGTACTCCGTCCGGCTCTTCATCTGACGCGTGTAACTGATCTGCCGGTAGGCCCCGGTCTTGTTCTTGCGATCCTTGTACTGGCGGGTCAGTGAGCCCGGATGTCGTGGCGAAGCTCAACATCAGCAACGCTCACAAGAAGGTCTTGGCCGATCTTTACGAACAGACCCGGCTCACTGTGGACCAGCTTCCGTACACGGACGAGTTCGAGCGGCTGTACACTGAATTCGTGGCCCGCACCGGATGCGCGCTGACACGAAATGAGGTTTGGCGCGCTCTGGCAAATGTTCGCAAACGCAGCGGACTTGTCCGCAAGGAACGGTGAACCCAACAGGGGAAGTGAGTGGATTCCCAAAGGCACCTGCTCGCGATGGCACGTGCGAGCCCCCATCTGCCGGCGAAGCGCATGGATTCGGGGTGGGATTCTCGTCCTTGCTTGCGAGGCAGCGGCATGTGCGGTACGATTATGAGCACCGCGGCGGCAATTGCTATTGCTGCGCATCTGGTGAAAGGGCCGCAGCTATTCGTCTTTATCTGATCAACCCAGGCAATCCGCTCATCAGCCTGACGCAAGTCAAGGAGAGCCGCTGGAACCGCTACCGCGTCTGGAAGCCGCTCAGCCTGCTGGTCCTGGCCGGTCTGACCCCCCCGGAGTGGGAAATCTCGATCGTGGACGAGAACCTCGGCGTGCCGGATTATCCTTCCATGCCTCGGCCGGACCTGGTGGGCATTACCGCTTTCACCTCGCAGGCGGACCGCGCCTATGAAGTGGCCGCTCACTTTCGGCGTCTGGGTGTGCCCGTCGTCATGGGCGGCATTCACGCAACCATGTGTCTGGACGAGGCCTTGGAGCGTGTGGACTCGGTTGTCACCAGGGAGGCTGAGGGCATCTGGCCGCAGGTCCTGGATGACGCCCGGCAGGGCCGCCTCCAGCGCCGGTACGACGGAGGACTGGCCGAGATGGACAATGTCCCGCTTGCCCGTCACGACTTGCTGCCCGCTGGATATGCCCTCGGTGCCATACAGACCACGCGCGGCTGTCCGTTGAACTGCACCTTCTGCAGCGTGACGGCGTTCAACGGGGCCCGCTATCGGCAGCGACCCATTCCCGATGTCGTGCGGGAGTTCCAGTCGATCCGCGAGCAAAGCGTTCTGATAGTGGACGACAACCTCATCGGCATGCGCCCCGAACACATCGCCCGGGCCAAGGACCTGTTCCGGGCCATGGCCCAGGCGAACCTGCGAAAGGAATGGATCGCCCAGGCCACCATCAACTTCGCCGATGACGAGGAACTCCTGGCGTTGGCCGCGAAGGCCGGGTGCATAGGCGTCTTCATCGGCTTCGAGACCCCCACGCCGGACGGGCTTTGGGAGATCGGCAAGAAGTTCAATCTTTTCAATGGCCGGGACTTCCGTGCCTCCGTCCGCCGCATCCAGCGGCACAGCATCCTGGTCGTGGGCTCTTTCATCATCGGCCTGGACGTGGACGAGCCGGGCATCGGCAAACAGATCGCCGAGGCGGCCAGCCGGTACGGCGTGGACAATCTCAACACCCTGTTTCTGACGCCCTTGCCCGGCACGCGCTTGTGGGACCAGATGAAATCAGAGGACCGAATCGCCCTCGATACGTTCCCCGAAGACTGGAAGTACTACACACTGACCTTCCCGGCGGCCCGGTACAAGCACCTGTCCCTGGACGGCGTCATCCGGGAAATGATCTCCTGCAACCAGGCTTTCTATTCCTTGCCGCGCATTCTGCGCAGGGTGTGCGGCCGACCGTGGCGCTGGCGTAAGTTGCTGATCAGCCTGGTGGGCAATCTCTCCTACAGGGGCAACATCCGTCTGGATTACAGGGCATACGCGGACATCAAACATCAAAGGGGCGATGGGTATGCGAACACGAATATCGCAGAAGCCTACTGCCCCTGCTCTCGCCCTGCGGATCACTGCGTCAGTGAACAATCGGCCAGCCCGACCGTCTGATCGGCGAAATCGACGGCCGATGGCCAGCACCACGCTTGCGTTTTGGGGTAACTTCGGCCTAAACCACCGCGCCACGTCCCGACTCTACCCTCCTTTCCGGCCGGACTTGACACCGCAAGCGCTCCGGTCGAGAATTGTCATGTTCGGCTGGTTCGCCGGCCGATACAATCAGGCGCCGCCGAGCGGACCGCCCGGCGGCGCGATCGTCTTGGCCCGTGGTGCAACTGGTAGCACGTCTGACTCTGGATCAGAAGGTTCTAGGTTCGAGTCCTAGCGGGCCAGTAGTTCTTAATAGTTCTAAGTCGCAAGTCATCGCAGACGCTTGCACGGGGTCACAAACCGGGGTTGAAGGTTCGGCGGGTTGCTCGGTCACACTCCCTGCGCTGTCCTGCTGCGCTACTTTTTGCACCACCTCTGTCGGCGTGGAAATAGCTCGCTCCCAGTCCGCAGGCGTGGTCATGAGGTAGTGACGGCTGGCTACCAGGGCGGAATTGCCCAGCCATTCGCAGACGGCTTTCACCGGGAAGCTCTGGCACAATTCCGTCTGCCGGCCGGCCCTCAGGGCGTGCCACAGTCGCGGCCAGGGTTGCAGGCCGGCCCGGCGGATGTACCGGGTGAATTGCGTTCTGAGGTTCGCCCGCGTGGAACGATAGCGGCCGATCACCCATTCCCGGTCGGCCCGATCATCATTGAAGGCGGCCAACAGGAACGGCATCAGCTCCGGGAAGATCGGCACCCGCCGCGTTTCGTGGCCTTCGCAGTGCTCCAGCTTTGGCTGGCGGACGATCATCGTCGATTCTGCCCACAGAATGTCATCCCACCTCAGGCTGAGGTGCTCGCTTGGGCATCTGAGGCCACCGTAGCGACTCAGGGCCACCAGTAGACGCCATTCCGGGTCAACGATCTTGTCCAGGACCTTCGTGATAGTCTCGCGGTCGATGAAAAAGAACCGCTCCCGGTTCTCGTGGACGGCCAGCTTGCGCAGGACGCCGAAGGGGTTCGACTGGATCAGCCGCTTTTTTACCGCGTAGGCGAAGAATTGCTTAACCACCGCACAACGTCGGCGGGTCGTGTTGACCGACAGCCCCCGTTCCACGCTCAGCCACCGCCGGAAGTCCTCAGCATCACCCTCAGTCACCCGATCCAGGGCCTTGTCGGCCCCCAGGAAGGCGACGATGTTCTCCCGGACAATCTCGTATATCTCACGGGTTGAAGGCTTCACGTCGCCGCGCTCGAGGATGTAGCCATTGACGAACGCCCCCAGCGTGACGGCGCCTCGCCCCACGTCATCGACGAGCCCGGCCTTGGCAAACCGCTTCAGCAGTCGAGGGCTCAGCCGATCCACGGCTTGGCGGACCTCTAAGGGCAGCGCGTCCCCGGTATCCTTCGCGTGGGCCAGTTCTTCGATGATCTTGCAGATCCGACCAGCCCGTAGCTCGGCTTCCTTACCTGCAAACTTCCCCAGCCGGACGGATTGGCGCTCGCCGTCGATGCATACCTGGACACGCCACAGATCGCCCGACAATTTCTGTAGACTCGCCATCGTTCACCACACCTTTCGCAAGTCCAAGCCCAGGGCTTGGCAAAGACGGCTTGCCGTTTCCAGGGTCAAGCCGCGCTCGTTTTTCATGAACCGCCCCAGGATGGCGCTGTTGACGCCCGAATCCTTGGCTAGCCGGTACAACGACCGGCCATCCGTTCTTATCGCCCGCCGGATTGCCTCATCAAGGTTGACCTTCATACCCAAAGTGTACTCCATTCTCGGCTAGTTGTCAAATGGCGCCAGCCGATCTATCGTCCGAGCTTGCGCTATCGTGAGACTGTTACTTCAAGGGGCTCATTCTCGACCTCTACCGGGATAGCCCATGTGTTCTTCACGTTCACGTCCACAGGTTCCGGACGCCATACATGCCCCAACTTGACACCCGTAGCCGCGCGGACACCTCGTCCCCAATCGACTCCGGCGATTCTCAGGCAGATCAATGAGAGGGCCACGGTAATAACGGTGAGCATGGTTTTGCTGTACCAGTCCGTCCTTACCACTCGTTTTCGTTTCATGGGGATCTATCCTTATGTTGGTCGGCCGGCCGCCCGCCGCATGGCCTCCAGGGTTTCCCGCAGGGCTTCCGCTTCGGCGTGCTCGCGGGCCTGCCCCCCATCGTACTCGCGTATGGCCGCCCGCTCCTCATAGCGTTCCCGCCACTCGGGGGGCAGATCATCCGGGCCGATGGCCGGATCGGCTGTCAAGGTGGCTTCGGCCAAACCTGCCCCTGATTCCGGCTTGAACAGCCCCGCCAGGAAGGTCCGAGCATCAAAACTCATGGCATACCCTCCCCTGGAACAGGCACCATCGACACCGACAGGCACCCGATTTTGTGAATCCGGGCAAACCGGGTGTCGGTTGGTGTCTGTGGTGTCGGTTTACAGGGCATACCCCGCCAACTTTCCGGCCTCATCCCCAAGGCCAAGGTCCAACCCATAGGACCGTTCGACCAGGACAAGCTGCCGGATTTCCACGTCCCAATAGGTCCGTATGCCGTGTGACCGGGTTGCCTGAATACCGTATCGTTTCAGGGCCGCCCCCACGCCCCGGGCGGTCCACTTTTGGAATACATTGGGTTCACGTTCCTGCGCCTGCTTCAGCAGCTCCCCCGGGCCGATATTCAGATTCAGCCCGGCAGTCACGGAATCGGCCAATAGTCGCAGCAAAATCTCATCGCAATCGGGTATCGTATCATCTCGGCCGGACTCGATCACCTGTTCGGCGTACCTCTGCATGAAAGACAGCAGCCCCTCCGCCCCCGATTCGTCCAGCCAGGCTGCCAGCGCGAGCAGCGGTTGCCACAGCTCGAAGTCGCGCCCCGACATCATCGGGCAAACATCATCCCGCCGGGCAAGGTCAAGCCACGTCGGCCCGTGTTCCAGGGCCAGGGCGTGTAAATCGTCCCGTATTTTTGCCCATGTGTCGGGGTCTTCGCCGATTCGTCGTCTAGGCTTCGGAGAATTTGGCGGTGATCGAAACATCGGGACTCTGATACACCGCGATGCCAGGGCTTCGGGCAGACCGCCGATACCCGCGATTGCTTTCGGACCGTATACGTTGAAAGTCCGCGTCTGAAACTTGCCGTCGCCCACAGGTTCAAGCCGTTTCGCCGGCGTTCCATGCTTGTAGCCGCTTAGCAGGATTGAGCGCAGCTCGCCTGCGTCCGGCGTACCGTCGCGCAGGCGTTCCGCTTCGTCCAGCAGCAGGACCCCACCGGTTTCATCTAGGGACCGGAACAACGTCGGGGCGGTCAGGTTGCCCGACGACATGGGCCGAAACACCATCTGGGCCAGAACCTCAAAAAGACGACTCTTGCCCGATGCCAGGGGGCCGCCGACCGACAAGTATGGCACCGCCGGCCAAGCCGGGTAGACGTAGCTCAACATCGACCACAGGGCCAGCGTCGCCGTCGTCCCGTCGGCCGTCTTGGGGGGGAAGTCCAGATAGTACGCAATCCGCTTGCATATGGCCGCGAACAATTCCTCCGGGCCCGGAACGGGCTCACCGGTCAGCCAGCTTGCCCGCTCATCAAGCGTCCAGCCGGGAGGTTGGTCCAGCACGGGTGGGGCCGGTTGCGGGCGAAGCCATAGTCGCCGGTCGTTTGGCAGATTGACGGCCTGCTCGAGCGCGAGACGTTCCCGCCGGCCATCGGCCCATCGGACATAAAGCCACCATCGGCCTACCGGCCCGGATTCGCTCATGCAGACGGCGGGTATCGCACACCACGACAGTTCCGGCCGGTGCCCGAGTTCCGGGCGTGCGAACAGAATCTCGGATTCAGCGTCCGATGTTGGTTTCCGTCCGTCGGCTTCGGTACAGATTCTCAGAAGTTCCGCGTCAATTTCCGCCGCGTCCAGGTTCGGGACCTTGACCGCCAGGGCTTTGGAGAATCGCCTGCGAGCTGATGCCTGCACCACGTCTACCCTGTCGACATGGACCACCTGCCCGTTCACAATCGCCGTAATGTGCAGAGTTCCATTTTTGTCGATGGGTCTGTATTCGATGGTCAGCGCCGGTGTTGCGGTTTGCTCGCTCACTGAGTCACCCCCGGTCGGGCGACTCGCCGGCTCACGATGCGCGGCTTGAAAGATGGGCAAAGTACCCCCTGGGAACCGGCACCATCGACACCGACAGGCACCCGCGCTGTTTCAGACTGACTGTCGGGTTCACTGCGAATCCTTGCCCGGAGCTGTTGAACAACGGGATGGCGGATGTTGTCATCAATGCATCGGCAACACGTTCGGCTTGCTCCTAAAAGGAACAAGCCGCGTGCCGGATCACAATCGGGCCGCTTGAAGTCCATGAGCTCGTACGCTTGATCTTGAAACACAAGCACGTTGGTTGACGGCCCTTTGTAAACGCTCTCGGGGTCAAGATAAGGACATCCACGCGTCGGGGGTTCGTTTTCCCATCGGCACCCAAGCCGTTCGCACCAGGGCAGCGTGTACCGCTCGTTATCAGGCTGCATTCGTCGGCCCCCCGATCTTGTGGGCCGCAATGAATTGCGCAACGTCCGCCGGTGTGAGCCTCACGGCATGGGCCGCCGCGCCCGCTTCCATCGTCGGAAACACCCTCGCGAAGGGCCTTGGAGGGCCGCATTGTGCCTTCTTCATCGCGTCCACCCTCCGGTCAGCGCGGCCGCGAACGCCCGGATATCGTCGGCGTGGAACAGGACGCGGCGCCCGATCCGCCGGGCACGGAGCTGTCCGCGCGAGGCGAGAATGTCAAGCTGACGGACGGAGATCGACAACGCCCGGGCCGCCTCACGTCGGCCCACCAGGATCGGGACGATGGGCGGGGGCGTGGTGGGATTAGGCATGTTCCACCCCCTTTGCGCGCCGTATCAGGGCTTCCTGCACGGCTTCGAGGTTCAGCAACAGCCGCCGACCGATGCGCAGGCATGGCAAGCGGCCGGCCAACGCCTCGCTTTGGGTGATTGCGGTGTTTTCACTTGGCAT
>DATIKE010000194.1:0-20347 GCA_035477895.1 Phycisphaerae bacterium
TGACCCAGACGATGTACGAGTTGACGTTCTATCTGCCCAACGACCCCGAATCCCGCCGGACACTGCTCCAGATGGACGACGACCAGCAGCGGCTCTACGACCTTTTTATCTGACTGGGTGTCCCAATGTTGAAGTCAGGAAAAAGAGGCTCGAAGCTCTTCTTCCGGAACAGACCGGAGGTGGCGTCTTAAAAAAGAGCTTGATACCTCTTTTATCCATAATTTCCGGCTCATGTCTCCTTCTGGGCCGTCACCTGCATGATGTCCAGGGTATTGAGGGTGATGCCCCGCGAGGGCGGGGTGATCTTGCGGCAAAACTCATGGACGCCCTTGAAGCCCAGGCGCAGGGCCAGAACGGAATAGAGGATCTGCCGGAAACTGCGGGCGAAGCCGACGGTGCGGAGGTCCACCACCCGGAAGCCGTGGTTGGCCAGCAGCCGGGTAATGGTCTCGCGCGAGAAGTAATGCAGGTGCGTCGGCGGGTGGATGAGCCGCCACTTGCGGCCGCGATGGCGGGCGAGCCGACTGCCGATGTCGCCGGTCGTCAAGCACAGAATCGCTCCCGGCCGCGACAACTTGCCGATCAGCGCGATATGCCGGTCCGGGCGCTCGAGGTGCTCGATCACGTCCCACATGACCGTGGCGTTCAGCATCCCGCCGACCTCACGCATGCCGGCCTGCAGAAAGTCGCTTGTGTGCACGTCGAGCTTGAACGTCTCGCGGGCGTGCCGGGCAGCCTCGCCGTTGACCTCGAAGCCGACCACGCTGTAATGCTCACGGGCCATATCCAGAAAAAACCCGTAGGCTGAGCCGATCTCAAGCAATCGCCCCTCGGGGCACCACTTGAGCACGTGTCGCAGCCGCTTGCGGAAGTTGCGGCGGAAGAACGGTTCGTCTGCCAGGTAATCGAGGTACTCCTCGCCCTTGAAGTATGCGCCCTCGTAGAGTCGGCGGGCATCCAGCCGGGCATTCGGCGCCGCGGTGACAAACCCGCACGCGACGCAGCGCCGCAGGATCTCCAGGTGCGGCTCCCAGCGGTTGTGGCCGCAGACGATGCAGGTGGTCGAGGCCATGGATCTCTCTCCGGCTCTGCTCAATAGCGGCTGGGGAAAAACGGGACGCAGCTTTTTTCCCTGAACGGCCCGAAGGGTGCTTCGAAAAAAGAGTTGCGCCTCCTTTTTCTTTCAGCCTACCTCGCGCTTCTGAAAGGCGGCCACCCCGATCAGCAGGTAGGCCGTCACCAACAGGGCCGTGTAGCCGAACGCCGTGCCCACGTAGCTCAGGGTGATATGGTTCTCCTGGGTCAGGGCGTCGGTCACCCAGAGGAACGCGAGGTTGGGGGCAACCCAGTAGGCGACCCGGGCCAGCAGATAGGTGTCCTGGTATTGCCCGAACAGGGCATCGGAAACCAGCCCGATCAGCATCACGACAACACAGATGGTCAGGGTGGCGACCTCGCCGAACCGGGTGGAGGCGGCCACGGCCACGGCGGTGAGGATCAGGACCATCGCGAAGACCAGGAAAGCCGCCCCGATGATCTGACCGTCGATGAAGTCCTTGCCGAAGGGTTGGACCTGCCACCGGGGACTGATCAGGGCAACCAGGATGATGGCCAGGGTCAGCAGCGGCCCGGCCAAGGCGATGGACAAGGACGCGAACTGCATGTCATACAAGTAGTTACAAAAGGCGGCAATCAGGATGGCGCCGAAGATGGCCCCCAGCCCGAACAGAATCACCGGCAGGTCGAACTGGTCCGCGGCCCGTTCCATGACCTTATGGCGCATGGTGAGCAGAAATACGATGGTGCTGAGATAGAAGGCCAGGGCCAGGGCGGCCGACAGGCCCGCGAACTTGGCCGCGAGGAACAAAGGCCGGGACACCGGCTTGCTGACCACGGTGAGGACGGTCTTATTCTCGATCTCCCGCGATAAAACCCCGGCGGCGCTGAAAGCTGCCAAAAACAAACCGGACATGAGCAACGTAGAAAGACCCAGGTCCTTGAGCAGTTTGTTGTCGTCATCCAGGGTATAACCGCTGACGCCGACGTTGAGGGCCAGGAAACCGGCGGTGACGAACAGAATCACACCGTAAATCGGCTGCCGAACAGTTTCAATGAAGCTGTTGCCGGCGATGCCCCAGAACTTGGTTGGCATGATTGTACCCGCAATAACTCTTTTCTCAGCAGGCAGTTACAGCCTGCCGGCCGAAGCCTTGGCCAGTGCCCTGGGCGGGCGGGCGCTTGGCAGCCCGCGGGGCTTATTGTAAAGTACGTGCCCTTGCCGTCCAGAGGTCGGCTTTTAAGCGGAGAATGAACCCTACTTTCGGTGACCACAACAACGAGATCCACGATCGCATGAGCCCCGAACGACCCGAGCGAAGAGCCCGCACTGTCGCCATGATCGGATTGGTGTTTCAGATCCTGGCCGCCATGTGTTTCTCCCTGCTGTTCGTCTGGAGCGACTCGGAGGCCGTCCGGGCGCTGACCCAGATGACCGGGGTAGGGATTCTCATCTGGCTGACGATCCTTCTGGTCTACCACCAGCGGGTGCTCGTCCAGGAAGAGGCCTTTGAGACGAACCAGCTCCGCAAGGAGCGTGAGGCCGGTCTGGTCAGCGGCGCGGTGTTCGATGTCGAGGATGAGGCCCTGTTGCTGGCCCGTCGGCGGCTGCGGTGGATGTACCGGTGGGTGCTTCCGATCTCCGCGGTGCTGATCATCACGGCACTGGCATGTTCGACGCTGCTGGCCTGGAACTGGGGGCTGACGAAGCCGATCTCGGACATCGAGGGGCGCCCGATCCAGCACGCCGAGTTGCTGGTGTGGTTCCTGGGTGGGGCGGCCTTCCTGTGTTTCCTTCTGTCGCGATACGCGGTGGGGATGGCCCGGCAACCCGAGTGGCAGATGCTGCGGGCCGGGGCGACCTACCTGATGGGGATGACCCTCGGCACGGTGGCGATCGTGGCCGTCCTGGGCGCGATGCTGCTGAGCGAGCAGGCCAACCCCTGGGTGCTGCCCGAACAGGTGCTGGCCTACGTGCTGCGATACCTGATGCTGGCCCTGGCGGTGGAGTTTGCCCTGAACCTGGTGCTGGACTTCTACCGTCCGCGTTCGCCGGACGAGGAGCCCCGACCGGCGTTCGACAGCCGACTGCTCGGCCTGTTCACCGAGCCGGGCGGGATCGCCAAGTCGATCGCCGAGGCGATCAACTACCAGTTCGGCTTCGAGGTGTCGTCGACGTGGTTCTACCAGTTGATCGCGCGGTCGACGGTGCCGCTGATGGGCTTCTGTATTCTCTGCCTCCTGGGGGCAAGCTGTTTCGTGTTCGTCGGCCAGGAAGAACGGGTGATCGTGGAGCGTTTCGGCCGACGGCTGGAGCCGGACATCGAGGCCGGCCTGCACGTGAAGCTGCCCTGGCCGATCGACAGGGCTTACCGGGTGGGCATCGGGCGGATACACGATCTCCATGTCGGAGTGAAAACGGAAGAAGACCCCGCCTCCCGCAAGACGAATGAGCTGATCCTCTGGACCAACGAGCATTCCCAGGAGCCGCACCTGGTCGTGCTGGTGGCCACGCCGAAGCTGGCGGAGTTCATGGCCGGCGAAGGGTCGGCCACCCAGCCCGCGACGGCCGAATCCGAACCGCAGACCCGCCCCGCCGGATCGCGGCGACAGGTGGACGCCGGCGAGGCGGTGTCGGTCAGCCAGTTGCGGGTGGCCCCGCAACTGGAGTACCGAATCCGCGACGCCTACCACTGGCTGACGAGCTACCGGGAACCGGCCAAGATGCTGGAGGCGATCGCCAGGCGCGAGATCGTCCGGTACTTCGCAAGCGTGGACGTGGCCGGGGTCCTGGGCTCACAGCGCGGGGCAATCGAGAAGGCTCTGTGGGCAAGGGTGCAACAGGCGACGGACCAGGCCGGCCTGAACGTGGACGTGATGTACCTGGGCCTGCAGGGCGTGCACCCGCCGGTGGAAGCCGCGGAGGCGTTCGAAGACGTGATCGGCGCGGAGCAGAGGAAGACGGCCACGGTCAACAGCGCGCGGGTGGACTACAACAAGAAGTTGTCGGAAGTTGCGGGGGACGTCTCGCGGGCCGAGCAACTCGACACCGCGATCCGAAACGCGAATCGGCTGATGTCGGACGCCGAGGTCTCGCCATCCGATGCGGAAGCGGCGAGGCGGCAGCGGGACACGCTGTTTTTCGGCGACCGGTCACAGGGGATTCGGCCGGCGGGCGGCGAGGCAAGCAGTCGGATCGCCGAGGCCCGTGCCAAACGCTGGAAACTCGAGAACGAAGCCCACGCCCAGGCGACGACTTTCAAGCAGGAGATGGGCCTGAGGCAGGTCGCCCCGAAGGTTTACGCCATGCGGCGGTATCTGGCCGCCATGGCCGACGCCGTCCAGGGAATCCGAAAGTACGTCATCGCCTCGCAGAGTCGCACGGACGCGGACACGTTCCTGCTGGACATCCGCGACCCCATGCAGGCACCGCTGGGCACCGCTTTGGAAAAGAAGGACTAGAGCATGAAACGCAGTTGGCCTTCCATCTTTGTCGGCACCGTGCTGGCCGCGATCCTGATCCTCTACATGATCACCTTCCAGGTGCGGTACTCCGAGGTCGGGGTGGTCCGCACCTTCGGGGAGATCCGCGAGGGCGGGATCATCAAGGAACCCGGGCTCTACTGGAAGTGGCCATGGCCGATCCAGAAGGTCGACACCTTCGACCGCCGGATCCAGACCACTTCCACCGTGGGCGAGGAGACTCCGACCGGCGACGGGAAGAACGTGATCGTCACCACGACCATCTGCTGGCGGATCGACGAGCCCCGCAAGTTCAGCATCCGCTGCAGGGACATGGCCGACGCCGACAACAAGATCCAGTCGCGGGTACGAAACGACCAGAAGACGGTGATCAGCAACTACAACTTCTCGCACTTCGTCTCCACCAACCCGGAGGAGCTGAAATACGACCAGATCGAGCCGGAGATCGGCCGAATGGTCCGGGCCAACACGGAGGAACTGTACGGGGTGAAGATCGAGCGGGTGGCGATCGAGGCGCTCGCCCTGCCGCAGAGGGTGACCGAGTCGGTCATCGAGGCGATGAAGAAGGAGCGCCAGGCGACGGCCCAGGAGTACACCAGCCAGGGCGAATCCCAGGCCAAGCAAATCCGCGACACCGCCGACAGCATCGCCGGAACGATCATGGCCTTTGCCGATCGCAAGGCGGAAGAAATCAGAGCCGAGGGTCGGCAGCGGGCCATCAGGTACAACGAGACGTTCCGCCAGGACGAGGATCTGGCGATGTTTCTTCTGAGAATCGAGAACATCCCCAGGATACTCGGCGAACGGGCGACGCTTATCCTGGACGAGCCGACGTTCACGGAACTGCTGAGCGAGAGCGCCGGCAAGGGCCCGGCCACCCGGCCGGCCGGTGCGGGCAAGTCCGCAGCCGCACCGCTGGTGATTCCGGCGCTGGACAGCAGGTGAGCGCGCCGCCCGGAAGCGGAAATCTGGTAGACGGAGTCTTGAACCTTGGCAGAGCATCCTGAACATCACGATCACGCGGAGCACGGGCACGACCACGGGCATCCGCACGAGCACCCGCTGGTGGTGACCGAGGAATCGCTCGACCCGGCCAACCAGTCGCTGGCGGACGCGCTGCGGCTGAGTTTCCGGGCCCTCAAGGCGGTGATGGTGATCTTGATCGGGCTGTTCATGATCAGCGGGATCGTGATGGTCGATCAGAAGGAAGTCGTCGTCATCTCCCGGTTCGGCCAACTGGTGGGCGAACCGCGCGAACCGGGCCTGCACTTTGCCTGGCCTTACCCGATCGACGAACAGATCAAGGTCAGCACCTCGCTGCAGACGCTGCCGGTCAGAGCCTTCTGGCTCAACCTGAGCGAGAGGGACCAGACGAAGAGCCTCAGCGACCTGGCCCCTCGGGGAAGGGGTCTGGAGCCCGGCGTGGACGGCGCGCTGATAACCGGCGATCGGGCCCTGATGCACCTGCTGCTCAAGGTGGAATACAGCGTGGCCAGCCGCGTTCGCCTGCGGGCGGATCGCACCGAACCGGCCGAACAGATCTCGGACGTGATGCTGTTCGTCCAGAACGTGGGCGAACTGGGCAAGGACAAGCTGTTGCAGGCGGTGATCCAGGACGCCACGGTGGCCGAAGCCGGCCGAAGGACGGCCGACATCATCTGGAAGGATCCCATGGAGGTCGCGATCGCCGTCATGGAGCGAGCCCAGCAGGCGCTGGACCGCATGGAGACCGGCATCGTCCTGGAAAAAGTCGTGGCCGAGCAATCATACTTCCCCCTCCAGGCCCGCGACGAATTCCTAAGTGTCTCCCAGGCGGAAAACCTGAAGCGCCAGCTCATCAATGACGCCGAGAGCGACCGCACGAAAAAACTGGTGGGCGTGGCTGGTGAGGCATGGGAGGCGATCAAGAACGAAATCGAACGTCTGGACCAGGTCACCGACGAGGGCGAGCGATCCGGGATTATCAATCGCATCGAGGAGATCCTGGTCGACGACGCCAAGGGCGAAGCCGGCGGAAAAATCCAGATGGCCAATAAGGATCGTGAGCGCATTCTCGACGAGGCGATCGCCGAGGTCGCCCGTTTCAACGCATACCTGGACGAGTATCGGCTCAGCCCGGAACTGGTGCGGCGGCGGCTGCGGACGGAGATGCTGAACGACCTGTTCGATCAGCCGGGAGTGACCAAGTGGTGGATGCCATCGGGCGACAAGCGGCTGATCCTGACGATCAACCGCGACCCGGAGGAGATCCGCGAGGCCGAAGCCGACGCGATGAAGAAAAAGACCGAGAAACGATGATGACCACCGACTCCAAGCCGGTCGTGCAGGCGGTCGGCCTGACCAAGGTTTTCAAGGACTTCTGGCACCGCGACCGGGTCGTGGCCGTCGATCACCTCGATTTCGAGATTCACGCCCACGAGGTATTCGGGCTGCTGGGGCCGAACGGCTCGGGCAAGACCACGACGATCAAGATCATGCTCGGGCTGCTGTACCCGACGCGCGGGCGGATCGGCGTGTTCGGCCGGCCGGCGACCGATGTGGCCGTCAAGTCGAGAATCGGATACCTCCCGGAAGAGTCCTACCTCTACCGCTTCCTCAACGCCCGCGAGACGCTGGATTATTACGGACGGCTTTTCCAGCTCTCCCGCCCGGACCGGCGGCGACGCGTCGATCAGCTTCTGGAAATGGTCGGCCTGACCCGCGAGGCCCGGCGGCGCGTGGGTGAGTACTCGAAGGGCATGGCCCGGCGGATCGGGCTGGCCCAGGCCCTGATCAACGACCCCGACCTGCTCATCCTGGACGAACCGACCACCGGGCTGGACCCCATCGGCACGCGCGAGATCAAGGACCTCATCACCTTCCTGAACCGCGAAAAACACAAGACGATCCTGCTGTGCAGCCACCTGCTGGCCGACGTCGAGGACGTCTGCCAACGCGTGGCGGTGCTGTACGGCGGTCGGCGGCAGACGATGGGCAACATCCACGAACTGCTCAGCCAGGAAAACCTGACCCAGATCACGACGGAGCGGTTGAGCGATCAGGCCATCGTCAAGATTCGCCGGATCGTCGAGCAGGACGAGAACAAACAGGTCGTCAGTATCAGCGCGCCGACCGCCCGGCTCGAAACGTTCTTCCTCCAGGTGGTGCGCGAGGCCCAGGCGACCCGACCGGAGATCTCCGGGGCCGTGGCCGGCGGGAAGATCGCCGGATTCCTGACGGAGACTGGGCCGGGCGAAGGCCGGGCGCTCGTCGATTCGCTGATCGCCGCCGCCAGCCGACCGGCACCCGAGTCCACGCAAAAGCCCACCCCGCCGTTGCCGAGCGAGACACTCGCCCGGGAGGTCATCGAAAGCCTGATCAGCGCCAAGCCGACCTCCCCCGGTGAAACCCTTGCCCCGCAGTCTCCCGGAGAACAGGTGACCGATCAGCCGGATGAAACGGTCATCGAGGGTCTCCTGCGCAAGCCGAACCCGCGGCCGGACCAGGACCGGGAGGATTGATCTGCCATGACGCGGATCTGGGCCGTCGCCCGACACATGATCGCCGAAAGCATCCGGATGAAGATCGCCGTGGTCTTCCTGGTGGTGATGGCCGTGATCCTGCTGGTCCTGCCGTTCACCGTCACCGGTGACGGTGTGACCCTCAAGAGCCGCATTCAAAGCTACCTGTCCTATTCGCTGAGTTCCGTGACCTTCCTGCTCAGCCTGCTCACGGTGTTTCTCGCGTGCAACACGCTGGCCAGCGAGATTTGCCAGCGGCATATCTTCATGGTCGCCAGCAAGCCCATCCCGCGCTGGCAGTTCTTCGCGGGCAAGTGGCTGGGAATCATGACCCTGAACGCCGTGTTGCTGCTGAGCGCCGGGCTGATCATCTGGGCGGGCACGTGGCACCTCAAGTCCCGGCCGACCTTCGAGGATGACCGGGCGGCCATCCAGAACGAGATCATGACCGTCCGCTACGGCGCGAAGATGGATCAACCCGATTTCACGCCCATGGTCGATGCCCGCATCCGCAAGCTGCGCGAAGACGGCCGGCTCGACAGTGTGAGCCTGAACGCCCGGCGCGGCATACGCGAGGACATTCTGGAGGAGCTCAAGACCGGTTGGCAAACCCTGAGGCCCGGCGAATACAAGGACTACACGTTCAGCCGGCTGCTGGTGGATCGGGAAGACGAAAACGTCTGGCTGCTGCTTCACTTCAAGCCGCTGTCGTCCGCCGGGGTGGATGATGTCATCTTCAAGGCCCGCTGGCAATGCGGGGATCGCGAGCAGGCCCGACAAGCCACCCACGACGAACTGGGCAACAACCGCCTCGGTGACGTCCAGGAAGGCGAATTCATCGTCAAGCGCTTTCACACGGTGCCCGTGCCCGCCCGAACGATCAACGATGAGGGCGCCTTGCACCTGCGAATCCAGAACATCACCGACAACGACACGATCGTGTTCGAGGGGGCCGACAGCTTCGAGGTGCTTTACGGCATCGGCACGTTCCACTGGAACCTGTTCCGAGCCGTTTCGATCGTCTGGAGTCGGCTGGCGTTCCTTGCGGCACTGGGGCTTCTGGCCTCGACTTTTCTGTCGTTCCCGGTGGCCGCGATGGCGACCTTCCTGGTGCTCATGGTGGCCACGGCCTCCGGGTTCCTGTCGGACGCCATCAGCGGGGCGGCGCCTGTGGGCACCAGTCCCGACCCGATGTGGGTCGTGGGCCCGGTTCTACGGCTGATCGCGACGATATTCGTGATGCTGGTGCCGGATTTCTCGAAGTTCGATCCGACCGGCACGGTGGTCGCCGGGCGGGTGGTCCCTCTGATCTGGGTGATTCAATCGGTTGTCAAGCTGGTGCTGATTCAGGGGCTGCTCCTCGGCCTGCTGGGGGCCGGCATCTTCACCCGGCGCGAGTTGGCCCGGGTCACGGTGTGAGAGGACTGCGTTGACCAGCGAGAAGGAACAACATATCGAGGCCAAGCTGGGCGCCCGGCGTCGCTCGACGCTGATTCAGATCGCGGCCCTGGCCGGTGCCGCCGCGTGCATCGCCGCCGCCGCCGCCCTGCAGAAGCCCATCAACGAGCAGCGCAAGGATCTGGGCCTGGTGCTGAGCTCCGACATCTACAAGGAGCTGCCGCCGAAGTACGCGTGGATCACGGCGGCGGGCGGAACGTTCCGCGGCATCGCGGCGGCCATCCTCTGGGCCCGGGCCGAGGACCTCAAGCAGGAAGGCAAGTACTACGAGTCCCACCAGTTGGCCAAGTGGATCTGCACGCTGCAGCCGCGGTTCCCGCAGGTCTGGACCTTCCATGCGTGGAACATGTCGTACAACATCTCGGTGGCCACGCATACCGCCCGCGAACGCTGGCAGTGGGTGTATAACGGCATCCGGCTGCTGCGGGACGAAGGGATTCCCAACAACGAGAAATCGATCCCCCTTTACCATCAAATGGCATGGATATGGTCGCACAAGGTGGGCAACCGGGCGGATGATTTCCACTGGTCGTACAAGCGGATCTGGGCGGCCACGATGGAAACGCTGCTGGGCCCGCCACCCGTCGGCCTGAGCAACGCCCGGACCATCGACTGGTTTCGCCCCGTCGCCAATGCGCCCCGGACGCTGGCTGAGTTGACCAACGCGCACCCCGGCGTCGGCCGTCTGGTCAAGGCGCTGGCGGACCTGGATATCGATGTCGAGGCCGGCACCAACACCGATCGGGTGTTTCACCCGCTGGAAGAGCGGTTCTTCAAGCCGTACACCGCATGGCGGCTTAACCAGCAAATGGTCTCCATTCGCTCGGCCCGGCAGGAGCAGCAGGCCGACCCGGACGCCAGGCTACGAGCCCTGCTGGCCGACGCCCCGGCGGACGACCTCGCCGCCCTGCTGGCTTGGATGCGGGCCAAGGTCCTTCGGGAACAGTACAAGATGGACCCGCATTATATGTTGGAACTGACCGGCCTCATGGGCACCGACGAACCGATCCCCATCGACTGGCGGACTCCCTGGTCGCAGGCGATGTACTGGGCCAAGTACGGCCTGGAGAGGTCCGCGGGATACAAAAATGCAAATGAGATCGACTTCCTCAACACCGATCGCATCCTTCTCGGATCCCTGTCCGACATGTGCACGCAGGGCCTGTACACCTTCCGCATCGATCTGAAAGAGCCGGCCGACTCATTCCTCATCTCCGGACCGGACATCCGCTACATCGAGGCGATGCACCGCAAGTACCTCGAACTCGGAAAGAAGTACGCCGACGAAGGCGAGGACGTGGGCGAGACCGCCGGTGACACGCTGAGGTCGGGGCATGTGAATCACCTGCGCGCGGCGATTGTCGCCCTGTACCTGGCCGGCCATCGCGATGAAGCCCAGAAATACCTGGAATACCTGGCCATCAACTACAAGGACATGTACAGCGGTAAAACCGAGGGCATGTACACGCACGGCATCGATCACTTCATCCACGGCCAGCTCAAGGAGATGGCCGGCAGCTACCAGGAGACGGTCTATATCATCGTCTCGCTTCTGAGCTCGGGCTACATGGATCTGGCCACCGGCTGGTACGACCGCTACACCGCAGCGGTCCAGAACGCGGCGATGTTCCACGAGGTATACCAGAAGGAGCACGCGGACGACAGGCAGGGGCGACTTACTTTGCCTCTTTTTGCTGATATGCGAGCCTACGCGCTCGGGATGTTCGTGGTCAACCCCGCCTACCCGATGGTCTACCGTTCGCTGGCCTGGAACCGCGAGCAGGCCGACATCAAGCGGCGGTACTACGACGTCGTCGCGCCGCCGCTGGCCGATCAATGCCGCCAGGAAGGCGTCGACATGGCCAAGGCGTTTCCGGAACCGCCGGGCATGGAACAATGGCGCAAAGAGCACCCGCGGTCGGCCAGCCCCGAGAAGGTCAGCGAGGATTACCGCGAACGCGAGAAAGAACGCAGGGCCCAGGAAAAACAGTAGGCCTTGAGCTTCGCCCTGTTTGTAACCCCGCGCGCAACACGGTATTATGCTGACACTTGGACGGGTTTATTGTTGACAGGCCCGCGGGACGCGAGCCCGACCGAACGGGGAGGTTCTCATGAAATCGAGCATGAATCGTCGGAGTTTTCTGAAGCAGTCGGCCGCTTTCGGAGCGGTCGCGGTTGCGGGTTCCGCGGCCAAGGGCGGCGAGAAGCGTCTCCCGCTCGCCATGACCACCCCGCGGCGCGGGCCGAACGAAGAACTGCGCATTGCCTGCATCGGCATTCGTAGTCAGGGCAGAAATCATATCCAGGCACACGCCAAGGGAAAGAATACAAAGGTGGTGACGCTCTGCGACGTGGATGAGCGACTCTTCGGCGATCGGATCAAGATTCTCGCCGAACTCAACCGCCCCGCGCCGAAGACCGAGACCGACATGCGGCGAGTCTTCGAAGACAAGGACGTCGACGCGGTCTCCTTCGCCACGCCCAACCACTGGCATGCCCTGGGCACGATCTGGGCCTGCCAGGCGGGCAAGGACGTCTACGTCGAGAAGCCATGCTCGCACAACATCCACGAGGGCCGAAAGATAATGGAGGCCGCGGCGAAGTATGGCCGGGCCGTCCAGGTCGGCACGCAGAACCGCTCACAGGCGATGATCCATGATGCCGTCCAGGCGATGCGCGACGGCGTGATCGGCGAGGTCTATATGGCCCGCGCGCTGTGCTACAAGCGGCGGGATTCGATCGGCTACAAGGATGACGAGCCCTGCCCTCCCGAAGTGCACTACGACCTCTGGCTCGGGCCCGCGCCCGTCCGGCCCTTCAATCCCAACCGCTTCCATTACGAGTGGCACTGGAGCTGGGACTACGGCAACGGTGACATCGGCAACCAGGGCGTGCACCAGATGGATGTGGCCGTCTGGGGCTTCGGGAAAGACAGGATGCTCCCGGTCAAGGCCAGCAGCATGGGCGGCCGGTACACCTACAAGGACCAGGGCGAGACGCCCAACACGCAGGTGGCCATGCTCCAATACGACGACGGCAAGATGCTCGTGTTCGAGGTCCGCGGCCGCTACACCAACAATGAATCCAGCGTGGGCGTCGGAAACCTCTTCTACGGGTCCAAGGGGTACATGGCCATCCGCGGCAACGAAATCGTGACCCATATCGAGGGCAAACCAGGCCCGGCCATCAAGGAACGCCGCCAAAGCTCGATCTTCGAGAACTTCCACGACGTCTGCCGCAGCCGCAAGATGGACGACCTGTACGCACCGGCCGACATCGGGCACTACTCGGCCGTATGCTGCCACCTGGCGAACATCGCCTATCGCCTGGGACGCACGCTCGATTTCGACCCGAAGACCGAGACATTCAAGAACGACGCTGGCGCGAACAACATGCTGAGCCGCGATTACCGAAAGCCCTACTTCATACCGGAGTCGGTCTGATTGACCGGAGGCCGGAAAGCGATACCTTGAGGGAAAAAGGGCGGGGCATGGGCCAACCACGGCTCATGCCCCGTCGGCTGTCGGATCTGAACCATGTTGCTTCGGCTGTTTCTGCTGTTCACGCTCGTGCCGGTGGTCGAGTTGGCCCTGCTCATCAAGATCGGCCAGCACATCGGGGCATTGCAGACCATCGCCCTGCTGCTGTTGTCCGGGGCGATCGGCGCGGGACTGGCAAAACATGAAGGCCTGCGCACCTGGCGGATGATCCAGGACGACTTGGCCCACGGCCGGATACCGACCGATCGCCTTATCGACGGCCTGCTCATTCTTCTGGCCGGGGCACTGCTCATCACGCCGGGCGTGATCACCGACGGGATCGGTTTCGCCCTGCTCCTGCCGCCGGCCCGTCGGCTCGTGCGCGCGTACCTCAAGAAACGCTTCCAGTCCCGGATCGTCATCACTCGCCTCGACGGTTTTCGCGGCCGGCCCGACGATGACCTGATCGATGTCGAGGCCCGGCCGCAGGATGACTGAATCGGGCAACTGCGGGGCCCTCTTGCCACTGCCAAGGAAGCGTCTTACGATCGAACGGTGTTGAGGGTGCGTCCCAAAAGCCATTTGTGGGACCGGCATCCTGCCGGTCAATTGACGGGCTGGAAGCCCATCCCGCACTGTTTTTTGATACACTCTTATTGTCGATCGGGACCTCGACAATTGACACACAGGTGCCATACAGATGCCTTCGCGACGTCAATGTCTGATCGGAGCCGGCACGGCCGCTGCCGGCATGGTGTTCGGCTCAGCCATGAAACAGGCGATGGCTGAGGCCGCCTCCGCCGGGCTCAAGGTCGGCATGTGCGACTGGTCCCTCAAGGGCGGCAAACCGAGCGACTTCGATCTGGCGAAACGGATCGGCCTCAACGGCGTCGAAGTCAGCATCGGGTATCCCAAGGACAACCTGTGGCTGCGCCGGCCCGAGGTGCAGAAGCAGTACCTTGAGGCGGCCGGAAAGACCGGCCTGTCGATCCCCTCGGTCGCGATGGGCGTGCTCAACGATGTACCGTTGATGTCCGAGCCCCGGGCCGCCCTGTGGGTGGCTGACACCATCGAGGCGGCCAGGAGCCTCGGCGCCCGATGCATCCTGCTGGCGTTCTTCGGCAAGGGCGAACTCAAGGCCGAAAACTCCGACGACATGCGCCGCGTCACCGAGGTGCTGGCCGAACTCGCTCCGCGGGCGGAGAAGGCCGGCGTCATCCTCGGCATCGAAAGCTACCTCAGCGCCGAAGTCAATTTGAAGATCCTTGATGAGGTCAACTCAAAAGCCGTCCAGGTCTACTATGACTTCTTCAACTCGGGTGTGACAAAAAACCACGACGTCCTCAAGGAGATCCGGCTTCTCGGGCGCGATCGCATCTGCCAGGTGCACTTCAAGGAAGGCTCGCACCTGCTGGGCCAGAGCAAGAAAATCGATTGGCCGGCCGTAGTCGCCACACTCAAGGAGATCGCCTACGCCGGCTGGGTCGTGCTCGAAACGTCGAGCCCCAGCAAGGACGTGGGCACCGATACGCGAGCCAACCTTCAGTACGTGCGAAAACTCTTCGCCGCTTGAAGTTGACGAACTTGGCCGTTTTCACATGCTTCGGCGACCCCGGGCACAACGCACCTGCCCAGAACGACTGACACAGCGGAAACCATGAACCAGGCGAGATGACTCGATGTTGAAGAATCACAAACGTTTACTGCCGATCGGGATGATTCTTGTCTCAGCAACCTGCACCGCTTTATCGGCGGAGCCCGCCAGCCGTCCGGATGACGCCCTCGGTGCGCTATCGGTGCTCCAGTTCGGCGCGGCAGCGGACGGTAAGACCGATGACACCGCCGCCATCCAGAAGGCGATCGACGCGGCGTCGCGCACCGGCGGCGGCATCGTCATCATGCCGGCCGGAAGATACATGGTGGCCGGGCAGATCAAGGTCGCCGAGGCGGTCACGCTCAAGGGCGTCGCCGAATCCCCTCAAGCCATCACCCCGCTGAAGGGCACCGTCGTCCTGGCGACCGGCGGACGCGGCCAGGAGAACGCACCCCCGCTGTTCCACCTCGGCAACAGCAGCGCGGTGACCGGCCTCACCGTCTGGTACCCCGACCAGAAGCCGGACGCCATCGTTCCCTACCCGTGGACTTTTCAGCTCGAGGGCCTCGACAACACAGTCGAGAATGTAACCCTCATCAACAGCTACAACGGCGTGCGCGTCGGGCCGGCCGGCAACGTCAGGCATCGTATTCGGAGCGTGTACGGCTGCGTGCTTCGCCGCGGCATCTTCGTGGACGCCTGTACGGACATCGGCCGGGTCGAGAATTGCCAATTTCATTGCCACTGGTGGAGCCACCCTGAAACGGGCGGCAACTGGGACCTCGTCTACAACTACATGATCGAGCACTGCGAGGCGTTCATTTTCGGCAGGACCGACTGGGAATATATGACCAACAACTTCGTGTTCCCCGCCAAGATCGGCTGGCGGTTCATTCGCACTCCCGCGGGAGCTTGCAATGGCCACCTCACCGGCTGCGGGGCCGACGCCTGTGAGACCGCCATCCAGGTCGACGCACTCCAGCCGATGGGGTTGCTGATCACCGGCGGGCAGTTCGTCGCCTTTACCGGCAAGGACCCGGTCGAGGTCCGCATCGCGGAGTCGTGCGACGCGAGTGTCCGGTTCGTCAACTGCGCGTTCTGGGGACCGGCCCTGCACAACGCGATCATTCTCGGCAAGGGATTTACATCGTTCAGCGACTGCTATTTCAGCAGCTGGAAAAAAGACACGCCGGACAGCCCGCTCGTCGTGGCCGAGGCTGGTCGCCTGCAAATCAGCAACTCCACCTTCGCCACCAGCCAGCCGAGCGTGCTGATCGGCCAGAACGTGAAACACGCAATCATCCAGGGCAACAACGGAATACAGGGCGTGACGGTAATCGATAAGACCGGAGGCCGGGCCATCATCGTCAACAACGAGCCGACCTCACGACCGGAATAACATGCCTCAATCTTCGGAAGAGGTGATTCGCCACTGCCCGGTCGGGCTGCGCTGCAGGATGACGAACGCCCGGTTCTTGCGGGCCAGCTCAATGCCCTGCCCGTCGAGCCGAAGAACGATCCGCTTACGCTCGCCGATCGGCAGATGGCCGATGTGGATGCGAAGCCGGGCCACGTTCCCGGTCTCGACCTCGATGAGGTTCTGCTCGGGAAACACCCCCTTACAGACGGCCAGTGCATTGTCATCAGCCAACTGCAGAATCTTCAACCATCCCGGCTGCTTGTCCTCCGGCGAAAGCACGTAGAGTTGCACTGGGTAAGGCGGGTGCGAGATGTAGCTGGATACCGGCTGCGATGCCGCTTGCGTGGTCGGCTGCGACGCGGGTTCCGACGCGGCGGCCGTCGTGGCCGGAGCACTCGCCGCCGGCCGCGCCTCCGGCTGCGTCGAAGGCGGAACCACCTTGTGCTCCGAACTCTTTTTGCAGGCCGGCATCCCGGCGGCCAGCACCGCCGCCAGCACCCAGGCCCACCATCGCTTCACGGTCACGGCTCGTCGTTGCACTGTGAACATGATCTGCTCCTGGCCAACAGTATCGGCCTCATCATAGCCGCCTATCACCTTGGACGCACCGACGCCCCGCCGGTTGCGGGGCACGGGCGGATTTGATACCGTCGCCGGCGGATTTCGAGAGATTCCCGGAGACGAGACCATGAGCACCTCAAGAACCCCCATCCGCAGCACCACCATCCTGGCTGTGCGCCGCGACGGGCAGGTCGCCATCGGCGGCGACGGCCAGGTCACCATCGGCAACACGGCCGTCAAGCACGACACGAACAAAATCCGCCGATTGGCCAACGGCAAGGTGCTGGTCGGCTTTGCCGGCAGCGCAGCCGATGCGTTTGCCCTGCTCGAACGGTTCGAGGGGCGGGTCGAGGAGTTCAAGGGCAACGTCCGCCGGGCGGCCATCGAGCTGGCAAAGGATTGGCGGACCGATCGTGTGCTCCGCAGGCTCGAGTCGCTGCTGGCCGTCGTCGACCGTGAAACATCCTTGATTATCAGCGGCAGCGGCGACGTGATCGAGCCCACCGACGGCATGGTCGGCATCGGCTCCGGCGGCCCCTACGCCACCGCCGCCGCAAGGGCTCTCCTGCAGCACTCGAAACTGCCCGCCGACCAGATCGTCCGCGAAGCCCTGCGGATCACCGCCGAGATCTGCATCTACACCAACGACCGCCTGACCATCGAGACGTTATAGAGACGACCATGAAAGACCTGACACCCAAACAGATTGTCACGGAACTGGACAAGTACATCGTCGGCCAGGATGACGCCAAACGAGCAGTCGCCGTCGCCGTCCGAAACCGCTGGCGCAGGCAGCAGCTCCCGGAGGAGCTTCGGGCCGAGGTCGGCCCAAAGAACATCCTCATGATGGGCCCCACAGGCGTCGGCAAGACCGAGATCGCCCGCCGGCTGGCCAAGCTCGTCAGCGCCCCGTTCATCAAGGTCGAGGCCTCCAAGTACACCGAGGTCGGCTACCACGGGCGCGACGTCGAGAGCATGATCCGCGACCTGCTCGACCTGGCCATGCACATGGTCCGGCAGGAGCAGACCGAGGTCGTTCGCGCCGAGGCCGATCGGCTGGCCGAGGAACGGCTGCTCGACGCCCTGCTGCCCGGCGGGCCGCGCCGCGCCGAGGACGATCCCAACGGCGATGAAGCCCAGCAGCGCCACCGCACCCGCGAAAAATTCCGCCAGCGGTTGCGGGCCGGCGAGTTCGACGACCGCGAGGTCGAAATCGTGGCCGAGGAGAAGGCCATGCCTGTCGGCATGATGGCCACCATCGGGATGGACCAGCTCGACCCCGAAATGCAGAACTTCTTCGAACGGCTCATCCCCCAGCAGTCCCGCAACCGCCGCCTCCCGGTCCGCGAAGCCCGCAAGGTGCTCTTCCAGCAGGTGTGCGATCAGCTCATCGACCGCGAAAAAGTCGTCGAGATGGCCATCCGACGCACCGAGAACAGCGGAATCATCTTCGTCGACGAGATCGACAAGATCGCCGGACCCGCCAGCAGCCATGGCCCCAACGTCAGCCGCCAGGGCGTGCAGCGCGACCTCCTGCCGATCGTCGAGGGCTCGACGGTCAACACCAGACAAGGTCCGGTCCAGACCGACCACATCCTGTTCATCGCCGCCGGCGCGTTTCACACCAGCAAGCCGTCCGACCTGATGCCCGAGCTGCAGGGCCGTTTCCCCATCCGCGTGGAGCTGGGCGACCTGACCAAAGACGACTTCGTGCGCATCCTGACCCAGCCGCAGAACGCCCTTACCCGCCAGCAGATCGCGCTGCTGGCCACCGAGGGCGTCAGGCTCGAGTTCACGCCGGCGGCCATCGAGGCGATGGCCGACATCGCACACCAGGTCAACCGCGGCACGCTGAACATCGGTGCCCGCCGCCTGTACACGGTCATGGAAAAAATCCTTGAAGAGCTGTCCTTCAACGCGCCCGACATGCGAGGCCAAACCGTCACCATCGACGACTTCGACGTACGAAAACGCCTGGCCGGCATTTCCGACAAGGAAGACGTCAGCCGGTTTATCCTGTAATACGCCGCCGGAAGACTACATCATGGACAGGCCCGGATTCACATCCTTCTTGATAGGGATCATGAGCTTCGTTGGCTTCGCGATGCCGACGTGGGCCCAGCAGACAACACCGACCCCCATATCGAACCGGCCGAATGTCCTGCTGATCACCGTGGACGACATGAACTGGGATTCGCCGGGGTGTTTCGGCAGTCCTGTCCCGGACATCACCCCGAACATCGACCGCCTTGCCTCCCAGGGCATGCGGTTCACGAACGCACACGTCACCGTCGCCGTGTGCACGCCTTCGCGATCCGTGCTCCTGACCGGGCTGTATCCCCACCGCAACGGCGCCGAGGGCTTTCAGCGAATCCGCCCCGAAGTTCCCACCCTGCCGGAGGCCCTGGGCGAGGCGGGCTACCTTTGCGGCACGATCGGCAAGTGGCTCGGACAGCAGGAAAAGTTCAAGTGGTCCGACGCTCTCATGCATCACGATGAAGGCGGTGCACTTCCCTTTGGCCGGGATCCGAACGCCTTTCACCAGTTTGCGTGCGCGTTCTTCGACAAAGCTCGCCTCGCCGGCCGGCCATTCTTCCTGATGGCCAACTCGCACGACCCACATCGACCTTTTCACGGAAGCACAAGGGACCGGCAGCGATTTCACTCCCCCGCAAGCACCATCCCCGACCCCTCGCGCATCTATCGACCCGACGAGATCCGCGTGCCGGGCTTCCTGCCCGACCTGCCGGACATCCGCACCGAGCTGGCCCAGTACTGCAGTTCTGTCAGGAGGGCCGATGACACGGTCGGTGCCGTCCTCAAGGCCCTCCACGAATCCGGCCAGGAACCGCGCACCCTCGTCATGTTCCTGTCGGACAACGGGATGCCCTTCCCCTTCGCCAAGGCGAACTGCTACCCGAACAGTACCCGCACCCCGTGGATCGTCCGCTGGCCGGGGCGCGTCAAGGCCGGTGCTGTTGACCGGGAACATCTCATCTCCGGCCTGGACTTCATGCCCACCGTGATCGAGGCCGCCGGTATCGCCCAGCCCAAGCCCATGGACGGACTCTCGTTTCTGCCCCTGTTGCGCGGCGACGACCAGGCCGGCCGTGACCTGGTCTTCACCCAGTTCCACCACATCCACGGAAAAAACCCGCTCCCCATGCGCTGCGTCCAGAGCCGCCGATTTGCATACATCTTCAACCCCTGGTCCGACGGGAAAAGAATCTACACGGCCGAGTCCATGTCGGACCTGACCTTTGCCGCCATGAAAAAGACGGCTGAAACCGACCCCGCCGTCCGCCGGCGCGTCCAATTCCTCCAGTACCGCGCGGTCGAGGAGTTTTACGACCTCCAGAATGACCCCGACGCGCTGCACAACCTCGTCGTCGATCCGCGCTATGCCGTGGAGGTCGAACGGATGCGACGGCAACTCCTGGACGGGATGGAAAAGACAGGCGACCCGGCCGCCGAGGCATTCCGCCACCGCGAATCACCCGAGGCCCTCGCGAGGTTCATGCGCGACTATTCCGCCAAGGCAGCCCGCGAGATAGAAGAGTTGCAAGAGTATGAAAACCGGACCGGCTACAGATTCTGAACACGTTCGAAGCTGTCCACGCTCAACCATCAGCGCATGTGCTTGCCCGCGAAGTCCAGATACCGCAGCCAATCGTACTCGGTGAGGTCGTGCTCGCCGCGACGGATATGATACCCGATCGTGCTGAGCACGGGATGATCCACGGCCGGAATTTCGTCAACAGCCAGACCTTCCGTCCCCAGGAGACGATACACCGGC
>DATIKE010000195.1:0-2984 GCA_035477895.1 Phycisphaerae bacterium
CCCAGGGCGGTCAGTTCATCGAGAAGCTGCGGGATGCCGGGATACGAGGCGGTCTTGTCGAGGCGATGATCGTGGTAGTAGTTGGTGAAGGCAGCGGCCATGGAAGCCACGGCGGCCTGGTCGATGGATTTCTCCGGTTTACCGGTCGCGGCGGCCATCGCCCGGCGGCACAGGAGCATCATGCCCTCTCCGATCCACAGTCGGACCTCGTCCGCCTGCCGGGGGGCGTGGCCCAGATGGGCCAGGCCGGCATTGACGGCGTCGGTGAGGTCGGCCAGCGTGTCGGCCAGCGTCCCGTCGAGGTCGAAAATCACGCCGTGCACGGACATAGGCAGTATCAATCCGTCATCAGCAGACTGCTGGGCTGCTCGACGACTCGGGCAATATAAGAGTCCACTTCTGGAGATCGGCCGCGCGGGCTGAAGCCCGCGGCACCCTGACCGAACATATGGCGTATTGAACAGGGTACCGCCTCGGGTGGCAAGTGGGGCAGGGCGAGCGAGAAGTCACTCACGATTCAGCGCCGGGCCAGAACCGTCGACGGCTGATTGACGAACTTCACCGGCGTTCCGGGTTTGAGCATCCTGGCCAGGCGCAGGGCGTCCCAGTTGGTCAGTCGAAAACATCCGTGCGAACCCGTCTTGCCGATGAGTTCGGGATTGGGCGTGCCGTGCATGCCGTAGCCGGGCAGGCTGAGCCCGATCCAGCACCGCCCCACCGGATTCTTGGGTCCGGGCGGAATGGGGAGCTTGCCGGGCACGCGCTCCTTCACTTCCTTCCACATTTCGGGATCGAAGGTGTACCACGGATCCTCGACGACGCAGACGACGCGGCCGTCGCGGGCCGGCAGCTTGGCCTTGTCGGCCGCGACGGAGCAATGAAACAAGGCGGCAAGTCTCTGCTGTTCGTCGATGACGCGGATCACCTTGTCGGCCAGATTGACCTCGATGTAAGCGGCCTTCGGCGAAGACTCGGGCGTGGGAACGATCGGCACCACGACCTTGTCGCCGGGCCGCAGGCTGTTGATCGCCTTGCCGGGGTTGAGGCGGGCCAGGAGGTCGCGCGTGCAATGGAACTTTTCGCCCAGGACCTGGTCGAGGGCTTCGTGGCCGAGACGCTTGAGCCGACTCTTGGCCAGCCAGCTCTTGGGGACCGGCCCGATCTCATCCAGGTCGGCCTGCTGGATAACGTAGCGGCCGAGAACGTTGTCGGGATCGATCTTGAGGGCCGACGCGGTGGTGGGGTCGAGTTGGCCGGTCCGCGGCAGGCCGTGGACGCGCTGGAACTCGGCGGTCGCCAGGTGCGTCTTGGGGCCGACGTTGCCGTCGATCAGCCCGGGGGAATAGCCGACGCGGTCCAAGGCGACCTGCCAGGCAATCCCGCGGCGCAGGGCGGATTCGGAACTCGGCTCGGCCGCCACGGCCGGCAACACCATCAGGAGGATAACCAGCGGCGCAGGTCGATGCCGCCGGCTGAGACACGCCCGAATACGGTGACTGGACATCGTGGCCTCCTTGTCCCGAGAACGCCTTCCCTGCCAAGAACCATCATAGCCTTATCGGTCCGAGGCGTCACCTGAGGCCAGCGGTCGCCTGTCCGGTCGCGGAACGGTTCTTATCGGCCACTGCGGAGAGGTGTGTCGCGGACGTGAACCGTCATTACTCAATGAATCCGGGGCTTCTGGTCGTAAAGGGAGGGCACCGGCTGGCCGATATTGCGGCATATGGGAAAGCCCGCGCTGGAACGATTCAAGCGAACAGCCGCGCTGCCGAGTCCGCCGGGAACGGTCACCAGGATACTGGCCTTGTGCAAATGAGTCCGGGGAGGTGTCGCTCGCCGATCTGATCGACACCGTGGCGACGGCTCCGGGCGATCGGTGCCCCCCGATCACGGTAACCATCGGGGCCGTCCAGTATGTGCCTTCGCCGGTGTTGCCCGAATCGCCGATCCTGCCGCGGGCGGCCGAGCGGCAGCGCGAACATTCCAGGACCAAGGGGACCAACTGCTGCAGCATGAAACGATTCGCGGGGCCTGCCGACCCCGGGACGGTCGGGCCTGAGAATCCCGCGATGCGGGAGAAGGAAGGCGTCTGCGTCAACACTTGATTGGGGGTTGGAGCAGTACAACCCGGCGGTGGATACGCGCGAACGAGAATGTGTGCGAGGCGGTTCGCGCCCGAAGCCCGCGGCGAGCGTGTCCGATACAGGGGTTGAAACGAAAAAGGAGGTAAAACGTGAGCCATCCTTTCGTTGAGTTCCTGATCGAGCGGGACCTGATCCCCCCAGAGATCGGGCGGCAACTGGCGGAGCAGTGCAACATCGTCCGCGAGCCCATCGGAATGATCGCCTTCAGCCACGGCATCATCCGGTCCGAGGAAATCGACGGGATCCTGGACCGCCAGCGCGAGTGCAAACAGCGGTTCGGCGACATCGCGGTGGATCTGGGCATCCTGCGGCGCGAGCAGGTCGAGACCTTGGTCAAGATCCAGGAACTGCGGATCTCGGGGAGCATCGCGGAGGCCCTGGCCCTGGCCGGTGTGGTGGCGTTCGAGGACACGGCCCAGTACCTGGGCGCGTTCCTGGTGCGCGACCGCGAGGTGGAAGAAATGATGGCGAAGGTCTGATTCATCCGGTTCATCCGGGTCGGGGGGTATCGGCGAGATGACGGGGTCATTACTTTCAAAACTGAAGAGCAACTCCCGGCTGCCCAGCCCGCCCGGGACCGCCTTGCACCTGCTGGAGCTGTGCCAGCAGGATGACGTGTCGATCGTCGATCTGGCCAACACGCTCGCGGCGGACCCGGCGTTGTCGCTGCGGCTGCTGAAGTACGCCAACTCGGCCATGATGGGGTGCGGCAAGGAGATCACCAACATCCGAGACGCGGTGATGCTTCTGGGGCTGCGCTCGGTGCGGCTGATGGCGCTGAGCTTCTCGCTGGTGACGACGAACGATCCGCGGGCATGCCGGGGATTCGATTACCAGCGG
>DATIKE010000196.1:0-4132 GCA_035477895.1 Phycisphaerae bacterium
ATGCCGCGTCCCTCGGGCGCGACGGCGGCAGGAAACCAGCCATGCCGCTGGAGAGCCTTCATCCCGGGCGAATCGGGCCTCGCACTCTTGGAAGTGAACTACCGCGCTCGGCGGCCCGCCAGCCGGTTCGCGATCGCGCGAAGCGGCCTGCCGATGGTGGCAGAAACCGCCCCGATGACACCGAGCCCGGCCACACCGGCGGGGCAACTCTGCTGCCCGCAGCACGGGCATACCGCGAACATGGCCGACAACCCGGTGAACCCGAACCACCAGCCGAAGAAACGCATCACCCGAAACCCGACCACGGACCAGAACCGGCGAGGCCCAACCGGTCCGCCGGCCGGCTCCACCGGCGAAGGTCCGAGGGGAAGCTCTCCCTCGGAGATCACAGCGGCCGACGTTGAGGATTGCTCCGCAGTCATGGCAGATGTGGGTATCTTACCGTCCCAGTTGCCGATACCCAAGCCTGGAAATCACGCTGGAGTGCGGCCAGGTTGCGGCTTGCGAGCCGGGTCCATACAATCCCACCCGAAACAGACTGCATTGTGCCGGTAAAATCAAAGGATTGCCGCATATGCCCGACGACACCGGTCAGGACCGCGTGCTTGCGGTGGTCATCCCCGCCTACAACGAACAGGCGACCATCGAGACCGTGCTCCGCAAGGTCGACGCCCTGCCCTTCGTCCGGGAGATCATCGTCGTGGACGACGGCTCGGTCGACGGGACGGCCGATCGGGTCCGGGCGGTCGATTCGCCGCGCGTCCGGTTGCTCCGCCAGGAGCGCAACCAGGGCAAGACCGCCGCGGTCCGCCGAGGCGTCCGCGAGGCGACCAGCCCGCTGATCGTCATCCAGGACGCCGACCTCGAATACGACCCGGCCGAAATCCCCTTCGTCATCGCGCCGATCCAGACCGGCCAGGCCGACGTGGTCTACGGCAGCCGTTTTCTCGTCCGCCGCACCACCCGTGTCCTTTACTTCTACCACTTCCTGGCCAACAAGTTCCTGACCCTCTGCTGCAACCTGCTGACCAACCTGAACATGACCGACATCGAAACCTGCTACAAGGCCTTCCGCACGCCCGTCCTTCAACAGATCCCCCTGCGCAGCCGGGGCTTCGGCATGGAGGTGGAAATCACCGCGGTGCTCGGCCGAACCGCATGTCGCGTTTACGAAGTCCCGATCTCCTATTACGGGCGCACCTACGCCGAGGGCAAGAAGATCGGCCCCATCGACGGCGTCCATGCCCTGTGGTGCATCCTGTACTACAACCTCGCGGCGCGCTTCTCCCGGCCCTACCGCGGCTGCGTCAAAGCCATCGACCAGTGGCTGAACCGGAACCGCCGGACAACCGACATTCCATAAACCACTCCCGGTAAAAGACTTACACGAATACGAGGATCTGTCGTTCCCGGAAGGGGCGTATCGGGAACACGAATGCGCCGGATGGAACCCGGCATCGACTGGCGATACGCCGGCAGATCGGGTAACCTATAGGGTTCCAGTCCCAAAACCCTGGAAATCGACCGGCTGCCTGCCGCAGGCAGGGAAGCCGGTCCCACACGGGTTTTGGGACAGGCTCTAAAACTACGTTCCCTTCCGGACGAGGCCGGGCCCGCGAAGCCGGGCTTAGAGGGATTTTAATAGGAATTACCAGCAGACGGAGCTAGCGATGCTGTCGGATATCAAGCCCGGACAATGGGTCACGATCAAGGTCACCAGGAAGCCCCGGCGTGAAGCCGGGTTGAAGACGCTCGTTCGCCTCTGCGAAAGGGCTCCGGTCGTCCGCAAGGAGCGAACCCGCCAGAAGCAGGTCCGGGTGGTCCGCTGGGACCGCCGCGGCGGACGCCTCTGGGCCGACCGCCCGGCCAGGCTCGACGCGATCTGCACCAGCCCGGGATCAACGTACAGGATCTTCGCGTCGTTCGATGTGCTCCGCGAGCTGGCAAGCATCAGGAACAACGTCGAGGTCACACCCGCATAACGTTCGCGTCCCCGGGGACTCTTCCCGTGGAAAGCGATCGCACCTGAAATGAATCACTGAAACTGATTCTCCGCGATCTCGACCGCGCGGAGCAGGCCTTTGGCCTTATTGATGGTCTCGTCGTACTCATTCCGAGGCACCGAGTCGGCCACGATCCCGGCGCCGGCCTGCACGTAGGCGTGATGCTTGCCGAACGTGTCGCCCGGGGTGATCACCATCGTCCGAAGGGCGATGCACGTGTCCATATTGCCGGCGAAATCGACGTAACCCACCGCTCCGGCGTAGGGCCCCCGGCGGGTCGGCTCGAACTCGTCGATGATCTGCATGGCCCGGACCTTCGGCGCGCCGCTGACCGTGCCGACCGGCAGCGAGACCCGCAGGGCGTCGAAAGCCGTCTTGCCCGTCGCCAGCTTGCCGACCACCGTGCTCGAGATGTGCATCACGTGGCTGTAGCGCTCGACGACCATGATCTTGCTCAGCTCGACGCTGCCGAGCTGGGCGACGCGCCCGACGTCGTTGCGGCCCAGGTCCACGAGCATGATGTGCTCGGCCCGCTCCTTCGGGTCGGCCAGCAGTTCCTGCTCGAGCTGCATGTCCTCGATTTCGTTGTGCCCCCGGGGCCGGGTGCCCGCCAGCGGGCGGTTGGTGATGACGCCCCCCTCGACCCGGCACATGATCTCGGGCGACGCCCCGACCAGAATCACGCGGGGGCTTTTCACGTAGAACATGAAAGGCGAGGGGTTCACCACCCGCAAAGCCCGGTAGATGTCGAACGGGTTGGCCGCCGTCTGGACCAGCAGACGCTGCGAAAGGACGACCTGGAAGATATCGCCCGCCCGGATGTATTCCTTGCAGGCCTCGACGGCTTTCTCGAACTCGTCCCGTTCGAAGTTGCTGGCGAACGAAAGCTTCGGGTCGCCCGCGCGGTCGATGCGGCCGATGCGGCCGGCCGACGACGCGGCCAGGCGCTCGACGATGGCTTCAATCCTCGCGCACGCCTTATCGTAGCCGCCGCGCACCCCGTCACGATCCACGTGGGCGTGGCTGATCACCAGCACCAGCTTGTAGGCATGATCGAAGACGACCATCGTGTCATACAGATTGAACAGCAGATCCGGCAGCCGGCGGTCGTCCCGGGGCGCGTCGGGCAACGGCTCGTAATAACGAACCACGTCGTACCCGGCGTACCCGACCAGCCCGCCGGAGAAACGCGGCAACTGAGGCAGATGCACCGCGCGATACGACTGCAGCAGTTCCGCCAGCCGGGCCAGCGGATCGCTGCACTGCTCGGCCTGGCGGCCTTGCGGCCCCTCGATCACGAACTCGTCCCGCGTCGCCTCGAAGGTCACCTGCGGGTCAGCCGCCAGAAAAGAGTACCGGGCGACGTCCACTCCCCCGACCACGCTTTCCAGCAGAAACGCGTGCGGGCTTTCCTGCGAGATCGCGGCGAACGCGGTGACCGGGGTCAGGCTGTCAGACAGAAGCTGGCAATAGACCGGGACGGTATTGCCCCGCTGGGCCAGCCGCTCGAATTCCGCGAAATCCGGGAGATAAGTCGCCATGTCAGCTTCCCGAGAACGCTCAGTCGGGTACCGGCTACCAATCGCCTGCGCGGCACCACCCCGAAGAATCCGTGGGGCCGCGTACAGCACCGGCCACCGCAAAATGCTCACTTCGAGTAAGATACTACCGGCGCAGCGGTAAAAGGAAAAGCGAAGCCTTCGCCGGTGGATGCGGGGTCCGTGACAAAAACGGCGGGCACAAAAAACGCAGGGGGTCGTTCCTTCGCCGGAGACGTAGGGTTGACCTGCCTTCCGTGGGCGGCAGGCAGGCGCCTGTCTTATTACCACCTTTGATCAGAGGCCCAGGCGACAGCGCGGGGTTCTCTCTGTCGTAAGCAAGGGATATGCCACGGAGGCAGAACCGTAGGGCGGGCTCCGCCCGCCTTCCAGAGCAACATACGGAAATGGCGGGCCGAGCTCGCCCTGCTTTCGGGCCGCCTGTCTTGTAACCACCTGTGAATGCGGCACGCCGGGCGGAGTCCGTGCGCGTCCTGTTTTCGTCCGCCGCCGCGGATACAATACCCGGCGACCGGCCGGCGTCGGCCGTCGTCGTCATCCGCCTTCACCGCCTGAACCGCGGGAGTGCAG
>DATIKE010000197.1:0-15183 GCA_035477895.1 Phycisphaerae bacterium
GTCCTGGGCGCTCCAGGCCGGCCATACGTCGCGGACGAACAGCGCCGTCATCGCGCTGACCCAGAGGAGACCAACACCGGCGGCGAAAAGGCGGAACACAATCAAACCTCCCGCGGCATTGAGCTGGACCGATATTCCTATCTCGGTCCCCCGGGATTCCTGCCTGCCGGCAGGCCATCCCGCGGATCGCGTGCCAACGAATTCGCACGGGCAACGGTGCGAGATAGGAATCTCGCGCCAGCGGTCATCCCTACGGCGACATTCGATTCTACCCCCGCGTTTTCGGGCGGACAATGCGGCCACGGTGTGCTGGCTTCACGGAGACCGGTTGTGCATGTATGCCATTCCCGGATCGGATTTCCCGCGACCTCGCCGTGCCCCTTCATCCATTACAACACCAGCAAGGATTCAGGAGTTGCACGCCTGAAACGTACAAATGATGAAAGGGCGGGATTCGGATGCGACCGGCGGTTACCGCAAGCCGGTCATCCATTCGCGGACGGCGTCGGAGGCCGTTTTGACGATGGCTTCACCGTCGGCCCCGCGATCCTGGGCCTCCATGATCCGGCGAACCAGGGCGCTGCCGATGATCGTGCCGTCGGCCACTGAACACACCAACCGCACATGGTCGGCGTTGCTTATGCCGAACCCGACGACGACGGGTTTTCCGGCCGCCGCCTTCAGTTCCCGGACGTTGGCGACCAGGTCCGGCGGTAACTGGTTGCGCTCGCCGGTGATGCCGGTGACGGACATGTAGTAGACGAAGCCGGTCGAAAGGGTCGCGATCTCGCCGCGCCGCCGGGACGGGCTGGCCGGCGAGACCAGCATCGGTAGACACAGGCCGGCCTCGTTAAGTTTCCCTGCGATCTGCGGGGCCTCCTCGAACGACACATCCGGAAGGATGAAGCCGTCGATGCCCGCGGATCGTGCTTCCTCGATGAACCGATTCAGGCCGATCCGGAAAACGATCGAATACGAAAGCATCGCCAGCAGCGGCAACTCGTGTTTTCGCCGAAAGCTCGCGACCATCCCGAGGATGTCGCGGACGTGGATGCCTTTTTCCAGAACGCGGGTGAACGACGACTGAATGGTCGGGCCGTCGGCGATCGAGTCCGAGTAGGGAAAGCCCAGTTCGACAGCCGTGACGCCGAGCGAGTCCAGGCTCCCCAGAATGCGCTCGGTGGTCGCCAGGTCGGGCAGACCGGCGGTCACATAGGGCAGCAGGCCCTTGCGGCCCTGCCCGGCCAGGCGGGCCATGGCCTTGACGATGCGGTTGTTCGCCAGATTCATGCCCGCAACTATAGCCAACGCCGGCAGGTTCAGTCCAGAGACCCGGGCGACTTTCCATCTTCCCAAAGTTTAGCCGCGACCGGAATGAGGGCACTCGACGCGACCGCTTTGAATGGTCGTATTCATGCCTGTCCCGCGATTTCCCCTTGATCCCCTTGATCCCCCGCAAACAACAGAGGACAATGCCAGGCAATGATGAGCCGGTATCATTCGTGACCCACGGGGAGTCGCCCGCGACGTGAAGGCCCTCTGCTACAACGAAACGCTCAAGCTGGAGACGGCTTACCCGGAACCCGCGGCGGGCACGGAGGATGTGCTGATCGCCGTCGGGCTCGCGGGCATCTGCGCGACCGATCTCGAGATCGTGAAAGGTTACATGAGCTTCCGCGGCGTGCCGGGGCACGAGTTCGTGGGCACGGTGATCGAAGGGCCGCGTAAGTGGCAGGGCCGGCGGGTCGTGGCCGAGATCAACTGCGTCTGCGGCCGATGCGAGATGTGCCAGCGCGGGCTGGCCAACCACTGCCGACGGCGAACGGTGATCGGCATCGACGGCCGCGACGGCGCGTTCGCCGAGCGGATCGCCGTCCCCGAGCGCAACCTGCACCTCGTGCCTGATGCGGTCACCGACGAGCAGGCGGTGTTCGTCGAGCCGCTGGCGGCCGCGTTTCAGGTTATCAAACAGTGCCCGATCGAAAAGCGGATGAAGGTCGCGGTGGTCGGTTCCGGCAGACTCGGACTGCTGGTGGCCCAGGTGTTGCAGTCGGCGGGGTGCGACCTGGAGGTGATCGGCCGGAACGAGCTGACGCTCAACTTCTGCGAGCGTCGGGGCATCCGCACGACGCCTCTGGCCGACGTTCGTCCGCGGGCCGACAAGGACGTGGTCGTAGAGTGCAGCGGGGCGCCGGACGGGCTGGAACTGTCGTTCAGGCTTCTGCGGCCGCGCGGCAAGCTCGTGCTCAAAAGCACGTACGCAGCCGGCGCGCCGCTCAACCTCGCGCCGGTGGTCGTCAACGAGTTTGACGTCCAGGGCAGCCGATGCGGGCCGTTCCAGGACGCGATCGGTGCTTTGGCCTGCCGGCAGGTGGACGTCGAGTCGTTGATCTCGCGGCAGCTTCCGCTGGACCGCGGCGTCGAGGGGTTCGCGATGGCCGCCGAGCCGCGACACATCAAGATTCTTCTGAAGATCGCCAGGTAGAGTAAGTCCGGCAACCCATTTGCGTGACCGGCATCATGCCGCCCTACGGTTGGAGCATCCCGACGGCAGGAACTCCGTCCCCTCACGCCGGCGCGGTCCTCACGTAGGGCGGGCTCGGCCCGCCCGGCCTCGGAGAAGCTGGAAGGCGGGCAAAGCCCGCCCTACGGTCTGGCCTCTGGCATACTCCAGGGACCTGCATCTGCCTGTGCTTGTACGCACGCAGACAGGTCCTGCCGGTCAATGACGGGCTGCCTGCCGCAGACGCGGAAGCCCGTTCCACACTGATTGGGGATGCGCTCTTATCGGTGTGTCCTGATGAACTCTTCCCGCACGGCGGATGTGACTTCGACCGTCCGGCGAATCCAGTTATTGTAGTCGAACCTGGTCCGGTAGATCTCGAGCCCTCTGGCACCCAGCGAGGTACGCAATGCGGCATCGGTGGCCAGCTTTCGAATCGCCCCGGCCAGGGCATCGGAATCGCCCGAAGGCACCATGAGTCCGCTGCGGCCGTCCTCGACCGCCTCGGCGATGCCGCCGACATGCGTCGCGATCACCGGCAGTGACGCGCCCATGCCCTCGCGAATGCTGAGCGGCAGCGACTCGTTCGAACTGCACAGCAGGAACACGTCGGCCGCCTTGTACAGCCGGGGCACGTCCTTGCGGAACCCGCCGAAGATGACCTTCTCCGCGAGCCCCAGCTCGCCGGCCCGCCGCTTGCACTGATCGAGCAGCGGCCCGTCTCCCGCCAGGAAGAAACGAATCGGCAACTCGCGCACCTCCGGCCGGGCCAGCGTCTCCAGAAGCAGGTCGTGCCGTTTTTCCGGCGTCATTCGCGCCGGCATGATGAACAGCACCGCGTCGTCCGGCACGCCGATGTCCCGCCGGATCGCCGCCCGCGACTCGGTCACCGCGGCCAGCTTCGACGGCGGGAAACAGTTCGGGATCACCGTGTACGGCCCGCTGAAACCCCGAGCCTTAAGCCGGTTCAGCTCGCACTCGGACTCGAAGATGACGTGGTCGGCATAATGATTCAGCAGCATCGCCCCCATCCCGTAGTACCACCACGTCAGCCGGCCCAGCATGTGGATGGTGACGACGTTGGGGACAAACTTGCCGCGCCTAAGCAGCCGCCGGCTGGCCCAGTAACAACTGACCGCCGGATAGACGCCTTGAGGGTTGAGAATCTCCACCTCGTGCCGCTCGGCCGTCCGGGCAAACGATTCCGCGTTCCTCCACAACTGCAGAGGTGACCGCTGGTTTACGGGCAGACGGACCAGAGTCACGCCTTCGGTCTCGAGGTATTCGCACAACCGCCCGCCGGATGTGATGACGGCCGGCGAATGGCCCGCCTTCTTCATTCCTGTGGAGAGGTTGATGATATCGTGCTCTGCCCCCCCCCCAAGCTCCAGATCCATGATGATGAATGCGATGTTCACAAGCTCTCTCCTCAACCCGGCAATAACGGCATTGTAAAGCCTGTTTCTGAAGGAGGAAACCTGCCCGGCGGGCTGAATGCCGGTCATGTGGCCGAGGCAAAGGCGGCACTCACCGGATCAGGCCGAAGCGTTTCGGTCTTTGAAGACCGGGCAAGCCAGTCAGCCAGCGATTCACGCATCGGCCCAAATTGAAACTCACTCAGCAGGCGATCCAGGCGCGGTTTGACCCGCGACCTCCACAACGACTGGGTGAATGCCTTGCTCCGACCGCAGGTGACGCCCGCCCTGGCAAACCACTCGACCTCATCGACGGCCAACTCGTAAGGGTGGAGGTAAATGACGGCCGGCGTCCCGTTTCCGTTGAGGCGACGTATCGCCCCGGCCATGAACCAGCCCGGCAACAGGCGCGTATACCCCCCACCGCAGGCCGGCAGGCTCAGGCCCGCCAGTCGGATCGTCGTCGGCGGGTATTCGATCAGGTCACAGTCGGGCCATCGATGGGGAACCCGCGGCCAATGCGGGATGCCGTACCGGCGGCCGGCGATTGGGAAGATGCTCGAACTGTATTGGAACCCGAGCGCGGCAAGCACCGGCCCGGCCCACAGCCGGTCGCGACCGATGGAAAACGCCGGGGCCCGATATCCCGCCGGCCGCCGGCCGATCTGGGCCTCGATGATCTCCGCCGACCGCCGCACGTCCTCGGCAAACTGCTCCGGCGTCTGACGACTTACCAGGCAGTGCCCGAAGCCGTGCGAGGCGATCTCGTGCCCCGCCGACGCGATCTCCGGCAGAAGCGATGGAAACCGCTCACAAACCCGTCCCAGGGCGAAGAATGTGGCCTTGACGCGGTGCCGATCGAGCAGATCCAGCACCCGGCACGTATTGGCCACGACCCGCTCCGTCACCGGATGCGCGGGATCCAGAACCGACTGGGCCCAGTCCTCCAGATCGATGGTCATGGCGTTGAGCACGCGCATTCCGACATTCCTGTAGCCGCCAATGCAGGTCTTTCGCCGCATACGGGTCGCTCCCATTTATTCGGACGAAACCGGACCCGGCTTGAGACTCGCCGTTGCGAGGGCCGATAATGTCGCGCTTGCCGCTCGAATCGAGCGGCCATAATATTGCACCGCTGTTCGTCAAACTCCGATAGGCAAGTGGATTGACGTACGGGTATCCCGGCGGAACCAGGTTACTGGGCGGTGTTGAGAATGAATCGCGTGACGAATGCGGACGAGCGGCCGCCGGTCAGCCTCATCATCCCGATCCGGAATGAGGAAGCCCGCATCCAGGCCTGCATCGAGTCCGTGCTCACACAGGACTATCCTCTTGATAAGATGGAAATACTGGTTCTCGACGGGATGAGTACGGATCGCACGAGGGAGATTATTCAGGGATTCATGCGCGAACACCCGCAGGTCCGGCTTGTTGACAACCCCGACAAAACCCAGGTAGTGGCTGTCAACAAGGGCATACGACTGGCTCGGGGCCGCTACATTCTGAGGATGGACGGGCACAGCGAGTACGCGCCGGACTACGTCAGCAAGTGCGTCCACTATCTCGAAAAGACCGGGGCCGACAACGTGGGCGGGCCATGTCGGACATATCCGGCCTCGAACACCCGCACGGCCCGCACGATCGCCGCGATCACGCAGAACAAATACGTGGTGGGCGGCTCCGCGTTCAGGGTGTCCTTGAAGCCTCAGTACTGTGACACCTGCGTCTTTGGCGCCTGGAGGCGGGAGCTGTTCGATCAGATCGGACTTTTTAATAAAACGCTGGTTCGCGGTGAGGATAACGAGTTCAACAGCCGAATCATGAAGTACGGCGGCAAGATATTCATGACCCCGGATATCCGGGTGAGATACTACAACCAGGCCACTCTCCGAGGATTACTCCGGCAGGCCTATGGAAACGGGGTCTGGCACATCCTGACCATGGCCGCCTTTCCCAAGGCCTTCAAGTTCCGTTACTTCGCGCCGTTCGCGTTCGTGATGTGGTTCATCGTCTTCGGTCTGCTGACCATGCATCATCCGCTGTTCGTGATTCCGCTGGCGGCCGGCGCTGTGCCGTACGGCCTGCTGCTGGCACTGGTGACGGTCCAGGTGGGTAAGGGCCACGGGTGGGACTTGGCACCGTTTGCACCGCTGTGCGTTTTACCGTACCACGTGGCCTACGGGCTCGGAACGCTCGCGGGCCTGTTCAAGTTCGGGCTGTTCGGGAGCGAATACCGACGGCGGGCACGAGAAGGATCGCGCATACCCGATCCGGCCAACCCGCCGCGACTAGGTCAAAACGCTCTGAGCGAAGAGGAGATCGCGGCTCTGGGGCCGCGAGCGTGATTGTCATTTTGTCGCCGCGAGTGCGCCGCCGCGCGGCGCCCGCGGGGAAGCCTGTCACCCATGCGAATTCTGCTGCTGTCCCACACCTACAGCCCGTGGACCAGGCATTATGCGCGCTTCTTCCACGCCCGGGGCGACGATCTGCTCGTGGTCAGCTTCTCCAAGGGAACCATCGGCGATATTCCCATCGAGTTCATCGGCGTCGACCCGTGGAACAAGTACGCCAACAAGCACATCTACTTCACGCGTGTGCCGCGCCTGCGACGGATCATCCAGCGGTTCAAACCCGATATCATCTACGCTCCGTTTGTGGCTTCCAACGGCTTGAGCGCGGTGCTGGCGTGGAATGGCCCCATCGTGACGTCGGCCCGCGGCGGGGACGTGCTCGATCAGATCGGCCGAAAAGGTCTTCGCCGCAAGATCCGCGAGGCATTGGTCCGCTTCGTCTGCAAACGATGCGCGATGGTTCACAGTGTCTCCCGGGAGCTGGAGGACGAGCTGATCCGCCTGGGCGTGCCCGAATCCAAGCTGTTTCTGATCCCCGTCGGCGTGGACACCGCGCGGTTCCATCCCGCGCCGGACATGCCGCGCTGCCCCGCGACGCACATCCTGTGCTCGCGCAAACATGAGCCGATCTACGACAACATCACGCTCGTCGAGGCCCTGGCCCGGCTCAAGGCCGATGGGCGGGAGTTCCGATGCACCTTCGCCAGCGAGGGTGTCCTGCTGGAATCGCTCAAGCAGCGCGTTCACGAACTGGGCCTGGATGACCGGACCACTTACACCGGCGAACTGCCGCACGACCAGGTACCCGAGCTCTACCGCCATGCGGACATTTACGTCTCGGCCTCGCTCAGCGACGGCACCAGTTCGGCCCTGCTGGAGGCGCTGGCGACCGGCCTGTTCCCGATCGTCAGCCGCATCCCGGCCAACACGCCGTGGATCGAACACGAACGGACCGGGCTGCTTTTTGAGCCGCACAGCGTGGACCAGTTGACCCGCTTGCTGGAGCGGGCGATGGACGATGCCGACCTGCGACGTAATGCGTTCACCTTGAACCGCCGGCACGTCGAGCAGGACGGCGATATGGCGCGGAACATGGATCATCTGGCCAGGATGCTTGAGCAGGTCGTTCACTCAAAGTGCCCCGGGCATTAACCCGTGCGAGTCTTCGGCCAAGAGTGTGCATTCTCACGAGAGTGGAGCCGGGCCGATGCCGGCGATGAAGTTCACCGACCGCTCCGCGGTGGCATGATCGGCCCGAGGATGGGTGGGAAGGTTGACCACCTCCCGGCAGGCGCGCTCCGCCACGGGGCACATGCCGTCCTCATAGCCGTAGGCCGCCATAGGCGTGTCAATAGGATGAAGCGGGCACTCAAACCAACTGCCCAACTCAACGCAATGGGAGGGCGCGGCGGCGAGGGCTTTGGCCTTGTCCGCGACGCGGACCGGGAAACGCACGAGGACCGGATCCTGGTCCGCGGGCACGGCCGGCAAGGTCCAGCCTTTCCGACCGAGCAGCCGGGTGTAGATGTCGGCCAGGTCCCGGCGATGTGCCATGCCGCGCTCGAGTCGGCGGATCTGGCGCAGGCCGGCGCAAACTTGAATGCCGCTCACGCCTTTGAAAAAGTCGGCGGTCATCGCCGGGACGAACTCCGAGGTATCGGATGAGCCGACCACCAGGCCCTTGCGGGTCAACCAGCGGAAGACGCTGGTGATCAAGGCGGTAGTCCGCGGATAGACGAAGGCGCGGTAGACGGCCAGTTGGCCCCTTAACATGATGCTTTCCTTGAAGTTGGGCTCCTGCCGTTCGCGCTCGATGAGTTCGCGGATACGCCCCGCGAGCGTGTCGTCGGAGGTGATCGCCATGCCGCCGATGCCGGTCGTGTAGGGCTTGTTCCACTGCGACGAGAAGTAGCTGGCGATTCCGTACGTGCCCAGAAAGCGCCCCTTGTACCGCGAACCCAGGGCCAGGCAGCAGTCCTCGACCACCTTCAGGCCGTGACGCGCGGCGATGGCCAGAATCTCGTCCATCGGTGCGGCGTAACCGTAGGTATGCTGGGCTATGATCACGCGGGTGCGCGGCGTGATGCTCTTCTCAATGAGGTCCGCCTTGAGGTTGTAGGTGACCGGGTCGATGTCGACGTAGACCGGGCGGGCCTTGAGGTACATGATCGGGTTCACGTTCATCACGCACGTGTACCCGGGGAGGATCACCTCGTCACCCTCGCCGATACCGAGTGACCGGAGAATGGCGTAGAGGGCAACCCGGCCCTTCCAGAAGGCGAAGGCGTGCCGGGCGCCAAGGAAGTCGGCGAATGCTCGTTCGTAGTCGCTGGCGACCGCTCGATTCATGGCTCGCGCATCCTGGGCGGGATAGTCCGATGCTCCCCGGACAACCTGCCCGATCCACCATCGCGGACAACACTCTCGGTTTTGATCGTACGTCCGGCCCCGCCTGCATCGCCGGAAGATTACCGCATTCTTCGGCCGCCTGCGACCTCGCACTTCATACTACGACGAATCCCGCCCTCTCGAACGGGCACACAGGTCCGATACCAGCTTGAGGTACGGCCGATACAGCAACCGTCGATCCCATCGCTCGACCGCCGACCGCCGCGAGGCCTCGCGCTGCCGGGAAAGGCTCTTCGGATCGGAGACGATCTGCATCATAGCATTTTTAGCGCCGGCAACGTCCCCGGCTGCATAGGACAAGCCCGTTTCTGTCTGGGCCACCCAGTCCGCGCACTCCCCCTCGGCGCTGTTCAGGACCGCCAGGCCCGCGGCCCAGTAGTAGAATACCTTGTTGGGCATCAGCACGAACGCTTCCGGCCTGATCGCGTTGAAACCGACGTCGCACTGACACACCGTGGCCGCCCAGTCCTCGAACGGGGCGAAACCCAGGAAACTCACTCGATCCGTGCCACGCAGCAGGTCCCGCACCTGCGATTCCAGGTCGCCGCGACCGCTGAAGATGAACCGGACATCCGGCCGCTCGCGCAGGACCCGCCGGGCCACCTCGGCCACGGTCAGCACGTCGTACGCGTGCGAGTAGCTGCCGCTGTAAACCGCCCATATCTCGCCGGGCTGCTTCTCGCCGAGCAAACCTCGCCCGCGACGGGCAGCCTCATCGAACAGTTCCAGGTCAACTCCCAGCGGGATGACCGCGCGCCGATACTCCGGACGACCGTAACGTCGCGGTTCGTCGGCATACCCACCCGCAACGCCGACCACCGCATCCGCCGCGGCGAACGCCCGCTGATTCGCCCAGACCCACGGCCGGAGAATCACCGGGGAAGCCCACTTCAGGGCCCGCGGCATCAGGTGACGGAAATTGTCGATCCAGTTGTCCTGCACGTCGATGATGAGCCGCGCCCCGAACCGCTTCGCCAGCCGTCCGGCAGCCACCGGTGATTCCAGCGGCGGATTGCTCGCGATGATGACGTCCGGCCGGGCGGCATCCGAGGCCTCCTGCTCGAAGCCACGGGCATACACCCGATGCGACAGAATCCGACGACAGGAAACGTTTTTTTTATAGCCCGGCACATGGACAAAGCGTACCTCGATCCGCTCGCGCCGGGCGGTCTCCTCGATCGGTGCCCGATCCACCGGCCGTTTGAACCGGTGCGAGAAATCCGCGGTCCACAAAACAACCTCATGTCCCTCCCCGCAAAGCATGCGCGCAAGAGTGGCATAGCGCCCGGGCTGCTCGGGATCACCCGGCAAGGGGTCGAACGGATTGACAATCCAGATTCTTCCCATGCGTTACTTCGCCCTGCTCGACCGCGATCCGATGGGCTCGCCGTTCTCACCGGCCGTGTTTAGTCGACTGTTCGCCGGCGGATCGAACATATCCAGGGTCGGAACAAGCTGTCGCTTTTCGACCGCGTCACCGAAACTGTTCAGCATATTGCGATCCAGGTATTCCGTCGGCGCGGGGCCGGAGAGGCGGACGTCCTCGTAGGAAGGCTCGATGCTATGGAGATCCAGGCCGAGTTCCTGTTGAACCCGGGCCACGCCTCCCATATCCCGCTCGTCCTTGTGCTTGATACCGTAACCAATATGACGAACGTGGTTCGACGGCCCGAAGTAATACGCATTGTAGTCCGCCTCCGCCGGACGAAGATTGCTGACCATCGGGACGTACGAGAAAACCTTCTGCCGCTCCTGGCCCAGGAACAGGTTGTTCTTCACCACCGTCCTGCCCTGGATGTAGAAGTTATCGATCAACGGCACGTACCATGTATTGCCGATAAGGTCCACCCGGCTGATAGCGCGAGCGTTCACGCCGTGCATGAACCCGCCGATCACGCAATTCGTGATGGTCAATGGGCCGCCGCCGCGCGCAATCAGCCCGGCCTCGGTGATGCCGGGGCTGAAGCCCATCAGAACACAGTTGCGCAGCGTGACGTTTTCGCATCGGGCCAGGAACACCTGACAGTTCGTCAGTCCGGCGCGCCGGCCGTATACCGAATCGCCGAACAGCCTCAGGACCACACCGTCGATCACGATGTGGTTCTTCCAGAACAGCGCGACCCCCGCCGGCCGGATGCAGGTCGATCCGTCGAGCACCGCCCGCCCGGCGGTCCGCGCCTTCAGCGTGATCGCCGCCTCCGCCGTGCCGCTGGCTGCCGGGGCGAACAATTCCGTGTACACCCCGTCCAGCAGAATGACCGTATCGCCCGCTCGCACGCGATCGCTCGCCGCAGTCAAGGTCGTGGGGGCGCTTTCCTCCAGGCCGGAATCCTCAACACGACCGTCCGGGGACACATGGAGCGTCCGGTTCGTCGGTTTCCATGCCGCGACGGACGGCGTCCTGAACGCCAGCGGCTCACTTTCAGCCCCCTTGAGCCGCAGAAAAACCTCGGCCGGCCCGTAGGCCCGGTACAGGCTGTCCTCCCACAGGTGGTCATGGGACACAATTCTGAAGTGATACGTCGTGTCCGGCTTCAAGCCGTGCAGCGTGACCCGGTGGTAGAGGAACCCGAACGAGTGCACGCTCCGGCCATATTCCTGCGTCTCGCCGTATTGCACTTCACTGTACACCGGGAAATTCAGCCACCACTCGCTCGGCCTGCGCCACATGTCGGCCCGCATGTTCGGCGTCCACCACGTCAGGCTGGCGGAAGTCGGCGTGATATCGCGCAACTTGACCTCGGTAATGATTTGCTTCACTTCCGGCTGAACCACTTCGCCCGCGCCGACCGGCTCGGCCAGTTCCCCGGCCCCGACACAGGGAGAGTTTGGAGCCAGCCCAATCGGGTCGGCGCCATTGGCAAAGTACGGGGCGACGCTGAAGCTCCGCGCGTCACTGCCCGTGGTCGCCCGCAGATCCGTTACCGCCGCGCAGGCCTTGCCGGACACAACCGCGACCGGCTTACCCTCTCCAGGGAGGTAGTTGTTGTACTCGCAGAACAGACCGGACGGGCGACCCTCGTGAATCAGGGCGGGGCCGGTCTTGGAGTGCAGGATCGAACTCGTGACCCGCAAGCCGTCGCAAGCCCCCTTGATCGCGACGGCCGCCCCTGCCGAGTTCCAGAACGTCACCCGCCTCACCTGAACGTCTAGCGAATCCTCGATCACCAGCCCGTCCCGAGGGGAATCGAAAAAGGCACAGCGATCCAGAACGATTCCCTCGCACTGACGCACCGTGCCGCCTTGACGAAAACGCACGTGCTCGACGCGCACGTGTCGAACGCCCCTCAGCTCCAGTCCGCGGGCCCACACCTGAGGATTTTCGCCTCGTCCGCGGATCGCGAGGGGCTTATTCGACGAACCGGACACCGTCGGCGCAACGTCTTCCTCGTAGTGACCGTCCAGCAGATAAATGGTGAATCCTTCACCGGCAACCTTTATGGCCTTGTCGATCGTCTTGAGGGCCTGCGCAGCGCTGAGGCCGTCGCGGTCATCGCCACCCGATGGACTCACATAGAGCACGTTCGGCTCATAGGGATACGCCCCCAGGTCGCTTCCGCCCGGCCCCTTCCCGCGAAAGGGGCTGTCCGCCTGGAGGCGATAGTCCAGATGCCCGGGGTCCGCGAACCGCGGGTCCTGCTTGGCCGGATCAAAGACCAGCGTATTCGGGCCGGCGGCGGAAGGCCCTTTGTTCCACCACAGGCTCGGAAGTTGAAACGTGTTGAAGTCCTCTTTCGGCCCTGTCGGGTCCGAGCCGCTGTTGAAGTTCAGGTATTCGCATTCGACGGCCACATTGTTGCGGGCGATCCGATTCTTCCCCTCGCTGGCCTTGAAATCGAGCCCCCAGTAGTTGTCCCGGACGATGTTGCCGATGGCCACGCTGTCCCTGGGGCCTTCGTAGTTGCGGATCCCATACAGGTTAAAGCCCAGCACCCGGTTGTTGAGCAGTCGCATCCGCTCGCTGCCGACGGTGCAGAACAACTGGGCGAGCGACGAGCCCGGATTCAGATTCGACACGAACAGGCTGTCCGAGACCACCGAGTCCTGTGAGCCGATGATTACCCCCCCCTGGTTGTACAGGAAGCCGCACCGCCGCACCGTGTTGTATTGCCCTCCCAGCTTCATGCCGTAACCGCGCCGGCTTTCCTCGAAACGCGTGGCCGTGAACCCTCGCACGACCAGGCCGTCCACGATGATGTGCTCGCCGGCGATCTCGACGGCCGGGCTTGGCGTGACGCACGCGATCAGAACATGATCGGCGGGTGACCGCCCATCGCTGGTATGTACGTACAGGGTCCAGCTCGACCGGTCGTAGAGGAACGACTCCCTGAACTGGTCCATATCCCGCGGGCTTGGCGCCTCGAGAAAAACCCGGCCGGTGTCCATCTCCACCACCCGGTACACCCAGCGATCGGACCGGACCGACCAGACAAAGCGTGTTCCTGCCACCTGCTGGAAATCGCGGATGGGCACATCCCCCCGCAGCACCGTCAGGCCGGGGATGGCCGCCCGGATCCGAACGGGCTTGTCCGCGGACGCTCTCTGCCGGACCGCGAACCGCTGAACGTATTCGCCCGGGCCGAGTGTCAGGGTGTCGCCGGGCTTGAGTCGATTGACCGCGAACTGGATGGTCTTCCAGGGGTCCTGCGTCGAGGTGCCCGCGCCCTCATCATTGCCGCCGGGCGCGACGAAATACTCGACACCGGCGGCCGGCGACGTGCTCCATGGGAAGCACACCAGGCCCGCCGCCCAAACAATCGTCACACAGCGGCCGTGATTCCACAAGTAGATGATCTCCAGCGTCCGGCGTCGTTATTGAACCTGCGGCGGTCACCATCGCTGATACTGCGACAACGCCATTTCCTGCTCGCCGGCCGGCGACCCGAGCGTGCCGAGTTCCATACGCTCCCGGAGTTTCAACCAGATCGCGTGGCTCCAGCCTATGAAGCTGCCCATGACGACCCAGTAATCCTTGGCGCCGTAATTCGTTCTGCCCAGTGACAGAAGGAACATGGTGAGGATGACCGCACGTATCAACTGCGCGATTTTGACCTCCAGCGGATCGTCGGAGTACTTCGCGATTTTCCCCGCCCGCACCCAGAGAACAACCAGGATACTGCCATACATCAGGAGCCCCGGAATGCCCGACGAGGTCAGGACTTCCATCGGGTCCGAGTGGGTCATCGATCGGACGCGGGCCCTTGCGAGGAACCCCCTCACGCCGACCCCGACGAAGGGGTGCTCGGCGGCCACCCTGAAACCCTCTTTGTAAAGAAAAACCCGTTCCTCCCCCGTCTCTTTCGCGCGCTCTCCGTGCAGCGCCTCGAACGTATAGCCGAAACGCTTGGCCACCACGCTGCCCTGAAGCGCGAAGACCATGACCACGCCACCGAAAAGAAGGCCCGCGATGACCCCGAGCAGGACGCCGGGCTTCTGCGTCATCTCCTTTCGATAACAGAACCACGCCCACGCGATATAGAAGAAGACAAGTCCCGCGACGCTCTTGCGCGATCCGGTGGCTACTATGGCCAGACCGAATAGAATCATCCCGGCGATCAGAATCGGCCTGCCCAGCCCCTTGCCTCGACGCTGGACCATCCACAGGTACGCGAGCACGATTGATGCCAGCAGCACAAGGAAGCCGAACGAGTTGGAGTTCAGAGCAATGCCGGCCACACGCTTGCCTTCGCCTTCCCCAATCCGGAATTCCCCCGTGAACACGCTGTACGAAGCCACGAAGCCGGCGGCAAGCAATAGAGAAAACAGGTTGATCGACAGTGTCCGCCTCGAATTCGTGCACAAGGTCAGAATGAAGATCGCAACGCAGATGTTGACGATCGTGGACCACGACTCCCAGAAGATCTGCGGATAGGCCGTGCCCGCCAGAACCGCGGCCAGGCACCACAACGTCCATCCCGCGTACAGCAGCAGTTCCGGGCTCAGGCGGAACCGCGTCCGCAACGCATAAACCAGAAAGCTCAGGGCCAGCACGCCGCCGATCCCCTTGACGATCAGGTTCCACGTCGGAAGCGGAGCCACGCTGGTCGACATGACAATAAACACCGCCACCAGCAGGGCGATCAGCGGAGTTCGTTCCCGCTCCTCGCCTTCCGGGTACGCGTATTCAACCAGGTTTCGGTCCCCGGCCTGGATGAGACTCATGATCCTCCCTGCCTTCCATTCTCCGGAGCCGTTCGCGGCCCGCAAGTTATTCCGGCTGCCCGGGCGTCTTCCTCGATCATCTGTCCCAGCTCCGGAGTAGTCACGAACCATACGTCGGGCCAGGCATGCACGATCGCCTCGAGCAGCCGCCGCAGCAGTCCCAGTCCCATCGCCCGGTGCGCGGCATCAATCGCGCCGACGTAATTAGCCCGGTGGCTGCAGATAACCGCCGGCTTGCCGAATCGAAAAGACCAGGCCACCTGCCGCATACACCGCTCCACGGAATCCCCCCCCCCACACACATCCAGGATGGGATCGAATTGACAATTGCGGATCATGTACG
>DATIKE010000198.1:0-2415 GCA_035477895.1 Phycisphaerae bacterium
CCACGGATATCGCGCAAGCCATTGAATCCATGAAGGGCTCCCCGGCCGGCCGACCCGACACCCATCTTGTTCTGATCTCCGATGGGGCAGGCCCGTCTTCAAACGAGGACGCTCTGCTTGCCTCCGCCCGGCAATTGGCCCGGGCCGGAATCGTCCTGCATACGGTATCCGTAGGTCGGAGCGATCTGCCGACACTCTTTCTGGAACCTTTAGAGGATCGCCTCTACGGATTTGTCGACCAGCCGGTCCGGTTGCAACTGCTTCTGCGGCCACAGGGATTGGCCGGCACTCCCGTCCGGCTGTCGATCATCGAATCGGATGGAATCCTGGCTCACAGGGAAATGATTTTCACGGAGAACACCGCCGAACAGGTCGCCTCTTTCGAAATAACCTTCCCTGAACCGGGGCTGCGTCGTTGTCATTTTCGCGTGGAATGCGATCGGCCGATCGTGCCGCAAGGTGACGAATTCCTCGACCTGCACATCACCGATCGTCCCGTCCGGCTGTTGTATATCGAGCGTCAACCCCGCTGGGCCTTCAGGTTGCTGCGGAACGCGTTTCAGCGAGATCAGCGAGTCGAGGCCCGATTTGTACTGCTCGATCAGGCCGATGACGCCAATCGCCCCCGGATGGATCTTCCAATAGCCTCGGCCGACTGGGAAAACATTGACGCGGTCATCCTCGGCGATGTCAACTCGCGGGATTTGACTCAGATCCAGTGGCAGGGTCTCAGAAACCATGTGACTCAAGGCGGTGCGGGCCTGATCCTCGCCGCCGGACCGGAACATATGCCGAAAGATTTCCTGGAAACGCCGCTGGCGGATCTTCTGCCTTTCCGAAAGCTCGACCTCGCCGCCGGCGAACACACGCGGCCCTGGTCGCTGACACCCACGCGCGGTGGTGTCGGGCATCCGATCATGCAATTGCACCGGCCGCAAGAACCCCGGAACATCTGGGGCCGGCTGCCGACGATGCTCTGGCGCTGCCCGGTAAGTGAACTCAAGCCCGCGGCCGAGGTTCTGGCCGAACAGCCCGGCCTCGATGGTTCGCCGGGCCGGCCGGCGATCATCCTCCAGAGGGCCGGGAACGGGCTTGTGTTGTTTGTTGGCACCGACGAGACCTGGCGGTGGCGTTACGAAGTCGGGGACCGGTACTTTCATCAGTTTTGGGCCCAGGCGACGATGTTCGTCGGCCTGCCGCACCGCACGCGGAATCAACCGGGTTTCGCCCCGGACACCGCGCCGGCGACGCTTCCGGCCAACATCGAACAACAGGATGTTCGCGCCCGGCCGGACCTGCTCTCCCGCCTGGCGGGCGAAACCGGCGGCAGAGCGGTGTCGTTGGCCGAGTTGCCCGAGTTGTGCAAGGAACTGGCTGAAGCAGCCCTGCAGGAACAGGAAACAAGTAATCTTCTGCCCTGGGATCATTGGTTGATGCTGGTTGTCTTCGCCGCCTTGCTGTGTGGCGAATGGATTCTGAGAAAAAAATGGCATCTGCCATGAGGCTCGCCGTGGGCCGGGGCATCAGAGCGCAGGTCTCGACATGACGCACGACGCCACAGATCTGGACAAACGATTGGCCGCGGTCGGCCGGCGAATAACGCTGCGCCGCGCCCTCCAGGAGTCGGCCGACTTCATTCCGGCCGTTGTTTTAACCGGATTCGCCCTGGGTATCGCGGACCATCTGATCCGTTTTTCAGTTCCCGGCCGTTGGGCCGAACTGCTCATCTTCCTGTTCGTCATCTCGTTTGCCCTGGTCCGCATGGCCGTGCGAATCATCCGTCAGCCCCGTTCCAGGAAAGCCGCGGCCGAACACATCGAATCGCTCGATCCGCGGTTCGGTGGCCGACTGCTCTCGTACGTCTGCTTCCGCGGTTCAACCCGGGGAACGGCCGGCCAGGCATCACCGGCCCTGATCGCCGCCATGTGCCGCCGAATTGAAGAGCAGACCCGCGACCTGGATGCCGCCCGGCTGGTACCGCTGCGGCGTCTGCGATTCCGTTTCCTTGCCGCAGCCGCGACGGTGCTGGCCGCCTTGACCATCATCCTTGTCGAGCGGGAAGCCGCGCAAACCTGGTTCATCCGGATAAGTCATCCCCAGGTCGCCGTTACCTGGCCCGCGCGCACGCGGATCGGCGGCCTACAGCCTGCGTACCGCGTCCGGCGCGGTGACCGACTGCGGGTGACAGGCCACATATCAGGTCGTATCCCGGCCGCGGCACGGCTCGAACTGTGGTCGCCGGCATCCGAGAACCACGCGACCCGCCGCACAACCGAAAGCATGTCCGTCAGCCCGGACGGATCGTTCTCCGCCTCGATCGGTCCGCTCATCCAATCCGCGGCCATGCGACTGCATGCCGGTGACGCGCACACGCCGATCGTCCCGATCGAGGTGACCTTCCCGCCCGGGCTGTCC
>DATIKE010000199.1:0-4556 GCA_035477895.1 Phycisphaerae bacterium
CGCCACGCCGGTCAGCCGGCTCGACCGACTCCTGCCCGACCGCTGGCAACCTGCCGCCACCCCGTCGAGCTGAACCCCACGCAGGCAATCGCTGTGCCCGGCAGTTCAATTCCGGCCCATGGGCTTCGCCGGACGCTTACCTGAATTTCGAGTGCTTTCTGCGACCTCGCGCGTAGCATTACTTATGCAGAGACCGATAACAGAGGCGCGGGGCACGGCATCGGCACAATGGCATCGACCAAGTGGCGCGCACCTCGACGATCATCCACACAGCCGCGAGTGCGGATTCGCATTACAACGGGATCGCCATCGCCGGCGTCGTTGTCAACATCGCGGGCAGCAATCCCATGCCTCCCGACACGACGGACGGCACAACTGAAGAAGAAGGGGATGACGTGTTGGGTGTAGAGACGACACCTCCCTTCCGGCTTTGCGGAGCGTTTGGCTTTTTGTCGTTGGCAATGATCTTCTCGGGGTTCGGGGTGGTGAAACTGGGACTCCGGTCAATGGGACGCGGCAAGAAAGCAAATCTTCTGGGCGTGCTCGCCCGGCTTTGCCTGTCTGCGTGCAGCGCACAGGCAGGCCGATGACCGACCATCGACCCCGACGAAGGGGTGGCCGGTGGAGCCGACCCGCGAACAGTGGTACCAGCAAGTATCTCATTCTGATGGGGGTTTTGCAGTTTTTCACGGGATCGGCGTCTTGAGATAATCAACGGGCACCCAGCGGCTGGGGAACTTCGGCACGCCGGCATGCCTGAGGCCGGCATGACTCGCTCGAACCTGACGTGCAGGAATTCGTATCGGCAATTTGCTTGGCGCGCGTAACGCTTTGCAATCTGAAATCCACGGTCGCCTCCGACAGCACGAATACCGCGCCGACCATCACGTGCAAACATCCCCCGATGAGCCAGAACAATAGCAGGCGCCTCGGCCGGGATGTCTGCACCGGATGCAGCGAGCGCCAGAAGGCCCGCGGCCGGCAGGCGCCGGCGACCGTTCGCCAGTAGCTCCACCAGTTGCGCTCCGGATGATGCTCGAACAGGAACGGATGCGGTTGTCGGTTCGGGTCCAGCATTTCCGACCACTCAAACCGATACCCGCACTCCGGGCAGCGTGGGTTGCTCAGCCCGCGGAGGTTGTAGTCGCACAGCGGGCAAAGTACGTCGTGGTTGATGAGTGTCCAACCCGGCCCGGCCGGCGGGCTTGGCTCGGGTTGGACGAGATCGGCTTGGGACACGCGTGGGCTCCAATTGAATGAACAGGGCGCCGTGCGACGCGTTGCATGCACTTGAGCCACAATATAAGGTATTGTCGCGCAAGAGGCGGTATCTGACAGCCGCCTTTGGACTGAGGTATCCGGGAAACGTCATGAGTATTGTCATCATCGGTTCGGGCAATTGGGGGACGACGCTGGCCGGCCTGGTCAGCACCGAGCAGAAGGTCCGCGTCTGGTGCGAGAAGGCCGAGCTCGTTGAGCCGGCCCGCAAGAACATCAAGAAGGTCGCCGGGGCCGACCGGCCGACAACCACCGTCGAGGTCGCCTTCGCCTCGCCTTTGACATCAGACGACATCGTCCTGCTGGTCGTGCCTTCATCGCAGATCGTCCCGATCGCCCAGGCGATCGGCAAGCACGGTCGGCCGCCGTTTCCGCCGATCATCACCGCCTCCAAGGGGCTCGAACGGGCGACCTTCCGCACCATGAGCCAGGTCATCCGGGCGATTCTGCCCGAGGCCAAGGTCGCGGTGCTTTCCGGCCCGACCATTGCCCGCGAGATCGCCGAGGGCCGACCGGCCAAGCTGGTCCTCGGCTGCGACGACGTGCACCTGCTTCTGCACTTGGCCCGGGTCCTGCGCAGCGAGCGGCTGCACCTGGACATGACCCGCGACATGGTCGACGTCGAACTGTGTGCAGCCATGAAGGGTGTGTTCGCGATCGGCTCCGGCGTAATCGCCGGGCGGAACCTGGGGTGCAATTATCTCGGGCTCCTGTTGACGTACGGTTTGCGGGAGATCCGGGATCTGGCTCGTTTTCTGGGGATATCGTCGGCCCACGTGTTCGGCGTGGCCGGCCTGGGCGACCTGGTCACGACCTGCTTCAGCCACGACAGCCGCAACTACCGCCTGGGCGAGTTGCTGGCCCTGGGTGTGCCGTTAAAGGAGGCTCTGACTCGCGTGCAGATGGTCGTCGAAGGGGCGATGACCGCGACGGCGGTCTCCGAGATGGCCGCCCTGCGCCTGCAAGTGCCGCTGTTCGCCGCCATCGCCCGCATCGTCGAGGAGCCCAGCGAGGCCGCCTTTCTGCACTTCGAGCACGTGCTGATGGACTACCCGGGTAATGCCGGATGAGAGCAATCATACTAGCAGCCGGGGCCGGTCGACGATTGGGGCTCTCGATCCCCAAGTGCATGATCGACCTCGGCGGCCGATCGATCCTCCACCGCCAGTTGGACGCCTTCCGTGCCGCGGGCGTCGACGACTTCATCATCGTCGTCGGCCATCTCCGCGAACAGGTGATCGAACATCTGTCGGGCCGGCCCGGCCGGTTCACCTTCATCGCAAACGATCGCTACGCCGAGACCAACACCTGCTACTCGCTTTATCTCGCGCGCTCGTGCATCGATCGCGATTTCTTCTACGCCAATGCGGACGTGCTCTTCGACGCCCGGCTCGCGCGGCGATTGTGTGATCCCGCGAATCAGCAAGCGGCTGCCCTGGCGGTGCAGGTCGGCCGATGCGCAGAGGAGGAAGTCAAAGTCATCGTTCGCGACGGCCGAATCACCCGCATCTCCAAGAAGCTCGATCCAAAGGATTGCCTGGGCGAGTTTGTCGGCGTGGCCCGGTTCAGCGCGACGATCGCGCCGGCCTTCGTCAAAGCCCTGGAGATTTGCATCGAGCAGGAGAACGCGGTCAACGATTATTTCGAGCGGGCCGTCGACCGCCTCTGTGGCGATTGGTCGTTGATTCCCGTCGATGTCAGCGACCTGCCCTGCATCGAGATCGACTTCCCGGCGGATCTCGACAGGGCGAAACGGGAGATTAGCCCCCTCCTGTGCCTGGATTGACGACGGCGGCGCCTGTCTGCGAATCCCAAACCTCGCGCCCAAGTCCGTGGTGTCGTAATAAATAAACTGAAAACGCAGATCAAGGGGTGAGCCGATAACGCATTTCGCCATGATCCCCAAGGTGAACAATCTGCCGGAATGTTTTTTCCCTTCTCACATGTGCCCTTTCAACCGCCCCCTTGCGAAGCGAACGAAAGAAATGTGGCACTCCCTTTCCCGGGGGTGACTTTGCCCCACCTGCACTGGAGCCAGAGCCGACCTGAGCGGGCGACTAGGGTATGGTCAGAAAAATCGTATTCCGCTTAAAAAAACTCTTGACAAGCCGTTCCCGACCCAGTTAGAGTACAGATAACTGGAAGGGTTGTCGACCGGCCTCCAAGCCTGTCCAACCCTGGACGTGGGGCGTTTTGGAGGGAGCAGGCAGCCAAACCCACCAGCGCACCCGGATCCGCATTTCAAGTAGTGCCCGTGTTGAAACGGGCCGAGGAGGAGGGAACGACATGCATCTGTTTCGAGTTGTTGTTGCATCTGCTCTGGCACTGGTGATCGCGGGGACGGCGCAGGCTACATCGTTGTTGCCCCTGGCAACGGCGGCCAACGAGAATGGCTTCGGCACGCTCCACGCGAGCCTTTCGTCGCCATTCACCGGCGGAGGCTTCAGGGGCGTTCTGGATTCACGTGTTTATGTGAACGCCGTGCCGGCCACGCAGGTGACGTTTGTGCTCGATCTCAGGATCACGCAGGCTTTCACCGGTGTGGAGGACATGACGCTCGCGGCGGTCTTTGCGAACGGGGACATGGACCTTCGGATCGGCGAAATCATCGGCGGGGTCAACGGATACGTGACCAGCACGACGACGAAGATCCCCAACAGTGCCGACGCATACGACCACGTATTTCCGGCCAGCGATCAGTTGAATTACGGCTGGGTCGGCACAAACAGGCTTTTCACAAATAGTCGCGCGGTGATGTATGTGATCACCTCCGGTGCGGTGGATGTCGGTGAGATCAGCGTGGCCATTCAGGACGGTTCGACGGCCAACGCCCGCGCACTGGCCCCGGTGGATGATCCGAGCAATCCGGACATGAACATCCCGGAGCCCACCTCGCTGGCCTTGCTGGCCTTGGGCACACTGCTGCTGCGGCGGCGATGAACCTGCCGCGGACAACAGGTTCCCTCGGCCTTGAGGCCATGGCTTCAGGAAATGACAAGGATGGTCCCGAAGCTGTGAGGCTCACATAAAGGGAGGAGAGGGATGACCAGATCGCTACGACAATTATCGGTCCTGCTGATGACGGCAGGAGTGTGTTCTTCCGCTGATATCGCTGTTGCCGGCAACTACACCGCTTGGCCTTTCGAGTTCGTCGGCTACAACGCGCCTTCCGCAAACCTCACCAGCATCTTCGGTCCCAAGATCGCCGAGGTGAATGCTGCCGCGGCGGGCTACAGCTTCGGATCGCCGATCGACCCGCTGCGTAACCTGAACGTCAT
>DATIKE010000200.1:0-2728 GCA_035477895.1 Phycisphaerae bacterium
ACAAAAAACCGCCTGCGAAGAAAAAAACTTTCAATTTCGGTCGGGATGCTCTCTCCCCCTGATTCTCCTCTCCCTCATCGGCCTTCGAGCCCCTCAGCCAGCCCCCGAGGTGCGAAGAATCCCCTATTCATCAGGGCTGAGACGATGCCGATGCCTGTCAGCCGACGCCGATGCCGATGACCGGCAGGTTGAGGAGGTACGTGGCGAACCGTCGCAGGAAGGTCTCGTCCATCGGGCCGAAGTGGCGCTCGAACAGCTCCAGCTCCTCCTGGGGTGTGACATTCCGTCCCGGCGTGCGGCGGGCGATCTCCTGAAGGCAGCCGGCCAGCTTGTTGCCGTGTACCCGCTGAAGGTATGTCGTCAGGGCCCATGCGGCCGCGTAGTGGGTGGCCCGGTTCGGCCCCGGCCGGCGAAGCAGTTCCGGTTTCAGAACGATCTCCCGCGGCGAGGCGATTCGCCCGGCTTCCACGGCTTCCAGGAAATCCGCCGCGTTCAGGTTGCCGGCGGGCCCGTCCCCGGCCACGGCGTTGCGAAAGTCCTGGAGACGAAGCTGGTTGATCGCCGCGAATCCCGCCCCGGTCTTGCCCGGCGGTGTTTCAAACAAACATGCCAGCCCCTCCACCAGCCAGGGGGGGTTCGAGGCACCTCGCGCGTGAACCCGGGCGTTGTAGAGGACCTGGTGGGCCGTCTCGTGCTGGATGACCGTGAGGTTGATGTGGTTCGTGTAGGCCGACCTCCTGCCGTCCAGTTCCTGGAGCTTCTTGCGGGTCTGGGCAATCTCCCTGTCGACCTCCCGGCGGGTCAGCCGTCGCCGCTGTCCGTCCCCGAACTCGATTTCGACGATGGTTCTTCGGTCGCGTATGTTCTTGACCGCCTGGCTCAGTTCATCCAGGTTCCGCCGGGCAGCCAGCACCGAGGCCTGCATCGCCACGATCTGCGGGGCATTCTCGATATTGAAGAACGCCGAGCGGTTGGACAACTCGTGGTACACGCCATAGGTGCCCTCGGGGCGAAAACCGATCGTCGCGCAATAGCGCTCGTAGGCCGTCTGTTCGTTGAAGAAAAGCACCTCCAGCCTTTGGCCCGGCTTGCGCGGGACGATGCCCTGGTATTCACAGAACCGGTAGATGGCTGCGCAGGTGGCCTCCAGGCGGATGGTCAGGCTCTCGACGAGTTCGGTCGTTGTGTCGTAGGCGATTACGAAATGGGCGGTCCGCTTGAGCTTGAAGTTCTGACCAACCAGCCGTTGCAGGGCGTTTTCACGCAAGTCATCGACCGGCAGTGCCTCCCGCGTGGTTGCGCCGAGGGCCGGCGCCGCCAGCGACAGCACCAGGCACCAGATCCCTCCGCGACTTGCCGGGACACGACTCATACACATCATTATACAGCCGGGTGAGGCTGGTTGACCGCGGGATCGGCCGGCCATACGATCCATTTCGTCAAAAACCGCAGATGGAGCGTCCGGAATGACCCGCAAGCGATCCAAGAGCTGGCAGGCGCGGTTTTCCCAGTCGCCGCACGCCCTGACCGAAACCTACGTCGAGAGCCTTTCCTTCGACCGCCGGTTGTGGAAGCACGATATTGCCGGCAGCATCGCCCATGCCGAGATGCTGGCCGAGGTCGGTTTGATCTCCCATGCCGACTGCCGGGCGATCCGCAAGGGCCTGGCCTCGATCGCCGCCGACATCCAGGCGGTGAAGTTCAAGTGGGACCTCGCCCACGAGGACATCCATATGGCGGTCGAGGCCGCCCTGATCCGGCGCGTCGGCGAGCCCGGCCAGCGGCTGCACACCGCCCGGTCGCGCAACGACCAGATCGCCCTCGATCTGCGGCTTTACACGCGCGATGCCGTCGACCTGGACATTGTGCCGCGGCTTCGGGATGTGCAGCAGGCCCTCGTGGCATTGGCTGGCAAGTATGTCAACGCGGTTATGCCGTCCTATACCCATCTCCAGCGGGCCCAGCCGATCAGCCTCGCCGCCTACCTGCTCGCCTATGTCGAGCAGTTCGAGCGGGACCGGGAACGCTTCCTGGCCGCCCGCGAGCGGCTGAACGTCTGCCCGCTGGGCTCGGGTGCCCTGGCCGGCTCGACCCTGCCGATCGACCGCCGGGCGGTCGCCCGCCGCCTCGGGTTCGCGGCCGTCACTCGAAACAGCATCGATTCGACCGGCGACCGCGATTTCATCGTCGAGTTCCTGGCCGCGGCCGCCCTGTGCGGTATTCATTTGTCCCGGCTGGCCGAGGACTGGGTTCTCTATGCCAGCCAGGAGTTTCGTTTCGTTCGCGTGGCCGACGCCTTCTGCACCGGCTCCTCCATGATGCCGCAAAAACGCAATCTGGATGTCATGGAGCTTCTCCGCGGCAAGGTCGGCCGGATCGTCGCGGCCCTGTCCGGTATGATCACCCTGACCAAAGGTCTGCCCCAGGCCTACAACCGCGACCTCCAGGAGGACAAGATCCACCTGTTCAGCGCCCACGACACGCTGTCGCAGTCGCTGGAGATCCTGGCCGAGGTCGTCCGGCACTCGACATTCGACGCTCGCCGCCTGGCCGAGGCCACCCGCCGCGGTTTCCTCGACGCCACCTGCCTGGCCGAGTACCTCGTCGGCAAGGGCGTTCCGTTCCGACAGGCCCACCAGCACGTGGGCCGACTCGTCGCCCTGGCGGAAAAACGCGACACGGAGCTGGCCGATCTGCCGCTCGAGGTTTTTCGCGCCGAGTGCGACGC
>DATIKE010000201.1:0-5470 GCA_035477895.1 Phycisphaerae bacterium
CGCAACCCGGGGATACGATGCAGGCTCGTCGAGTCAGCCCTCGGAGAGGGCGACGCAACCAGACCATTGCCCGACCGCGGAGCACGACCGCCATGCCACACTCATACACGAACCTGCTCTATCACTTCGTCTTCTCGACAAAGGGCCGTCGGGCCCTCCTGACACCGAACACCCGCGCGGAGCTTTGCCCATACCTCGCAGGCGCCGTCCGCGGCGAGGGCGGCGACGCGGTCAGCGTCCAGGGCACGGCCGACCACGTCCACATTCTGGCCCGGCTGCGGCAGGACAAGGCCTTGGCCGATGTCCTTCGCAACATCAAGGCCAACTCGTCGAAATGGCTCCACCAGCGGTTCGCCGACCAGCAATCGTTTGCCTGGCAGCAGGGGTACGGCGCTTTCACCGTCAGCGAGTCTCAATCCGGGAAGGTCCGTCGGTACATCGAAGGGCAGGAAGACCATCACCGCAAAACAACATTCCAGGACGAGTTCACCGCATTGCTGAAGGCCCACGGTATCGCCTTCGATCCGCGGTTCATCTGGGAATAGGCTACGTCACCCCCTTCGGGGGTTTTGGGGAGATGAGAGCCGTATCAGACCCCGGGTTTCGTCCGCCTTCGCTGACGCTTCGGCGGACTGCACCCGGGGCTACTGCTCCATCGCCCGCTCCGCGGGCTGCGAAACGGCGTCGGGATTCGATCCAGTACACAGGCCTCAAGATCTCGCCCGCTCCGCGGGCGGCGAAACGGCCAAAGTCCAGCGCACACTCCGCAGGCTGCGAAACGGCCGAAATCCAGTGCCCGCTTCGCGGGCCGGTTTGTATCCTGCTCCATCACTCGCTTCGGGGGCTGGATTGGATCAGACTACTGCTGAACACGGATCTGAACGAGTCGGCCGGCCTCGCCGGTCTGCATCCGGCGGGCTTCGGCGGCGGAGAGGCCGCTGCCGTCGCGGGGGATGGACCGCCATTCACCGGCCGGCATGTCCGACTGGAGGATGTGCAGGTCGGGTATGTCGACCGAGCCGACGGCGCTGTTGAGGATCGCCCCAGTGCCGCCGGCGGGGCTGGCCTGCTTGAGAGCGGCGCCGGCCGCCCGCGATTCGGCAATCTGTTCGCGGAACGCCTTCCAGCGGCGGGCGCCGAGGTTCTTGTATTCGCCTTTCTCGGCCAGCACAAAATCGCTGTCGACGGCCATCACCTCGGTGTAGCGGATTGAGTAATGCTTGCCGGCGGCAGCGGCGGCGGCGCCGGGCGCGACATCGGCCAAAAACCTGTTGGAGATTTCGCGGTCGCGGGCCGGCAGCGCATCGCCGACCTCGTGCCAGGCGGCCAGGTCCAGCCCCTCCACTTCCTCGACGAGCTTGCGGTACTCGGCGCTCAGGGGGAAGCCTGCCCGGGCATTCACGTGCCAGTGAAACGTGCGCTGCAGCTTGCGGATGAACAGGTCGGTGGCGGCGTCGAACTTCAGGCAGGACGCGCAGAAGAAATTGTCCATCCCGTCCATCTTGCGGTAATCGACGAGGTCGCCGATCTTGCAGATCGTGTGGCTTTTCGTGCCGGGGAACGGAAAGAAGATCGCCCAGCGCATCCGCCCCGGGCGGATGCGGGCCATCAGGTCGATGGTCTCCTCCATCATCGGCCGGGTCTCGTACGGAAGGCCGAACATCAGGAAGGCCGACGTGTGCAGGCCGTACTCGTGACAGAGGTTGAAGGCGTCGATGATCGCCTGGTTGGTCATGTTGCGTTCGAGGACCTTGCGGCGAAGCTGCTCGCTGCCGCTCTCGACGCCGAACTTGACGATCATGCACGGCGACTCCGACAGGGCCTTGGCCACCGGCTCGCTGAAGGTCTGCACGTGGGCGTTGAGTACGTAGGGCACGCCGAGGTCGGCGTCGGCGTAGGCCCTGGCGAACGCGATGCAGTACTCCTTGTTCAACGTAAAAAGATCGTCATCGAAGATGAAGGTCTCGATATACGGGTGGCGGCGGCGCAGCTCCTTCAGCTCGCCCACGATCCTCGGGATCGAGTAATGCCGCAGGTAGCTTTTTCTGGTGTGTCCACCCTCTTCAAGGTAGCGGTCGGTGACCTCGTGGTTGAAGCAGTAGGTGCATCGGTACGGGCAGCCGCGGGAGGTCAGGATCGACTGCCAGCCGTTCTTGCGACCGAGCATGTGCGGCAGGTCGAATATCTCGTAATCCTTGGGCGGCAGCTCGTCCAGGACCGGGTAGCGCCCGAGCGGGTTGTGCTGATAGGTGCCGTCCGGCCGGCGGATGCAGAAGTTGAGCGTGTTCCAGTAGCCGGCGTCCCCGGCCTGGAGCTTGTCCAGCAGCTCGGGAAAGGCCTCGTCGCACTCGCCCACCCCGATGAAGTCCCAGAAGCCGTCGGACTTGACCTCCTCGGTGCACATGATGGCGTGGACGCCGCCGATGGCGATGGGTACCCACGGCAGAGCCGACTTGATCTTGCGGCCCAGGCGAAGCGAGTACTTGTACTGCTGGGTCATGACCGAGAAGGCAACCAAGTCGGGTTTCCATGCCCGGACCTGCTCGACGATCTGCTCGTCGGTCGGGACGTCGTAGAGGGCCTCGTTGATGTTGATCAGACCGGTGACGTGTCCGCGGGCCCTGAGTGCCCCGGACAGGTCGGCCACACCGTGGTTGAACCCCTCCTCGGCGTTGAGGTTGGGATAGAGGAATAGCACACGCATCGAAAAGACCATAAGCCCCGCTGGGACAACTGTCAAGGAAATACGCACCGATCTGGTGCGATTATGATCCCAGGATCATGCATCCAAAGAAAAGCCCTCGGCACAGCGGCCGGGGGCTTTTGTATCATGGAGACCGCACTCCGCGCTCGGGCGGCTTACTTTTTCTCCGCGGTGCCGGGCACCGGGATGCGGGCCTTGATGTTCTCAGCGGTCAATTCGTAGTCCGGCCGTTTCAATTCGAGATCGGACTTCATCAGTTCGTCCCAGGCGACCTCTTGGCCCGTGTAGGCCGAGACGCGGATCATGATGTTGGTCATGGTGGATTCGGTCACGTTCCTGGTCTCGTTGATGTACTGCCCGCCCCGAATGGCCGCGATGAGGTCGGCGTGTTCCTGGACAAAGGCGCCCTGGCCCTCGACCTTGATCTTCTGAGGCTCACTGCCGCAGAGGGCGATGGTGCCCTTGCAGTCGGACCAGCCCTTGGTGCCGATGGCTCGCTCGCTGACGTTGTTCGTGCAGCCGTTGATCTGCCGGCATTCGCTGTGGACGTGAATCTCGCCGGGGTAGGTCAGGTCGGCTACGAAGAAATCGTACTGATCGCCGGTGACGCGGCGGTGCCGGCCGCCCATGGCGTTGACCTTGATCGGGTGGGCCTTGAGGACCCAGTTGGCGATGTCGGTGTTGTGGATGTGCTGCTCGACGACGTGATCGCCGGACAGCCAGCACCAGTTGACCCAGTCGCGGTGCATCCAATCGTCATCGGACCAACCGGCCTCACGGGGCTTGAACCAGAGCTGGCTCTGATTCCAGTAGACCTGCATGGCCCGGATCTCGCCGATGGCCCCCTCGTGGAGCCGCTTGATGACCTCTAGGTAGGAGGCTTCATGGCGTCGCTGGGTGCCGGCCACGACGCAGAGCTTCTTCCGGGTCGCCATCTCGCCGGCGGCGAGCATCCTGCGGATGCCGACCGGGTCGACCGCCACCGGCTTTTCCATGAACACGTGCTTTCCGGCCTCGATGGCCGCCGGAAAGTGCAGCGGGCGATAGCTCGGCGGCGTCGCCAGGATCACGTAGTCGAGGTCCATATCAAGAACCTTTTTGTAGGCATCGGGCCCCTTGAAGCAATTCTTGGGGTCGACCTCGACGAGATCCTTCATCTTGTCCCGCAGATCGGCGAGGCGTTCATCGGACAGGTCCGCGGCGGCGACAAGTTTGACATCCGGAGCGGCAGCCATGGCGTCGCGGCAGGCGCCGCGGCCGCGTCCGCCGGCGCCGATTACGCCGAAGCGAATGGGTTTATCGGCCGCCGCGCCACGAACCACGTAGGGAGCAGCCATCACAGCGCTTGCAGCCACCGCGCTGGTCTTAACGAACTGGCGTCGGGAAAGGGAACGTCGGTCTGGTTTGCCCTGGGTCATGTCGGATTCTCCTGTGTCTGGACCGGATAAACCGCACCATCATCACCGCATGGGCGAGTATGTCAACCTGTACCCGGCAACAGGGCAGTCGGCACACCAGTGCAACGGTTCCCACCAACATATCACCGAAAAGATGTTCAACATGAACGTCTCTCATTAGTATGGTTGCCCATGCTGTCGTCGTTGCCCAAGCCGAAACCGTCCTGGGAGGATTTCGCGAAGGTCCTTCGTCGCGAGGATATCGGCCGGGTGCCGCTGGTCGAGCTGGCTATTGCCGAAGAGGTGCTTGCGGATCTGAACGGCCGGCCGCTGATCCCCCGCCCCGTCGACGACGAACCGCGACAGCTCAGGCAATGGGCGGCCGACCGGGTGAACCTCTGGCGCGCACTGGGGTACGACTACTACCGGGTCCGGGCGGAGATTCCGTTCGTCACCCAGTCGCTGGCGGCCGGCGACACCGCGCCGTCTATCAGCGGCGAGCGGATCTGGGTGGACGAACACCAGGGGGTGATCCAGTCCAGCGAGGACTTTGAGCGCTACCCCTGGCCGACTCGGAAAACCACAGGGTTCTCCGCGGCGGAGGCGGCCATCGCCGTGCTGCCGGAGGGGATGGGGGCGATCGGGTTCTCCGGCGGGGTTCTCGAATGGGCGAGCAACCTGCTCGGCCTGGAGAATCTGATGCTGATGCTGTACGACCGGCCGGAGCTGGTCCGGCAGGTGGTGGATCGCGTCGGCAGGATCATCCTTGAGGCGTTGGAGGTGTTCTGCTCGATGGATCGGGTCTTCGCGATCTGGCTGGGCGACGACATGGGCTTCAAGACGTCGACGCTGATCCGGCCGGAGCAACTCCGCGAGTACATTCTGCCCTGGCACAAGCGCTATGCCGATCTGGCCCACCGGACGGGCCGGTTGTTTCTGCTGCACAGTTGCGGACACGTCGAGGCGGTGATGCCCGACCTGATCAACGAGGTGCGGATCGACGCCAAGCACAGCTTCGAGGACGTGATCGTGCCGGTCGAGGAGTTCAAGCGTCGCTGGGGCGACGGGGTGGCGGTGCTCGGCGGCGTGGACGTTGACCTGCTGAGCCGGCGGTCACCGCAGCGCGTCGGCGAGCGGACGCTGGAGATCCTTGAGGCGTGCGCCGGCGGCGGATATGCGTGCGGCTCGGGCAACTCAGTGACCAACTACGTCCCAACGGCCAACTTCCACGCAATGATCGAAACCGTCCATCAGTTCAACGGCAGGATGTGAGCATCTCCCGTCCAATGGTGAAGAACCCGTACGGTGAACGCGGGAAGCAGTCCCCTTCCTGAGTTCAACAGGCCTCTGAATTTCATTCATAAGTCCT
>DATIKE010000202.1:0-4103 GCA_035477895.1 Phycisphaerae bacterium
CTACGAGGTCAACACCGTCGGGCAGGATTCGCGGCTGCCGGGAGTGATTTTCAGCGGCGTTGTGCCCAATCCTTTCGCGGCGAGCACGCCCAATGAGGATCGGGCACGTGCGGGCAACTCCACCCCCTACAAGGTTGAGGGGGGAATGGCTGACGCATTTGATTCGGAAGGGTTGCGGTCGGTCACGCTTATTCCTGACCAGGACGGCGACGGCAAGCAGGAGATCGTCTTCGGAGTACCCTGGTGCAATTCGTACAGCCTCTCCAGTCAGGTCGCGCATGGCATCCATCCCGCCCCGCTGGCAGGGCTGGGGCGGCTGGAGAACAACGGTCACTTCCTGAGAGGCGGTGTCGTTGCGGTGTCGAGCCGCAACTCCCTGCTGGCGAATCGGCAGGCGATCAGCCGGCACTTCGACCGGGTGATGCAGCTCGACGAGGTCGGGCAGGTGTTCAACCCGATGGTCCCGGTCCCTTCCTCTCCTTATCCGTACCGGCGGGATCTGTGCCCGCCGGGCAGTCCGGACGGCACATACGATTACGTGACCTGGCCCTGCGAAGGGTTCACCCAGAACACGGCGGCCATCGATCCGCCGCGCCTGGCGACCCCTCCGATCGCGGGCGATCTTATCATCCCGCCCAGCGTCTTGTGGCCTTTGGACGACCAGTTGCCCGGCGGGTGTGGAGAGACCATCGCCATCTCCCAGGTCGATACGCCGCCTCCGCCCAGTGATCCGTTCTTCGTCGGCGGCAGGAATCCCCTCAACTACACCACCGATGCTTGCACGCCCGTCTGGCCGGCGCTGGGTCTCATGCATGTTCTGGGCACCGGTTTTTACAGCAGCGGCACCACCTGCGGCGACCGGGTGATGGCCGAAGCGCGGGAACCTTACGGCTGCCGGATTCTAGGGCAGACCACCACGCAGTGCCCGGCCCCGCCGGTGTGCGACTCGTATGCCAACCGGTTTGGGGCGAGCCTGTCGAAGTCGGGGGATTTCCTGCTGATCGGGGCGCCATTGCGGACCGCCACCCGCGGGGATGTGCCGACGCTGCCGACGGCGGACCGGCGCGAAGCGGGCGTGGTGTACGTGCTTCAGTTGAGGCGGCCCGGGTATTCCGCGAGCAACTTTTTCTGGAGTGTTCCGGATGTGGCTCCCGCAGGGGATCTGCCGGCGCCGCACAACTTCATCATCGACGACCTGGGTTACTTCCGATGCGACGGCGTGGGCGGAGTTCCGGGCACGGTTGCGTTCGAGATGGCCCGCCCCATGCACGTGGTGGGCGGAGCGCCCGGGGACCGGGTCGGCGATGTGACCGGCCTGCATGACATCAACAACGACGGGGTCGAGGATTTCGCGGTGGCGGCGCCGAACGCGCTGCGGATCACCGGCGAAGCGGTCCCGCGCGGAGCGGTGTACGTGATCTATCGCCGTCAATCGGAAGTCGAGGGCGATTATCTTCTGGAGGATCTGGCGCGGGATCCGGCGACCGATCCGAACCGGTTGAACGGGTTGATGATCATTGGGGAAGAGGGCGAGAATATCGGCCGGTCGATGGCCGGTGGCGGTCCGCTCAACGACGATTATAACAACGACGGCTACGCCGACGTGCTGATCGGGAGCCCCGATGCCCAGACGGCCGGCGGGCCGCGATCGGGCGAGGTGTTCATCCTGTTCGGCGGGCGGAACCTGCTGAATCCGCAGGGCGGGATCACGCTGGCCCAGTTGCGGGACCGCGGCGACGGCATGTTGCTGATTGGTGAACGGCAGGGGGATCAGGTGGGCATGACCCTGGCCAACGCGGGCGATGTGAACGGGGACCGCATTCCCGACATCCTGGTTGCCGCCCCCGGGGCCAGCCCCTACTTCGACAGCAACGGCGACGGGGTGCCGGACACGATTGGCCTGGACCTGAACGGCGACCGTATCGCCGACGACCTGAATCTGGACGGCGTGGGCGACAACCTGGCCGGGGCGGGCGTCGTTTACGTGGTCTATGGCGGTTCACACCTGACCGGGACGATCCCGTTGAGCAAGATCGGCACCGCCTATCTGCCGGGTTTCATCATCACCGGGCGCAAGGCCGGCGATGGCCTGGGCGGGGGCTTGACTCAGAACGGGCTGCTGTCCAGGGGCGTCAGTCCGGCGGGCGATCTGGACGGCGACGGACTGGCCGACCTGCTGGTCAGTTCGATCCTGGCCGATCCCGAAGGCAAGACGGACGCCGGCGAGGTGTACCTGATTTACGGTTTCCGGCCATGACGCGGGGACCCGAGATGGCGGCATGGGTTTGTTGGTGTGGATGATCAAAGACGGCGGGGCGATACAATGACAACGGATAGCGGAACGCGCGGACTTCGGGGCGTTTGCTCCAGTCGGGTCTCATTTCGCGTCGCGGTTCGGTCCCTGTGGGTCGCGGCCGTGGTGGTGGCCCTGGCGTCGACGGCCGGATATGCCCAGACCGCCGTTCTGCAGGGCGACATCCTGGTCGTCACGGGCACGGCGGGCGATGACATCATCGTCATCTCGTTAGAGACCCTGGTGGCGGGCTCGATCTACCAGGGCGACCCGGTCGGCCCTCCCCCGATAGAGCCTCTGCCCGATGAGGACATTACTTTTGTGCAGGTGAGCTTTAGCGGCGCGCCCTTGTTTGTCGCGCCGACCTGGAATCCCGCGGGGCACGGGCGAACGCCGGATCAGGAGTGGGCCGCCCTGAACGCGGAAATTGAGGGGTGGCCTCTCGCGGACAAGGTCAAGCTGGTCCGGGTGCGGGCCGGCGCCGGCGATGATATCGTCGATTGCAGCGGCCTCGCCGGGGACGACGCGATTCCGGTTGAACTGTGGGGCGAGGCCGGCGACGACCAGTTGGCCGGCGGTGACGATGACGACCTTCTGAACGGAGGGCCGGGCTACGATGTGCTCGAAGGCAACAAGGGCGATGACGAGTTGAGCGGCGGCGGGGACAATGATCTGCTGCGGGGCGGGGAGGGTGATGATGAGATCGCCGGCGGGGGCGGCTTCGATCTTCTGGATTACAGCATGGACGGCGGGACCCGCTCGATCAACGTCAACCTGCCCGCGGGGACGGCCACGGACGGATGGGGAGACAGTGATACCGTCGAGGGGATCTCGGCCGTCCGCGGCCGGGGCACCAACGACAACCTCATCGGCAACGCGGATACTTCCACCACCATTCTCGGGGAAGAGGGGAACGACACGATCGTGGGCGGCACGAGGACGGATTACCTGTTCGGCGGGCCGGGCAACGATACGATCAACGGCGGGCAGAGGGATGATTTCATCTTCGGCGGCGCGGATGACGACGTACTCTTCGGCGGCGCGGATGACGACGCACTCAACGGCAACGACGTCATTTGCGGCGACGGCGACCCCCCCCCGGCGTGGGACAACATCACGGTGATGGTCGATCCGATCGACCCCGTCACGCTTGTCCCTCCGACCGCTATTCCCGGCGACAGCGGAAACGATGAAATCCACGCCGGCGAAGGCTCGGATCTCGTTTTCGGCGGCATGGGTAATGATGAGATTTACGGCGACGCAGGGGTGGACGGCCTGTACGGTGATTTCGCCGACCCGACCGACCCCGACGGCGGGGCCGATGTAATCTACGGCGGCGACGACGGCGAACAGAATAACGGGTTCGCCTTGTCCGCCTACGCCCTGGTCGGCGGCGGGCTTTTTGGCGGGGCCGGCAACGACACCCTTTACGGCGGAGGCGGTTCGGATGTATTGAGCGGCGATGACGGGAGCGACCGCATCTTCGGCGGGGATTTCGATCCCGTGACCGGGTCAGCCATCGACACCGATTACGCGGATCTGGTGATCTACTTTCTGGATCCGGCCGGCGTTAACGTCACACTTCCCGAACTGGGCAACAGCAGCTCGGCAGCAGACGGATATGGCGATACGGACACTCTTCAGGGCATCGAGGCTCTTATCGGGTCGGCATTTGACGATCGGTTGACGGGCAACAACACGGCGTTGAGCGACAATGCCAAGTCAAGCCACAACTGGAACATCTTCGGCAGATCGTATTCGGGGTATGACAACATCATCGTCGGCTATATCGGAAATGATGTCATCATCG
>DATIKE010000203.1:0-2010 GCA_035477895.1 Phycisphaerae bacterium
CGCTGTCGCCAGGTGGCTTTTTCCCAGGCCCACGCCGCCGATGAAGATCGCGTTGGCCTTGTCCTCGATGAACTTCAGCCGGAAGAGGTTCTGGATCGCCGCCCGGTTGATCTTGGTCGGCCAGGTGAACTCGAACTGTTCCAGCGTCTTGAGGACCAGGAAGCGTGCGTTCTTGATGCGTCGCTGGCAGGCCCGATCCTGACGCAGGGCGGCCTCGCCCTCGATCAGCCTCGCCAGGAACTCCACGTGCGACCACTGTTCGGCCGCCGCTTTTGAGGCTAGTTCCTCGAAGTGCTCCAGCAGGAACGGCATCTTCAGAAGTTGCAGGTGCCGGTGCAGATCATCCGACGGTTTGGGGTCCTTGCGGTTCATGGTTCTCTCCAGGGATCGGGTTGGGATCTTCGTGCGTGTCGTAGAGCCCGAGGTTGGGTTCGGGCATTTCCAGGTCCAGCAGGTCCTGCCGGCGGGTCAGGTGCAATGCCCCCGGCTCCGGCAGCAGCCGTTGCCGTTGCTCCAGCAGGTTGGCGATGTATTCGCAACGGAACGCCTGGAACTCCAGGGCGTCCTCGATGGCTCGGGCGGCCTTGTCGGCCCCGTAGATCTCCGTCAGGGCCACGATCTGGCGGACGTGATGCAGGACGTTCAGCCGCCGCTCGGTGAGGCCCTGGTAGAAGGCCTGGGCCCGCGGCGTCAGCGCCAGCAGCCGCTGCAGCAACTTCTGGTCTTTCGCCCGCCGGCGCTGCAGCAGCAGGGCCTGAGGATGATCCGGGTCCTCGAAGTCCCGCCGGCGGTCGTAGCAGCGGACGTGGCGGGCGATCATCTTGTCCTGGTGGTACAGGCACAGGCAGTCCGGGTAGAGTTTGAGCAGCAGGGCCGCCCCGGCGTAGGCGGCCGGCACCGAGTAGGTGTTGGTATCCACCGTCACGCGGAACTGGCGGCTGGCGCGGACCGGCCGCAGGATGCCCACATCGTACGGCTGCGTCGGCAGGGGCCGCAGCGTGGGCTTTTCGGCCTGGAACAACTCGGCCGGCGGCCGTTTGGTGCTGCCGTGGAGCCGCACGTTGGCCACCGTATCCAGCCACTGGCGGACCGCCGGGTTGACGTGGGCGAAGTCGCTCAGTTCCAGCCCGGCCAGGAAGTTCTTTTTGACATACCCGACGGCGTTTTCGACGCGGCCCTTCTCATGGGCCTGGCCGACGTTGCAGGGGCGCACCGTGAAGCCGAAGTGGTCGGCGAAGTCCTTGTAGCGCGGGTTCAGGACGGGATCCTGGCCGATGGCATGCTGCAGCACGGCGCTACGAAGATTGTCCACCATGCATCGAGCCGGGACCCCGCCAAAGAACGCGAAGGCGTTGGCGTGGCAGGCCAGGAAGTGCTCCATCGTCTCGCTGACGGTGAACTCGACGTACAGCATCCGGCTGTAGCAGAGCACCATTACGAAGAAGCTCAGCCGCCGACGGGTGTTGCCCACGTTGATCGAGCCGAACTGCCCCCAATCCACCTGGGCACATTCGCCGGGAGCGAACGAGAGCGTCAGGAAGGCCGGCGTCCGTGGCGGGCGGACCCGGTGTACGTAATCCTTGACGATGCTGATCCCGCCGCTATAGCCGCCCTCGCGCAGCCGCAGGAAGACCTGCGTGGCGGTGTACGGATGGCTCTCCAGCCAGCGGACGATCTGCTTCTTGTACGGATCGAGTTTGCTGGGCCGGGTCGTGACCTGGCGCGGCTGGAACTTGTCTGTCGCCAGCCAGCGGGCCACCGTCCGCTCATCCAGGTCCAGTTCCCGGGCGATCTGAGGAACCGTCAGGTGGCGGTTGGCATGGTAGTCCTTGATCCGGCAGTACAGGGGGTAGTCGATCATGGCTGACGCTCCATCTGCCGCAGGATCTGTCCGAGGCTCTGGGCCGCACCCGACCGGGGCGCGGCGGCCAGCGGGTCCAGCGACAGGACCTGGTAGAGGGGCTTCTGGTAGGCGATCAGCCGGGCGCGGATCAGTTCCTGGCGGGCGCC
>DATIKE010000204.1:0-11853 GCA_035477895.1 Phycisphaerae bacterium
TGGATCGGCGAGCCGCTGTTCGGCGGGATCGCCAATTATTACAACGAGTCGCACCTGGGCCTCGTGCGGTATCGCCCCGACAAGCGCCGGCTGTTCAACGAGGAACGGTACATCGATAACACCGAGAGCACCGATGTCACCGCCCGGGCCGACACCCGCAACGAGATCGACTTCCCCATCAAGGCGGGGGACTTCAATATCGTGCCTTACGCCGTGGCCCGCCCCGGGTACTGGGACGGCGCGTACAAGGGCGGAGCGGGCGCCCGCATGTTCGGCAGCGCGGGCGTCCGGACCGGCACGCAGTTCTGGCGGTTGTATGAGGATGTCGTGTCGGAGCTGTTTGACGTGAACGGCGTTCGCCACGTCGTCCGGCCGGAGGCCACCGGGTGGATAAGCTCCACCAACCGCCCGAGTCGGGAGCTGCATCCCTTTGACGAGGGCATCGAGACGATCGACGATTTCCACGGCTCGTCGCTGGCCCTGCGGCAGAAGTGGCAGACCAAACGCGGCGGGCCGGGCAACTGGACCGTGGTCGACTGGATCCGGTTCGACGCCGAGTTGAACGTGTTCGGCGACGCTCCCGAGGGGCTCGGGCCGATCGGCCGCTATTACGACAGCCGGCCGGAGAACAGCATCGCCCGCAGCCACGTCCGAACCGACTTCATGTACCGCATCAGCGATACCACGGCCATCCTGTCCGACACGAACTTCGACTTGAACGACGGCGACATGGATCTGTTCAACATCTCGTACGCCGTCGAGCGGACCCCGCGGCTGTCCTACTTCATCGGGTACCGCCGGATTCACGACACCCGTTCCCACCTGGTGGGCTTCGGTGCCAACTACGAGTTGACGAGCAAATACCGCACGGCCGTCCGCACCTACTACGACCTCGAGCGCAGCAAGGTCGAGCAGTTCGACATTTCCCTGATCCGCAAGTGGCCGCGATGGTATACGGCCCTGACCTTCGGCCTGGATAACATCGACGAGAACATCAGCCTGAGCTTCTCGATGTGGCCGGAGGGCGCCCCGCAGATGGCGATCGGCGACGGCCGCCGACTGGCCGGCCTGGCCGAGTCAACCGGCATACGCCCTGAGGATTGACCGGAAGCCCCGGGCTTCGGGAGAGAGTCGAAGCAGGGCACAGATCGACCTGACGCAAGTGTGTGATGCCGGTCATCCGCCGACGGTGCAGGCGGGCATGGCGATCCGGGAAATCTCGGATCAGCCGGAACGGCCGACACGGAGGCTTCAGCCGATGATGAGTTTGCTTCCCCTGGTTCTGGCAGTGGTCCTGAACGCCGCGCCCACCTCCCAGGCTGTCGTTCGTGTGGAGGGCACGAAGCTGACCGTCTCGACGCCGACGGTCCAGGCGGTTTTCGAGGGGCCGATTCTGCGCAGCCTTCGCCCGGCCGACAGTGAAGTCGAATTCGCACGGCCGGGAGCGAACGCGGTCGGCCTCGATCTGCTGTACCTCAACACCGAGCTGCTCGGCGCCGACAAGCTTCAGACCGTGCGGGTTGTTCGCATCTCCGATGTCGCCGCGCGAATCGAGGTCGGCGGCGCGGACTCCGCGCGGACGCTCTTCGTAGCCGTCGATCCGGACACGGGCGACATCCGCGTCACCGCCGACGGACTGTCGAATCGACGCGGACTGCGGGCCGTGCGCTGGACAATGCCCGTTCACGGCGATGTCACGACCATCCTGCCGATCATCAACGGCGCGTGGTTCCGGACGAACCAGCCCGAGCCGCACAGCCGACGCTACGCCTGGCCGTTCGAGTGGAACGCCCAACTGGCGATCCTGAAGCGGGCGGACCGCTGTGTCATGGTGCACTGCGAGGACCAGGCCTGTCAGTTCAAGGCGATCCATGTCACGCGCCACCCCGACCATACGGACCTCGGTTTCGAGACCGAACCGCCCGGCCCGCTGTGGGAGAACCGCACTGCCGGGGGAATCGAATGGCGCATCAACGCATATCGCGGTGACTGGAAAGTGCCGGCTGCTCGCTACAAGCAGTGGATGGAGCGGACGTATCGCCTCGCCGATTTGGCGCGGCATCGACCGGCGTGGGTCAAGAACATCACCCTGGCCGTCTGCTGGGCGGCACCGAACATGGAAATGCTCGACGCGCTGGCCAAGGTGCATCCGCCCGAGCAGACGCTGATCCACCTGGCCGACTGGCGGACCGACAAGTACGACGTCAACTACCCCGACTACGTCCCCACCGACAAGGCCCTGGAATACATGGCCAAGGCGCGGCAGATGGGCTTCCACGTCGCTCCACATTTCAACTGCTTCTCGGTCTACTACAGGCATCCGTTCTACCAGACGGTCCGCGATTATCAGATCCGCACGGTGGACCGCAACATACCCGACGGCTGGCACTGGCCACCCCAGACGCACGAGCACACCCGCATGGGCTATATCCATCCCGGCCTGGGTACTTGGCGAAGCAAGTTGATGGACGTAGTCATCGAGGCCTGCGGCAAGATGGGGACGGACACGGCGTTCATCGACCAGACGTTCTGCACTTGGAACGCCGACAACGGCCTCGTTCAAGGCATGAACACGGTCCTTGGCATGAGGCAGCTCAAGGCCGACCTCCTGGCCGCGAAGCCGGGGCTGGTACTCGTCGGCGAGGGCCTCACAGAGATCTCATTCCAGCAACAATGCTTTGCCCAGGGGCATATTTACGATGGCTGGGGCAAGCTCGAACAGAGACACCTGGACCTCCAGCACGGAATCTGCCAGTTCCTGTGGGGCGATCACACGCGGCTCATCGGCTACCACCATCTGCGTCCCGGCGAAGAGGGGTACGAAAAAGGTATCACCCTCTACGAGCGCATGGGCGCCCTGCCCACGATCGTCACCAACAATCCCAGGGACCTCCAGGAAATGTCCGACCTCACCCGCCGTATCTTCGATCGCGCCAAGGGCAGGCCGCCGGCGAGCCGGGCGGAATAAGCCAGGCACGCCCCGAAGTCGCCAGGGGCGGCGGAATGTAGCCACGGGTAGAGCGGCGCGACCGCGAAGCGGGCCGACGCGAAACCCGTGGAAGACCCGCGCTGCCGGCCAATACCCGACGGCCGATCAGAACCGCGAGACCAACTGCAGGTAGAACATCCGCGAGTCGTAGACGCTCGAGCAGGTCTGGTTCCATTTCACCTCGAAGCCGAAATGGTGGCTGAGGTCCCAGCCCAGGCCCAGGTCGTAGCCGGTGCCGCTCGCGCCGTCGTTGTCGACCGAGAAGCTGATCCCCGCTTCATAGTAGAACTGCCTCTGCTCAAAGTACTGGTCGGTGTTCAGGTAGTGCCGCCAGCCCACGCGGAAGATGTGCACGTTGAACACGTCCGGGGCCCAGTACGTCGGAACGTCGTGGTCGTACCACCAGGCGATGCCGTGGTATTCGAGCTGCAGGATCTTTGGGAACAGCGACAGGCGGTAGTTGGCGCCCCAGAGCAGTTCGTCGTAGGCGTTGCGGTGGTTGACCAGGCAGGTCTGGTTGTTGACCCACCATTCGCCCTTGTCCAGCCAGGCGTGGCCGTACTGCACGTACCAGTCGAGCCACGGATCGACGTCGCCGAACAGCCGGACGTAGAGTTTGTTCTCGTCGATGCCTTCCTTGATCGTGGTCCAGTTCCGCCGGAAGGGCTGGCGCTTGCCTCCGACCGACACGCCCACCCAGTCCAGGGCCTTGTGGGTCAACTCGAAGTCGCCGATGAAGCGATGCTCTTCATCCGTGCCGTCGATCTCGGTGTGGCCGGCGGTGATGTGCCCGTAGGTCTTGAGATCGAAGCGGTGGTCGAGCCGCAGGGCCTGCTGGTACTCGTCAAACGTGCTGTCCTTGAAGGCGTCGAACCGGTGCCACATCTGGGTCTTGATCAGCGACAGGTCGGTCCGGCGGGCGATCTCCTGCTTGAGGGTCTCGGTCAGCCGGCAGGTCTGGATATCGACCAGGTCGTTGCGGCTGGGCCTGGCCATCCACGGGGGGTCGCCGGGGTATCGCGTGGGTCGTGAATCGCTGCGGCCGCGTTCCATCGTCCACTGGAACTCGACGCGCAGCTCTGGATGATGGTAAATACTGTTTTTATACAGCGCGTCGGGCGCCCGGCGGTGGCGGGAATCGATCGTGTCCAGGATCTTTTCGTATTGCTGGGCGGATTCCTCCCAGTGCCGGTTGTTGGCATAGACCTGCGCGAGGTCGAACCGGGCCTCCATGTTGGCCGGCTCCTCGGCGATGGCCTCGTTGAAGTGGTCGCGGGCCTTGGTGTCGTAGCCCCACCAGTAGTCATGCTTGGCCTGGCGCTCGGCGGTCAGAAAGCGCTTCCAGGTCCGGCTGGCCGGGTCGTCGCCGAGGGCTTCGATCGCCTGGTCGTAGGCCTCCAGGCTCTGGCGAAGCTGTTTGTCCCAGCCGAGGGTCCGGGCGTACTCCCGCCGGACGACCATGTCCGTCGGATCCTGCTCGATCATCTCCTCATAGACTTTATAGGCCTTCTTGAACTCGCGGTACCACGAGTAGTTCCGGGCCAGGCCCCGGCGGGCCTTGGTGTTGTCCGGCATCTTCTCGAGGATCTGCATGTAGGCCGCGTCGGCCTCCTTGTAGACGGCGGTGGTTGCCAGGCCCTCGGCCCGCAGCAGCATGACCGCGACATCGTCGGGTTCGAGGGCGAGGTAGGCATCGCAGACTTTCACAAGGGGCTCACCCGCGTAAAGCGACAGGAGCAGATGAGCCAGGTTGTAGACGGTCGATCGCTGCATCGACCCGTCGCGAATGGCCGGCAGGAATGGCTCGACGTCCGGGTTGACGCCCGGCGGGCCGTCCTTGACGTATTGCTCGAGCACCTGGACCGCGACCTCGATAAACGGCGTGTCTTTGCCCGCGGCCAGCAGTTCGGCCAGGCCCTCGGCCATCTTGACCCGCTCATCGTTCCTGGCGTGGCTGACCAGTTCCCCAAGGGTCATGAACAGCCACTCGCGGGTCGGGTCGGATCCCCCGGCCCGGTCCAGGAGACGGCACTGGTCGAGCGTCTTGAGCGTGCCGTCGACGTCGATTGTGTAGATTTCCGGGTCGAGGATCCAGGTGGTAATCAGGCCAAGGTACGATCGCGGATCGGAAGCGTCGGCGGCCTGCTGAGCGAGCAGGTTTTCCTTGGCCTCGGGGAGATACCTGGCCTTCAACTGGATACGGGCCAGCGTGTACTGGGCTTCCCGGCCGATCGGCGGCGGGGCGTCGAGCAGTTGGCGGCACAGTTCGCTGGCCTCGGGATGCCGATCGGCCACGAAGTAGGCCTGGGCCAGTTGCTGCATGATCTGGGCGTTGCCCGGATGCTTGTCCAGCAGTTCGCGCAGAGCCTTGATGGCCGGTCCGTAGCAGCCCGACGTGGTCAGCAGAGTCGTGCGCGACTCCCACAGCTTCAGGTCGCCCGGGCGCTGCTTGATGGCCGTTTCCATCGCGCCCAGGGCCGTCAGCGTGTCCCCGGAGGCGGCCCCGATCTCGTTCCACAGGGCGGTGACCTCCGGCGTGGGCGTGGTGGTGGTCATCAGGGGCTTGAGGGCCTCGGACGCCTCCCGGACCCGCTTGGTCCAGAAGTACGCCCGGGCCAGGCCGAAGCGGGCCTCGTAGTGGTTCGGATTCCGGGCCAGGACCTTGTTGAACTCGCCGATCGCCTCGTCATAGCGCTGGGCGTACAGCAGCGTGGTGCCGAACTTCGCCCGCGTGTCGAGCTTAACGTCGCCGGGGGCCGAGGCCGGCGATGCGACCGCCGGCTGGCTGGTCCCGTCCGCGGGTTGCGCCCACAGGGCGGGGACGGCGGCCAGAACCGCCGCGACCGGCACGAAGACCTGGAGGGACTCTCGAAGCGTCATTTTTCACTCTCGCCCAAAGCCTTGCGGAACTCCTCGGCCGCTTCGTCGAAGCGCCCCGCCCAGCTCAGCACTTCCGCCAGCCGGCTGCGGGCCACGATGTCGTTCGGGTGGCGCTCCAGGATTTTGCGGTACACCTCGACGGACTTGTCGTACTGCTTGGTCCAGCTCAGGATCTCCGCGTGACGCAGGAGCGGGGTCGTGTCGTCGGGGTTTTCCCTGGCCGCCGCGTCCAGCAGCTTCAAGGCGTCGTCATACTTCTTGTCGGAAACCAGAATGTCCACCCGGAGCATGAGCGTCTTGGAGGACTTGGCGGCCTTTTCCGAGAGGCCGTCGAGTGTCTTGATGGCATCATCGTGCTTGCGGGAGAGGAAGTACGCCCGCGCCAGATCCAGCCGCAGAGTGTCATCCTTGGGAGCTTTCTCCAGAGCGGCTTCGAGCTTGGGAATGGCCTCTTCGGACCGCCCGCTCCAGGCGAGGATCTGCCCCTCGATCTTGGCGACCTCGGTGGCGACCTGAGGGCTCTGGCGGAGCGGGACGATCTCCTTCAGGGCGTCTTCGTAGCGCCCGTCGTAGGCCAGGGCTTCGACGTACGCCAGCCGATACTCGTCTGTCAGGGCGGATTTCGCCTTCAGCTCGTCATAGAGCTTGAGTGCGTCCTTGAACTGCCCCTTTCCGACGAGCACTCGGGCCCGGCCGGCGGCGGCGGCGGCGTAATGCGGCGTATCTGCCTTGACCTTCTCGAACTCGGCCACGGCCTCGTCGAGCTTGTCCGCCCGCTCCAGCGCGAGTCCCAGGCCGACGCGAGCGTCGTCCATCGCGGGGTCCGCCTGCAGCGTCTTGCGGAACTGCTCCTCGGCTCCGGCGAAGTCCTTCTTCCAGAGCAGCACGTAGGCGAACTGGCAGCGGCGCTGAACCAGCTCGCGGTCGGCCGGCCCCGCGGCAGGTTGGGCCTGGGCATGTTCCGCCATCGAGAGAATGCAGCCGGCGGCCACCGCCGTTGACAGCAACGATCGTGTAAAAGAGCCTGTGTTCATCATGGTCATTTCTCCGGTTGGTTCGTTGGAGTTTCGCCGAATGCGCGGCGGAACTCCTGGACCGATTCTTCGTATCTGCCGGCATAGCCCAGCACCTTGGCCAGCTCGCATCGGATGTTCGGGTCATCCTTGGTGGCGAGCATGGCTTTCATCATCTCGATGGCCCGCTCGACGTCGCCGTGGTGCGCGAGGCACTGGGCCTGGTTGATACGGGCCTGCACGACTCGCGGATCGTCGGGGAGAAAGAGATTCTGCACCTTGGCCCAGGCCTGTTCGGCCTCGCTGAACCGTTCGGCCCACTGGAGGGCCTGGGCGGACTCGAACCACCAGTTGGCGTTGTTGGGTTCGAGTTGGGTTGCCTTGATCAGGGCCTCGGCGGCCGAGGCCACCTTGCCTTGGTTCTTGCGGCTGATGCCCAGCCAGTACCACGCCTCGGCGTTGTTCTGGTCGACGGTGACGGAACGGAGATAGGCGTCCTCGGCCAGGGCGTATTTTCCGGCGTCATAAGCCTGTCGCCCCTGGGCCATCTGGATATTGCTGGCCCGGAGTCTGAGATAGGCGAAGTATACGGCCACTGCGGCCAGGATGAACAGGATCACGATCAGCCAGAGCTGCCGTTTTGCCGTTGCGGGCACAGTCGCACCTCCTTGGCGGTCAGGGCAACGCTTCGTGTGATGAATTCGACAGACTGAACCGGGACAACCCTCCTGGTAGCCAACCCGCCCTCACCGGGCCGCTGCCTGACCACAACGAACGAAACCCCTCGATTTGAATTCGTTACCCTCGGTCCGAACAGTCGCGCCGGCTGTCCGGCTCTGAGTTACGGGCATTATCGACTCATAACCTCTTTGCCGTCAAGGCATAAAATCGCATTTCTAAACGAAGCCACCGACTCCGGGGAAGAGGCGATGCGCCAGTCGGCCTCTTTTTGGACATCGAACCATATCACGCCCTGGAGGGTCGGGGTTTGGGCTACCACCGAGAACAATCGCTCGATCCAGCGAGACTTCACCGACCACGTGGCGGCTTCCTCTGTCGGGTTGACGGGAAGGAACTCCTGCGCGCAGCCGACCTCGGTCAGGATCGCGGGTTTTCGCCGTTTTTCGGCGAACGTCAGCAGAGGCGACAACATTCCGGCAGGATCGCGTGGCCAATCCGGGTGGTTGTAGAGGTCGATCCCCACAATGTCGACCATGTCGTCGCCGGGATAGCACTGTTCGAGATCATGCGTGGGCTCGAAGTTGGGGGCCCAGACGAAGCGGACGCGGTCCGCGCCTTCTTCATGGAAAATCCGGCGAACGCGCCGCCAGGCGGCGCGATAGTCCGCAGGGGTCTGGCGCGCGTCCTTGGCCTGGCACCACGGGTACCAGTGACCGTTCATCTCGTGAGCGAACCGGAGCAGCACCGGATCCGGCCAGTGACGAGAAGCCGTCGCCCACTCGCGAAGGTGGGCGTCTTCGCGGCCGGCGGCAATATCCCGCAACAGCGGATACCAGCCGGTGTCCGGGTCCCACGGTTCCCAGGTGATGACCGGGATGGCATTGTTCCGGCGGGCGAACCGGCAGAAATTGGCCGGGAAGGGCGGTCCGCCGGCTCGGGCCCAGGGGACGAACGTGAGCAGCCAGCGGGGACGAACCCCGGTCAGATCGACAAACTCGCGGTAGCGTTTCTCCAGGTCGCCGTCGCCGAGGAAGACGCCGACGGCCGCTCGCCGGGCGGTGTGGTCGGCAACGGTCTGATGGGTCTGAGAGCATCCGGTGGAGGCCGCCAGCAGGCCGAGCACGGAAGTCATCGCCAGAGTCGGGGGATTGATTGTCCCGAGGTCTCGGCTGGAACATCGAGGTTGTTGCCGGCATGGCGAGTGATGCAGCATGATGACCACCACCGAGGGATCTCAACGAGGCCGCGCGCCTGATCAGAGAGCGGACTGCATGAGAGCGCGAAGGTCGCCGACAGTTTGCTGCTCGGCCTGGACCTGCTCCGCGAGGTCGGACATGACCTTGCGGAGAGCCGGGTCCTGCAGGCGACCCTCGAGCCGGTGATAGATGTCGACCATCCGCTTTTGGGCCGAGTCGACCTCGAAGAGATAGCGGTTGTAGGTGCCCTTAGAAAACATCCTGGGTGCTCCCCTGAACCTGGGCGATCAGTTGTTTGATTCGTTGGGCCCGGGCCTCGGGGCCGACGGCCAGATCGTCGAGTTGCCCCGTCACCCGTTCCCGCTGCCGCGGGGGCAGGCCGCTCCACGTGAAGGTGCTGACCATGTTGCGGATGGCAAGCGCCGAGGCGCTCTCGGTCATCATCGCGGATTGCAGGGCGTCCAGCAGTTCCTTTCGCGTCATGTGGCGGCGACCTCCAATCCCATGTCCAGTTTGGTCGATCTGGGCCGCGACGACGGGCTCAACATGGCCTCTCGGAAATAGAGAACCGACCAGAAGACCGCGAAGTGCACGCCGGCCCAGAAGCCGTTGACCCCGGCGGCCAGATCCGCCTCGAAAATCCATCGGCAGATGCCCCAGAGGAATACGAGGTAGTTCACCAGGCACAGGAGCATCTGCGGCCACAGCATGCCCAGCGAAATCAAGGCGGACGAGCCCTTCGGGGTGATGCCGAATCGGCTCTGCACGCCGAACAGGGCGGTCAGCGAGGCCCGGATGTGTACCGGCGAAGCCAGAAATACCAGGAGCTGGCCGGAGATCATCTGCCGCAGCGTGTAATGCCGCTTGCGCAGGCCGCCCACGAAGACCAGGACGGCGAACACGATGTACGGCAGGAAGGCGGCGGCGTAGATCTCCGGGCGGACGAAGTAGCTGGGGATCCCCAGCAGCACGTACATGATCGGGCACAGCATCAGGATGAGGTACGCCCAGCCCACCAGGTAGAACGTGCCCGACAGCCCGTAGTCGACCCACTGCAACGGGGACAGGGCGCCGGGCTTACGCAGGAACAGGCCCAGGAGCCTCATTCCGACTCCGAGCGTCCCGCGGGCCCAGCGATACTGCTGGCGGAAGTAGGCGGCCAGGGTCTCCGGGCCCAGGCCCATGGTGTAGGCCTCGCCATAGTAGAGGGATTTCCATCCCGAGGAATGCAGCTTGACCGAGGTGGCGAAGTCCTCGGTGACCGACGTCTCGTCGAGGCCGCCGACGCCCGTCAGCGCCTCGCGCCGGAACAGCACGTTGGTTCCGCAGCAGAAGGCGGCTCCGGACGAGCCCTTGGCCTCGCAGATGTATTCGTAGAACACCGCCTGCTGGGCACCGGCGGCTCGGGCCACCCGGTTCTCGCCGATGTTGGCGTAGAACTGGGGTGTCTGCACGAAGGCGAGCTGGTCGTTGGCCTCCAGCAGCGGCACGATCCGGTTCAGGAAGAAAGGCATCGGGCACTGGTCGGCGTCGAAGATCGAGACGTACTTCCCGGTCACCTGTTTGAGGCAGTCGTTGATGATGCCGGCCTTGGCCCCGTGTCGGACTTCCCGCCGGAAGACGCGGATGCCGAACTGGCGGGCGAGTTCGTCGGCCTCCCGACTGTAGTGCGGCTCGGAGGAGTCGTCGAGCAGCCAGACCGTCTTGCGGGGGTAGGACATGCCGACGACGGCGGTGAGCGTCCGTTCGAGGATCTTGCGGTCCTCGTGCCGCGCGGGAATCAGGACATCCACCTCCGGGAAATCCTCCGGGTGAGTCAGCACGGCCGCCTCGACCCGCGGGCGAATCCAGATCGCCCGCAGCACGCTGGCCACGTAGCCGAACGCATGAACGAGCACGAACATTTCCGCCAGCAACAGGGCGATGCTGACCACGACCTCTGCGCCGGCATAATCCGCCTTGGCCACGAGGATGGCACGAACGGTGAGATAGGAGGCCATGGCCACCATGGCCAGCAGGCCTATGCCGGCGAACAGGGCACCCATGCCGATGGTACGGGTGCGTTGCTGAAAAGTGCCGTCGATGCGTTTGTCCATGGAGGCGACCCTCGGCTGAATGATGTCGGGACGTGTGTATTGTTAGCCGGACTTGCCGCGCCAGGCAAGCACCGGCCGGAGATAATCCGACTTTCACACGGAACGTCCCTCCGACGGGACGAGCATCAGTATGCCACTCGATGCGGTAGTTGTCCACTGCTTTTTTGAGAATCTCAAACCGCCGGCTTAGAGCCTATCCCAAAACTCGTGTGGGACCGGCTTCCAGCCGGTCGGATTTCAGGGTTTTGGGATGGGCTCTTATCGGACGCGAACCCGTTGGCGTCCCATGCTCACCTTCCCGGCCGATCGGGGTCGTTAGAACCCCTTCGTTTTTCCCGTTAAAACCTATCGGCGAAACGAGGTTGGCATGGCCAGGGTATTCAATCCGACTGTTTGGGAACAAGGCCTGCACCAACACCACCGTAAGTCCTTCTGGATACGTCGGATACGTGAGACAGAGCGCGCAAGCCGGTCAGTTTGAGCAGGGTAGTTATGGGCTGCCCCGGTGGCGAGCCGGGCTTTGGGCGGCGGAAATTCGCAAAGAAGACTTGATTCGGTGGTGGGGCAGGTGTACAGTGCATTGATATCTCCAACGCAGATCGCAGACGGAGGTTCCAATAGCAAGAGGGGATGCCCTTTAAGACAGGCAGCCTTGGGTGAGGGGAAAAGGCGAACCAAACGGAGACAACTCCATGTTCGGTAGTAACTCAGGTCGATTGGTGGATATCCGTCTTTTGGAGAGGACGGTGGTGAAGGCCGCGTGTGCACTGGCGATGTGCGGGGTGGTTCCGGCACTGGCCGCCAGCACCAACAAGGCGCAATGGATCACCCAGGCCAGCGATTACATTCTGACAGACATGCCGCGGGTCGACTCCTTCATGTGGTTCAACAACTACAAACCGGCCATGAGCGAGCCGGACTGGCGGATCGTGCCGGATTCTCCCGACATTCCCGACCCGGCGGTGGTCGCGGCGTATAATGCGGCGTGGACCGGCATG